>JAYEIZ010000035.1:0-5035 GCA_034660355.1 Nanobdellota archaeon
ATAAACTTTAATGGAACAGATTATAAAATAGCAGTTAAAGCTGCTTAATCTAATAATATTATAATATAATTTAATAATATGGCAAAAAGACCACCCGCAAATTCATTAAGTGCTGCTAATTTAGCTGCAGCCAAAGCTAGAATAGCAGCTAGAAAATCATCTTCTAGTTCTTCTTCGTCTTCTTCTAGGTCTTCTTCTAGGTCGTCTTCAGGTTCTTCTTCTAGTTCATTAGATAAATCTCCAGTATATGTTTGGAAAAATGGCAAAAGTACTGTTGTTTGTGCACACGAGAAACAAAATTATCTGAATAAGGGATATACAACTTCAAAATCATCTTCAGGTTCTTCTTCTTCATCTTCAGGTTCTTCTTCTTCATCCACAACAAACACTTCTAAAAATTATTATAGAACAGAAGGAACAAATGAAGTATATGACCAAAGCGGAAGACACATTACCGCAGAAGAAGCAGCGAACATTCCTGATTTTTGGTCGCAAGTAGAGACTAAAGAACCAACAACTGTAGCAACTTCTGACCAATTAAGAGCGGAAAAAGACGACCCATTTCAATCAATTAAAAGTGTTTTTGGTCAAGAATGGGAACCGACTGCGGCATTTACTCAAGAGCTTCAAGCACAAGGTATTTATGGAGCTGTTCAGGTTCAAGGATATGGAAATACTATTTATACTCTCGGCAAGGGCGGAGGAATAGAAACAAGAGAAAGTTATAAACAAAAGTTTGGAAGAGATATTTCTGATATTGGAGGAATTGTTGGAAGTGTATCACCAGAACAAGCAGTTAAACTTGGCGTAGTTGTCCCATCAAATAAGTTATTAAATTTAGATTTAGATGACGCTTTTGTTGACAAAGAAGAAAAGATTGAATTTGACAAAGTCATTGACGATGAAGAAACAAAACTTAATGATGATTTGATGATAGACATTGAATATGAACCAAAAGAGCCAGACACTTGGCAACCCGAAGGAGAATATCATTCTAAAACAGAAAAACCAACTATCCCTTCTCTTGGGTGGCAGGGTCTTTCTGATTGGACACCACCACCTGCGACATCAGGACAAGATAATTATAATACTCTAATAGGAGAGATTGTAAATAATTATACTACTGGAGCAGCGAAAAGAGAATTTACTCCGACAGAGTTTGACGACAACAGAGTTGATAGCATAATGAACGCTTACAATTCTTACTTATCAGATAAACTTCCAGGCGTTAATGTCTCAAACCTTCAAATGCTTACTACTGAAATGACCAGTGAAGAAAAATCAATGATAGCTTCTAGGATTTATAAAGACGCCGAAAGAGAAGCGGGAGTGCAAATGTGGAGAAATCAAATGATGGGGTCTTATAACGGACTTATTAATCAAATAAGAGACGCAAGTCAAGGACTTATTCAATTAGGTGAACAAAACGCAGCCGCTTTAAAAGGTGCTTATGGGGCAGTTAATTCGGCTCAAAATTCTTATACTAATCTGGAAAGAACCTACAACGGAAAAATAAATGAAGTATCAGGTATGAAAGCCCCAATGGAACTTATAGGAGGTCATCAAAATTTGATAAAAGCGGAAAAGTCCGTAGAACTTGGTTACGCCTCTACGAGGATAAGCGTTGCCAAAGGAAATTACAGCCAAGCAAAAGACTCTCTTAATCAATATACTTCAGCTTGGAAAGCGGCAATGGAGAAACAGATTGACGCTGCTGAAGTAAATGTAGAAATGTATAGTGGTCTTTTATCAGACGCTCAGAAACTTGCTAAAGAACAAGCGGAAGTTAAATTAGATATTTACAAAGATGATTATAAAAGAATTTTAGATACTCAAGACGAAGTTAAAGAATTAGCCTTGCTTTATCCTACTTCAGGAATAAGAATAAATGACACTTGGGAAAGAGCTTATGAAAAAGTTGCTCCACATATTCACGATGAGAAAGAGCTTGAAAGAAGAGCTGATATTCTTAACATCGCTATCAAAGAAAAACAACTTGTAGAACCTTTATTTGAAGAGATGGAACAAGTAAGAGAAATGGCGATGGATTATCCCGAAGCGAATATCTCCCCTAATGACTCTTGGTCAACAGCGTATCAAAAATTACAACCTTACGGAGTGGCAAAAAAGAGTATGGAATATCAGAAAGAAACTTATGATTTAATGAATAAACAAGCTACTCTTGAAGAGAAGATTTCCAAACCTTTCTACAAAGAAAGAGACGAGGTTATGGATTTAGCGTTTAAATATCCCAAAGCGAAAATAGCACCAGATGACTCTCTAGCTGTGGCTTACTATAAGTCATCTCCGTTTATGAGTGCTTATGAAGATTTGGAATATTCAAAGAAAACTCTTGATATTAAAAAGAAAGAAGAAGATATTAAAAAATTAGTTTCAGAACCATTTATTAAAGAAATGGAAGAAGTTAGAAGACTATCAGAAGATTACCCTAATGCAGGGATAACATCTGCTGATTCTTATGACTATGCTTATGCAAAAGCTAGACCTTATATGGCTTTTGACGCAGATGAGAAAAGAAAAATGGATATGATTAACTATGCTCTTAAAGAACAGTCTTTAAACAAGTATGTATATAAAGAAAGAGATGATGTAAGAGATTTAGCCTTAGCCTATGGAGAAGCAGGTATTCATCCTAACGATGACTTCTTAACAGCATATCAGAAAGTTCTTCCATATATAACAAGCGAACAAGATTTAGCTAGAAGATTGAAAGAAGCCAATCTTCAAAAAAATGAATACAACAATCAAGAAACACAAAGAGAAGTTACTCAATCAATAGCTAGTGCTGAAGTAGAGGATATAATGAAAGCAATCAGAACAGTAGAGAGTGGAGGAAACTATCAAGCAAGAGGAGGCTCTGGAGAGTATGGAGCTTACCAATTTATGCCAGAGACTTGGGCAGGTTGGTCAAGACAATACGCTAGTGAAGTTTTAAAAATGTCCACACAATTAGATATGACAAAAGAGAATCAAGATGCAGTAGCAAGGTGGAAAATAGAAAAATTAGTCAGTCAAGGATATAACCCTCAACAGATAGCTTCTATTTGGAATAGTGGAAGTCCTGATTGGAAAGGAAAAACAGGTACTAATAGTTATGGAGTTAAATATGATGTTCCTAATTATGTAAATAAAATTACCAACCAGCTTCAAGGTATTTTAGGAACTACGGGGGAGAAACTTAAAGTGCCTCAATGGGAATATGAACTCGGAGTAAGACCTGGAATGACTGCTGCTGAAAGAACTAAAGTTTTGAATAAAGAACCATCAAAAGAAACAGTCGGAAAAGTAGCTGAATGGGAATACAAACTTGGAGTAAGACCTGGAATGACTACCGAAGAAAAAAACAATGTCTTGACAAAAGGAGTTTCAATCCACGATAAGTTAAAAAGATACAAAGATGAAGGATACTCAAGAGATGATGTGGAACGAAGTATTAAAAGCAGTAATAAAATTGATAAACTTCCAGAAAGATATACAGAAGTTTTAGACCAGCTTTACGGGAAGAAAGAAAACTTTTTAGAAAAAGCAAGTGGCTTTATAGGTGGAGTAGGAGAGTTCCTTGGTGGAGGTATTGAAAGCGGAGTAAAAAGTTTTTTCCCTAAAAAAGCAAGTGCCGCTTCAACTTCAACTAAACAAACTCCAACTAAACAAAAAAGAACGCTTATCAGTATTGTGAACGAAAGAAAAGATGTTTATGACGCTGCTAAAACACAAGGCGGAAACCCATACGCAAGAGGAACTAAAGCAAATAATTGGTTAAATAACTGGTGGAATACCTCTGGTAAAAATGAATATCCTAATGTAACACTTATATGAGTTTTTTAAACAACATATTAGATAGAATAAAACCTCCAACAGAAGATTTGGCGACAATCGGAAGAGCTTTACCTGAAGTGAAGTCGCCTTTTGAAGCTGCTAAAAAGATAGCATCCTATCCTGTTGAAAAAGCGTTTGATTGGAAAACTTGGGCTTCCCCATCCAAAGGAATGAGATTTGAAGTTGGAGAAGGGATGACAGAACCAATGACAAATACCGCTTATGATGTTCTTCATAAGCATATTGATATAGAAAGAGAAACGCCTTCTTGGCAAAAACCTATTGATGTTGTTAAAAGAGCAATCAAGCCACCTGAAATCACAGAGCAAGATTGGGATATTGCAAAACAAACCGTAATAAATTTTCCAGAAGAATATATTAAAAATGTTTCTGAAACAGTTGTGGGGATGGTGAAAGGATTTGCTGGTATTCCTTTTAAATTCGGAGCGACAGGAGCAGAACTAATTACAGGAGAACCAACCACTTTAGATGTTCCTCTTTTAGGAGATATAGAATCGTTCCAGCAACAAACAGGAAATACTTATACTGCTTTACGCCAACAAGGAATGAGCGATACCGAAGCAACCATAGCCACTGTTGGCAGTGTGGGAGGGCAGGTTATTCTTGACTCTTTGATAATGAGTTCTTTTATTAGAAGTGGTTATACCGCTCTTGCTAAAAATATAAAAGTTCCGACAAATTCACATCAAGCGGCGTGGGAAGCTCTCGGTAAGCCAGATACTCTTCCAAAAGCGTCTTCCAATGTCAGAAAACTTCAAAAAACTTTTCATCCTGATATGCCTACTGGGAATGCGGCTAAGTCAGTAGAAGTCAATCAAGCATATTCTATTCTTAAAGCTGAGGGAATACCAAAGACATCTAAAATTTCTGAATTGTTTAAACGGACTGTTGAAACTTTAGAATCTCCTGTTTCAAAATCTCTTCAAACTCTTAGGGGTAGAACTCAAACACCATCTTTGAACATTAGAGGGCTTTTACCAGAGCAGGCGGGAACTATACCCACTCAGCCATTTCAAGCTCGTCAGCAAGCTATGGGGCTATCTATTAGGGATATAAAAGCTAAACCAATCAGACAATCCGACAAGTATCTTGATATTATGAAACGACCGAAAGAATTGCCGAAAGCAGTAAAGCCAGTTTCCAAAATTGATGATTTTCAACAAAGAGTTATTGCTAG
>JAYEIZ010000036.1:0-5024 GCA_034660355.1 Nanobdellota archaeon
CTTCTCTTTTTATTGGATTCATTAGATTTCTAATGGCAAACTACCTTACTTACTTGAGAAATTGACAATTCAGAGATGATGAATTGTAGGATTAGAAGTCATATCTGATTAAATCCGTCATCTACTGCCTAAAACAATAACATTTATAAATAGAGATAAAATCCTTAGTATTAAGTTACTTGATTGTAGCAGTTCTAATGCCGTAAGGCATGGTGAAAAAATGACAATATATGATGTAGACCCAACAGAGTTAATAGAAGGAATAGCTGAAGAGCTAAAGAAAGTAGAAGAAGTAAAGCCGCCAGTATGGGCTAGCTTTGTTAAGACTGGAGTTCATAAGGAAAGGCCACCTGTAAGAGAAGACTGGTGGTATGTGAGAGCAGCTTCTGTACTAAGAAAGGTTAGATTGCTTGGTCCAGTAGGAGTTTCTAAGTTAAGGACTTTATACGGTGGCAAGCAGAGCAGAGGTTATAAATCTGAGATATTCAAGAGGGGCGCTGGTAATCTTCTTAGGAAAATGTTACAGCAGCTTGAAAAGGCTGAACTTGTTAAACAGGATAAGAAAGGCGTCCATAAAGGAAGGGTTGTCACTCCTAAAGGCATTAAGTTGATAGATAATGTTATTAATAAGATATCAAAAAAGCCAGCTAAAGTAGACCCAGCTCCAAAAGAGCAAAAACCAGCTGAAAAACCAAAGGGAGCACCTAAGACAGAAGAAAAAGCTCCTAAAAAAGAAGAGAAAAAAGACGCAACTAAGGCAGAAGAGAAGTCCAAGGAAGCTAAACCAGTTGAGAAACCTGAAGTAAAAGAAGCACCTAAAGAAGAGCCTAAGAAAGAAGAAAAAAATGGATGAGCTTGAGGAGATAAGAAAAAAGAAACTAATGGAACTCCAAAGACAGCAAGAAGAACAATTACAATCAAATCAACAGGCTCAAGCGCAATTTGAACAACTTGAAGTTGTTGTTAAACAGTTTTTTACAAAAGAAGCATTGGAAAGGTATGGAAATGTTAAAGCAGCTCATCCTGACAAAGCAGTTCAGATAATGGTTGTGCTGGGACAAGCTGTTCAACAAGGTCAGATAAAAAATAAGATAGATGATGAACAATTAAAGGCTATATTAAAACAATTACAGACAGAAAAAAAGGATTTTAAGATTAAACATATATAGAATGGCAAGATATAAACATCCAAGCAGGAAGAAAAGGTTGTCTAAGTTAAATACTCAAACTAGATGGGCCCCTTTTTGGACAGTACCTAAGAAATATGGTAAGGGCAGAAGAGTTCATCCTGGTAGGCATACTATGGTCAAGAGGAGTTGGCGTAGAACTAAAGCTAAAGCATAATCTTGTATAAAATGGCTAAAAAAGAAGATAAGAAGGAAAAGAAAGTCGTTTTAGAGAGAGTATATAATATCCCTCTTAGACAAAAGTATCAAAGAGCACCTAGATGGAAAAGGACAAATAGGGCTGTGAGTGCTTTAAGGGAATTTGCTATGAAGCATATGAAAGCAACTGAAGTTAAGATTGGAAAATATGCTAATTTAGCATTATGGAAGGATGGCATTAAGAATCCTCCACACCATATTAAGGTAGAATGTAAAAAAGATGAAGAAGGCTTAGTTATAGTTGAATTAGTTGGGGCACCTAAGGAAAAACCCAAGGAAGCACCTAAGAAGCCAGAGGCAAAAGCTGAAGAGAAAAAAGACGACAAAGACGTAGAGATTGAAGTAAAGGACGCATTAGGTGGAGAAGACGCAGATAAAAAAGAGATAAAAGATGAAAAAGCTGAAGAGGCTAAGAAAGTACAAAAAGAAGAGATGAAAGAAATGAAAAAAGAACATCAAGTAAAAGCTCCTCAACAACATGCTCCAAAACAACCAACAGCACCAAAACAAGTTCAGCAAAGACCTACTGCACCACAGCAGAAAGGATAGATTTCTTAAATTAGAAAAATATATAAGAATCAAGTTAAATATCTAGATGTATGTCTAAATTACTCAGAAAAATAAGAAAGATAATCAGAATAGCTAAGAAATGCAGGGGTGAATCAAACAGGCTTCCTAAGGGGATAAGACAAACGAAAAAAAATATCGTTGATATAGAAGACAATCTAAGGCGCATTGTAGAATTAGACAATGAAGAGTATGAAGAACTCAAGGCTCAAATTTTTGATATAAAACTACTGGATGGATGCAAAGCGATTCATAAGATTTCTGTTAAGATAATTGATATATTAGAAAAAGAGGTTATATCTAACAGAGATATTAATAAAATAAAGTCGTTATTAACTATAATAATTGATTTAGAGAAAAAAATTCTATTTGAAGAAAGAAGATATTCAGATGGACCTAAGAATAAATTGCTTTTTCATTTAAAAAGAGGATCAAAAATATCAGAGTTTAGCCTTAAAGAACTTAGGAGTTATTCCTCTGAGTATATGATATGCCTGGGAGACGGTACTTATCGTTCAGTTGATAAGAGGGACCACATACCCCCTCAGATCATTCTCAGAGATGTTTATACTCTGAAGAGGATTCTACCTAAAAACATCTTTAGAGAAACATATATAACTCTTATTGGAAGAATAAAAAAACTATCTTCTAATGAAAATAAGTATCTAAAGATGTATGTTATAGAGAGATGGAAGAAATTAAGCGGATTTTACGATACTTCTGGAATTCCTATCCCTAAAGTTATATTTGTTGGTTGGCTAATGACGCGGGAAGGAGGTAGATTTGATGGGAAAAAGATAACTCTTCATGACATCTATGATGAAGAATCATTGATTCATGAGATGATCCATCATTGCCAGTATGCTAGACACCCTTATAAGCTTAAATCAGTGATATTCCAGAATAGAAAGGAAAAACAAGCAAGATTAGTGAGAGAAATGGAAGCGTATTCTTTAACAAAGAGAATTATGGGGAGACCTATTTCTGTGAAAGAAGCCAGAAGAAGGGCTATTGCTTCTATCTTCGGTGGATAAATAGAAAGCTTATTAAAAAAATATAAATCCATCTATAGTTATGGGCAAGTTACCATTTGAAACTATAAGCAGAAAAGTATTAGTTAAGAAAGAATCTAAAGCTGTTTACGGCATTAAGCCAGAAGAAAGGCCGACAGAGCAAATAGTAAACTATGGTATAGTTAATGTTGATAAGCCTAGGGGACCTACTTCTCATCAGGTGAGTGACTTTGTCAAGAGAATTTTAAATCTGACTAAAGCAGGGCATAGCGGAACTTTAGATCCTCATGTTACTGGCCTATTGCCAGTTGCGATTGGAAAAGCAACAAGGGTAGTCCAAGCTTTACTGCCAGCGGGAAAAGAGTATATCGCTTTGATGTATTTACATAAGCCTGTAGAAAAAGGCAGAATAAGAAAAGAACTCGAAGATTATAGTGGAAAGATTAGGCAAAAGCCACCTATAAAAAGCTCTGTAAGAAGAATAGAGAGAACTAGAAAGATTTACTATATTGAGGTTTTAGAGATAGATGGGCAAAATGTTTTGTTTAAGATAGGTTGTGAAGCTGGAACGTATATAAGAAAATATATTCATGATTTTGGGAAGAGATTAGACATGGGAGCGCATATGGTAGAGTTAAGAAGAACTAAAGTAGCTTCGTTTGATGAATCATCTCTTTGTACTTTGCAAGATCTGACAGATGCTTTTTATTATTATAAGAAAGAGAAGAATGATAAGTTCATCAGAAAGATTATTCAGCCAATAGAAAATGGAGTCAGGCATTTACCTAAAGTTTGGATCTTAGATAGTACAATCGAATCTTTAAGCCATGGTAGAGATTTAGCAATACCCGGAATAAGCAAGATTGAGTCAGGCATTAACACAGACGAATTAGTTGCGATAATGACTTTAAAGGGAGAGTTAATAGGATTAGGTATCACACAAATGACTTCTAAGGATATTATTAAGAAAAATAATGGAATTGCAGTTAGAACCGACAGTGTTCTTATCCATTGATAATGTCGTTTTGAATGCGTTTTGCTTCGTTGAAAATTGACAAGAAAACTTCTTCAACAAAGCCTTCATCAAGACCTTCGTTTTTTGCAGTAGCCTTTAGAGATTTCATTATCGCAACTTCCCTATCTTCATCGAAAATAGGAATGTTGTTCTCTTTTTTGTATTCTCCAATATCTGGCATTAAAGACATCCTCTCTGCAAGTGCAGTAATTATTACTGTGTCTATCCTATCTATATGCCTTCTAACCTGTTTTATTTTGTTTTCATCTGCCATTTTACCTATTATTTTAAAGTTTACAAGTATTTATAAAATTAACTGTTTGAATAGGACATTATATCAAGATAAGTGCCATTCCGACTATTAGAATGAATGTAGATGTAATTTTCATATAGATATCTGTTTCTTTGAACAATTTTCTTGAACTTACAATTACGATAATAGAAGAGAGCATCAATAATGGATTTACTATGCTTATCTCCTTTAACGAAGTTGCAAAGTACTGACCTATTTGTGATATGAATAACAATAAACCAATGATTAAGTATTGCTTGTAATCTTTTACTAATATCTCCTTAGTTTCTTGTAGTTTTTTTACACTCAGTATTAATATTAAAAAATTAATTACTAGAAAAATAGATAGATAAAAAATAAATGTTAGAGGGTTTATTGAATTAAGGGTTAACTTATCTAGAATTGCAGTAACAGAGAATAATAATATTGGTAGAAATATTATGTATCTTTTGTGTTTAAAGAGTTGGTAGAACGGATAGAATATATTCTCTTTTTTTGAAATATTTAGAAGATAGACGCTAAATGTGACTAGAAATATTCCTATGACTCCGGCAGGAGATAATGATTCTTTAAGAAATAATACAGCAAATATAAATACAAAAAAAGGAACAATATTCAGCATAGGAGTTACCTAATTTACTTCTCATTTACCTAATATCTATACTTGGAACAGCGGGAATCTACCTTAGAACAAAGTGTATTAAACAGTTCGAAGTTAGTTACGTAACTCCTATGCTGAATATTGTTCCTTT
>JAYEIZ010000037.1:0-4955 GCA_034660355.1 Nanobdellota archaeon
AAACGTATTAATGGTTAGTGCTCGTTCAAGAGCCTAACCTTTAATTCTTTATTTTTACTATAGAAAAAGTTTTCGTTGCTGAGCAGACCTCCCAGTCATAGACTGGGTAGAACTACGGGATTAGAAGTAGTTGTTAGAAGAATTGTTTTTTAACGTCATTTTGCTACTTTCTTTCTAATGCTTTCCAGCACACTAGGCTTAATGTTCTCTTTTCTAGATATGGATTCTAATTTTTTGACTAGCCAACCATGTTTTTTTGGGTCTGGAAATTCTTCTTTGCTTGATTCCACTGCATGTTTTATATTTATGACTTCGCTTTCATCAATAATGATCTTTTTTCCACTTTTAGGGAGATTAGCAATGGCGTTTAGTGCATTATCAGTAATTTGTAAGTAAGCTGGTGCTCCTCTTGACCTAGTAGTTGGTTGTGTTAATAAAGGATCTGGAGTTCCATCTCCCCAATCCGCATTGATAGTAGGAAGGTCTTTGGAAGATAAGAGATCTCCATTTTCATCTCTTGGTTGTATTTTTGGTTCTATATGCGTTCCGCTTGGAGGGAGAACTCTGCCCCTAGGCCTCATCTGCCCTTCAAGCGGTGTTGCTCCTGTTGGTGGAATTGGTTGTACTGAATGAGCACCAGAAGGTACGTGGTGTGTTTGAGTAGCTACTTTCTCTTTTGCTGTATTTTGCTTTATTTTTATAAACTCTTCAATTATAATTATGATCTCCTCAACTGTTTCTTTCTCTTTATCCAGTAAAGGTTTAATTTTGGAGTATTTTGAAAATTCTTGTTCTATTAACCTACTTAATTCCTCTTCAAGTGAGCTTTCATCTTCAACCCATTCTTCATTTAGCCTTTCTGCTTTAGCCCAGAAGTTCCTGGCTTTGTTTTCAATGTGCGTATTATTTAGCAAATCTTTAGCTTTTTTCTCTATCAAGTCTTCTTTATTTAAGATCTTAAATAGTTCAGCTAGTAATCCTATAATATGATTAGAGGTTTCTACAAGTGATTTAGTTTTAGAGGACATTTCCTGTTTTTTTGTCTCTTCTTTTGTATCTTCTGCTTGTATATGCGCTAAGATTATATTGGAAAAGTGTAGGATATAAGACTCGAGTTCAGATAGTCCTCTAAATACCCTGAGTAAGATGATATTCTCCAGGATTAATTTCTTTAAACCATCAGATTCTTCTCTAAGTTTTTTTAGTTCCTTGCCCTGTCCAGATTTAAAGAAAGGCAGTATCTCATTAACGAAATTCTTCATTCCTCCTGCCTTTTTTATTTCGCCTAGCATGACACGAAGATCTTTTGAGGCTTTTTTCTTATGTTGTTCTAAATCCTCGATTTTATCACTTGCATGTTTTTTTCTTCTAGAGATATTCTTCAAGTAGATGATTATCTTTTCTAAAGGATCTTTTGGCTTATCTTCTTCTTTGTTTTTACGTTTCTTAGCAAATACAATAGCTATTATTAACAGCACTAAACCTGCTCCTGAAAAGGTTGTCTTTACCCAAGGGAACCCCCCATCTTTTTTATCTTCTTCTTGTGTTTTTGTCTCTTTCTCTTGTGTTTTTGAACCAGAGAATATATTGCTTACTTTTGAAGATGCGTCACTAACCTTACCTTTCAGATAAGGGGGATATAATGTATTAGCTATAGTAAGGGATTCGCCATGCCTAAGATTGTAGA
The DNA here is from genome assembly GCA_034660355.1 of Nanobdellota archaeon. Taxonomy (GTDB): domain Archaea; phylum Nanobdellota; class Nanobdellia; order Woesearchaeales; family JACPBV01; genus JAYEIZ01. The sequence goes on from JAYEIZ010000037.1 coordinate 1,688, forward strand.
AATAATTAAATCCTGCGAATGCTAGTAAGCCGAATATGATCAATATAATCCATATCTTGCCACCTGTCAAAACTATCTTTTCTTCTTTCTTTTCCTTAGAGGCTTCTTTTTTGGGTTTTTCTTCAGGCATTTTATAATATCTTGATTATTTTCCTTACATTCTGATTCTTTATTCTATAAAAGATGAATTTTCCTTGTTTTCTTGAAGTGATTATATCATTTAGCTGAAGTAATTTTAGATGGAGAGATATCGTTGGTTGAGCTTTTCCCCCTTCTTTAACAATCTGAGAAACTGTCTTTTCTTTTTTTAATAGAGATTTGATTATATTGAATCTTGTTTGGTCTGCTAACGATTTCAGTAATCTTATGCTTTCTTCTGTCATTTATATCGTATTTACGTATTTAGATATATAAATATATCGTTTATTCTCGTATTTATTCTTTGTTTATTTAATATTTATATATCTAAATATATAAATTTATCGGAAATCTAAAAACCCTTGAGGTTTTTAGGTCATGAAAATTCAAAGAATTTTCATAAATCTTTGATTGACGAGAAATTTATGCATAGAAAATGTTTGCATTTTCTCTCGTATAAATGTATTGGTTTTAGGGGTAAATTTAAATAAAATAAGAATATTCTTGATGTGGGGATGAAAGAGAAAACATTGCTGAAGATAGCTATAGGGTGTGCTTTGATAGGTGTATTTGTTCTTTATATAATATCAGATAGTGTTAAGATAGATGAAACCAGCATTGGCAAGATAGAAGAGGAGGATATTGGGAGTGATGTTAAGGTTAAAGGCAGGGTAGAGAGGCTTTATGAAGGTGAGAAGGTAAGTATAATCACTATAATCCAGCCAGAGGATATGAGCATCATAGTTATGAAACAAGATAATAAGAATCTTTCTTTAGAAGAAGGGGACTATATTGAAGTTATTGGAGAAGTTGATGAATATAATGGTGAACTAGAAGTAATTGGCAATAGGATCAGGGTGCTATCATAATGACAAAGAAAGTTGTTTTAGTAACAATGCCTTTTATCAAGCCAACAAGTCCACCTTTAGGTATATCTAACTTGAAGAGTTTTGTAGAAAGCAGATCTGATGTTAAGGTAAAATGTATTGATATAAACTTGTTATTTCATTCTGATTTTGCAGAATACTTAAGGCAAAATAAAACTGCATTGAATGAAAGGGAGAAGATCATAATAGGATTCTATGATTTTATAAAGAAGAAAGAGAATTTGGGGAACTTGGATAAACTCAACTTGAATATTACGGAGTTCTTAGAAGGTTTTGAAGAATTAAAAGAGAAAGTTGGAGGGGTTTTAAAAGATTTCATTAAAGGGCAGAGAGATGATTTAGCGATATTAGATAAATATGCTGAAGTGATTCTAAATGAGAAACCAGATATTGTAGGGTTCTCTATCTGTTATAATGAAAACTTCATTCCTTCTTTAACAATGGCAAAAAGACTAAAAAGGTTGAATCCTAATGTGAAGATTCTTTTTGGAGGATCTTACCTGAGCCTAGTTTATGATAAGCTCTCAAAGATATTGGGGGAGGTTGTAGATTACATAGTTTATAATCAAGGTGAGATGGCTTTGTTAGAGTTGGTAAAAGGAACGGATATAGAAAGCATCCCTAATATTATATACAAGAAAGAAGGAGAGATCATTAAGAATAAAGAAGATATCTGTCCTGATTTAAACAAACTGCCTTTTGCTGATTTCTCTGATTTTAAGCTTAATGATTATTTTGCCCCATTTAAGGTTTTGCCTGTGCTCTTCTCAAAAGGATGTTATTGGAAGAGGTGTGCTTTTTGTGTGCATCATCACTCTTATTCAAATACGTATAAAGCAAAGGATGTAGATGGGTTTGTTGAAGAATTAGAGCATTATAATAGGGAATATGGTGTTGAGTATTTCTATTTTGTTGATGAGATGATATCTGCTACGCAGTTTGATAAGATAGCTTTAGCAATAATTCAGAAAGGGCTAAAGATTTATTATTATGCGTTGGTAAAGCCTACAAAGGACTTTTCTTATGAAATTTTGAAGAAAATGTATGATTCAGGCTGCAGGTGCTTATTATTAGGTATTGAATCAGGCAATCAAAGGATTCTAGATCTGATGGGTAAAGGTACAAAAGTAGAAGATGTTGAGGTTTTTTTGAAACTTAGTTCAAAAGCTGGAATAAAGAATGGTTGTTTCTTTATTTTAGGGTTTCCATCTGAAAGTTTAGATGAATTAGAAGATACAAAAAAGTTTATTATAAGGAATAAAGAGTTTATTGGGTTGACATTTTATGGAAAGTTTGTTTTGGAAAAGGATTCATCAGTTTTCCTTAACCCAGAAAAGTTTGGAATCCGTATTAAAGAGATTATGTGGATAGATAACAAATATAATTATGAGAATATAAATGGAGTAAATGTTAATAATCCTGCTTATGATGATGCGATGAGATTTTTAAGTAAGCTGAATGGGAATAAGCAAGGTCTTGTCTATTTAAGGGATATTATGTTGATGCACTATTCTGATCAAAATGTTTTATGATATTATAATTGCGTTATTGTTAGGATGTTTGTTTGGTTGTATTACAGGCTTGATTCCAGGCATTCATGTTAATTTGATATCTGTTCTGTTGATTAGCTTATCTGGTTATTTGTTAGGCTTTACCGACCCTTTGAGTTTAAGTGTTTTTATAATTGCGATGGCAATTACACATACTTTTTTAGATTCTATCCCTTCTGTGTTTTTAGGTGCACCTGATGCTGATATGGCTTTAGGTGTTTTGCCTGGACATAAGTTGCTATTAGAGGGCAAAGGTTATGAAGCTGTTAAACTAACTGTTATTGGAAGTTTATTAGCATTAATTGTTACCTTGCTTTTGATCCCTATTATGATTCCTTTTGTCCCTAAGATTTATTCATTTATACAACCCCGTATGGGGTATATATTGATCTTTGTTGTTTTGTATATGCTTTTCATGGAGAAGAAGCTAAATAATATATTCTGGGGAAGTTTTGTGTTTATTATCTCTGGGGTACTAGGTATAATTGTTTTGGGGTGGCCTAATCTAAAACAGCCTTTGTTTCCTATGCTTTCGGGATTATTTGGTATAAGTACATTAGTTGTTTCTTTATTTCAGAATGCTGAGATACCTAAACAGCATATTACTGAGACTATTAAAGTGAGCTTTAACAATAAAGTTAAGGCAATAGGTGCTGCTGTTTTTTCTGGTTCTTTAACTGGGCTAATGCCGGG
>JAYEIZ010000038.1:0-4943 GCA_034660355.1 Nanobdellota archaeon
TAAAGATGAAATTCTAGGTTCAAAATTTCCAGAATCAATTGCTGAGTTTAAAAGTTCAACGACAAAATATTTTCGTACTAGGAGATTTAAACTAGATGTGTACAAATATTTATGTCACTAGCTATAATTATATCAAGAAACAGAAGTATGGTTCATTAAGTGTAGGAAATGGACAAAAAACACTAAGTAGCTTCGCAGCCTAAGCCGTAATGCCACCGTTCTCTGAACGGTGGTTCTTTACACAAAAATAAGAAATAACAAAGAAAAGTTTTTTATACTAATTAAATAAAGAAGCATTTATGATAATAATAGGTCTTTCACATGGGTTGCATATAGCAAAAAGATTAGCAAACAAGCTAAAAAAACCCTACTCCAAACTAGAAGTAACCCATTTCCCTGATTCTGAAATAAAGCTAAAGTTCAATGTAAACCTAAAAAAGAAAGTAGCCATATTAGTGCAATCATTCTACAAAAACATAAATGATTGTATTATAGAAACACTATTTGCAGCAGAAACAGCAAAGGACCTGGGAGCAAGGAAATTAATCTTAGTTGCACCATATTTCCCTTATTTAAGGCAGGATAAAAGATTTAACCCCGGAGAATGCATCAGCTTACAGACAATAGCAAAAAACATTGATGAAGACTTCAATGAAGTTTACATAATAGACCCACATTTACATAGAGAAAGAACACTTAAGCACATCTTCAAAATTAAGTCACATAAACTAACCGCAAATATATTAATTGAAAATTACATAAAAAAGAATATCAAAAATCCAGTAATAATTGGCCCAGACTGGGAAAGCTATAAATGGGCACAAAGGATAGCAGAAAAGATAGGCTGCGATTTTGCAATCATGGAAAAAGAGCGCTACTCAGCAAGAAAAGTAAAAGTAACTTTAAACAAAGAGATTGACATAAAGAAAAAAAACCTTATTTTTATAGATGATATGATATCAACAGGACATACTTTGTTAGAAGCAATAAAAGCAATGAAAAAGCTTGGAGCAAAGAAAGTAACATGCTTTGCAGCTCACGGCATCTTAGTAGAAGACGCATTAAATAAACTAAAAAAAGCAGGCGCTAAGGTAATAACCTCTAACACAATACCTAACAGCTCAGCAAAAATAGATGTAACTAGTTTAATAGCAAAACATCTAATGTAACCATCTTTCTTCAAGATAGAATTCTTTGTTTGCATACCTAAGGAGGGTTGTTGTTGGAACTTCAGGTTCAATATTCTTGACAAAACCATCCAAAAACCTAGGTCCTAGAGTCTCAATAAGGAGAAATTTTACTAATGTTCCATCAACCATATGTTCAACTGCTTCTACATTTGGCAGCCCATATCTCTTATGATAAGTCAGAAAAGGAAGCTCTCCTTCTTTAGTTATTATATTTTTCTGATTTTCGCGGTCTTCTGCTGATCTAATTAGTATATGGATACTATCCTCATGAGCATACCTAAGTGTTTCCACTATATAATCATCGTTACCTAATCTCACTTCATATAGTTTTTCTTTGACAGAATCATTTGATCTGATTTTTTCCTCAACAGGCGTTGGATCAATATTCTTTTCTACCTTGGAATTACAATTATCTGCGCTGCCAGCTAATGCAGCTAAAAACATACTCCAATATATTATATTATTACCTCTCATCAGAACCCTAACCTCTTTTTCAATAACTTTTACCGAAATAAACAGAATACTTTGCTTGCTTCTCACAATGAACACATTTGCCAGTAACTAATTTCTGCCCAAATGGAATATTCCTTGACGAAGCACCACCCGATTTATCTTTTATCCAGTCTTCACACTCTTTCTCTCCACAAAATAATGCTTTTACTAATTTCTTATCGTTTATAGCTTTCTTAAACTCATCCATATTCTTAACTTCAGCTATATTATCCTCTAACAATTTTTTAGATTTCTTATACAGATTATTATGAATACTTTCTAATGTCTTATTCACTTTCTCACTTAAATCCTTTATATCCACAAATTCCTTTTTCAAAGTATCCCTTCTTACCAAAACAGCTTGGTTCTTTTCTAGATCCTTAGGTCCAATCTCAATTCTGATTGGAACACCTTTAAGCTCATAATCATTAAATTTCCATCCAGCACTATACTCTTCCCTATCATCCAATACAACAGAGTATTCCTTAAGTTTATTCTTTATCTCCTTAGCCTTCGAAACTACCTTCTCTTTAGAATCCTTAAATAATATTGGAACAATCACAACCTGGATAGGAGCTAACTTTGGCGGCATAACTAAACCATTATCATCACCATGTACCATAATCATAACACCGATCATCCTTGTTGTAATAGCCCAAGTATTCTGCCAAACATATTGCTCTTTCTCATTTTTATCTAAAAACTTAATTTCAAATGCTTTAGCAAAGTTCTGGCCATCATGGTGTGAATCAGGACCTTGAATAGCTCTTCCATTAGGCAAAAACAACTCAATTGCTAAGGTATATTCTGCACCTGCAAATTTCTCTCTCTCTGTCTTACGTCCTTTAACACCATAAAGGGCAAGATCCTCCTTTAAAATATCATCATACATATCTAAGATATCGTAACACTCTTTTTCTGCTTCTTCTTTTGTAGCAAAAACAGTATGCCCTTCATTCCAAAGAAATTCCCGAGTTCGTAAAAAAGGAACAGGATGCTTAAATTCCCACCTCACCACATTATTCCATTGATTAATCTTCAAAGGTAAGTCTCTCCAGCTTCTTATCCAGTTTTTATAGCTTTCATACATTATTGTTTCAGATGTTGGTCTTATTGCTAGTTTTTCATCTAGTTTACTGTCGCCAGCATGAGTTACCCATGCAACTTCTGGAGAAAATCCTTTAACATGGGCTTGTTCTTTTTTCAAGAGTTTTTCAGGTATGAGTAATGGGAAGTAGGCATTCTTAACACCCATCTTTTTGATTCTGTCATCTACTGTTTTTACTATCTTTTCCCAGATAGAATAGGCATATGGCTTGAATACGATGCAGCCTGAAACGTCAGTATAATCTGCCAAGTCTGCTTTTTGGATGACTTCAGTATACCAAGTAGACATATCTTCTGCTTTTTTTACTGATAGACCCATAGATTCTTTCTTTTTCATTTTAGAACAAGGTTTTCACTTTTTATGATTACTTTTCCTTTTTTGCCTTTTAGTTTTTCTATTTCATCAGAGGAATAGTCAGTGATTCCTTTTGCAATATCATTGATTTTAACTATATCACTTTTTTTAAAACTCCCAATTACCTCATCAATACCTATAGCTAGTAAACTAGCTTTTCCTTCTAACAAAACTTCTCTAGCACACTCATTAATAACCAACTTGCCTTTTGATTTTGAAAATTTTATCCATCTTTCCTTATTGCTTAATTCCTCTTTTGAAAGAAATATTGTTCCTTCCTTCCCATCTATAGCTCTATTCAAGATATCTTTCTTCTTTCCATTACATATCATCATATTAAATCCAGAATCAAGTGCTATCTTTGCAGATTCTATCTTAGTCACCATGCCACCAATTGAAAATGCACTTCCTGATTTTCCAGCTGCTCTTTCAATCTCTTTTGTAATGCTGCTAACCTCTCTAATCAATTTAGCATCCTTATTTGTCTTAGGGTTCTTATCAAATAACCCATCTATATCAGATAACATAATAAGTAAATCAGCATTTACCTTGCTTGCAACTAAAGCACTTAGTTTATCATTATCCCCAAAAGTAGCATCTATCTCATCAACACTTATAGGATCGTTCTCATTAATGATAGGTATAACTCCTAACTGAAACAACTTATTAATAGCCTTTATTAAGTTAAGATACCTTTTTCGATTAGAGAAATCTTCATAAGTCAAAAGTATTTGCGCTACTCTTATTCCATGCTTCCCAAAAGCATCATGATAAGCCCTCATAACAGTGCTTTGTCCGACTGCCGATAAAGCCTGCCTTGTCTCTATTTCGCGAGATTTCTTAACATTAAGCTCCATACAACCTGCACCAATCGCACCAGAAGTAACAATCAAGATTTCTTTACCTTGTTTCTTAAGCAAAGCTATCTGTTTAGCGATCTGATTAACAAATTTAGTGTTAAGACCACATAGCTTCTCGGTTAATAGGTTTGTTCCTATCTTGATTACTATTCTTTTATCCATCATAGATAGTAAATTAGAAAGAAGTATTTAAAGATAATGGTTTAGTTATCCGTTGTGTTATCCGTGTGTTATCCGGGACCACTAGCTGAATAAATCTCTATTTGATGGTTTCTTCGGACATAAACCTGAGTTGCAATCTCAAAAGGATCTCTATAGCTGATACGTACATCTATTTCTAAATAGTCTTTAAGATCATTCAACATTCTTTTATATTGTTCATATAGTCGTTCTCTCATTTTATCATCCCTACACTCATCCATTTCAACTGCTATACTTTCTAAAGTAGGAATTATGGACTGTCTTAATTCTTTCTCATACTGATTGGACAATTCCATGTATTGAGAACCTAACTCTCCGTTATACTGGGTAAAAAACTTATTAAATTGTGATAAATATTCTTTCAAGAGAAATAATTTTTCTTCTTTAGGTGTATCTTTTTTGATATCCCATGTTAGATTATCTAAGATAGCTGTGCTATGTATGAGACCAGCAATTGTTCTAATGTCTATTACATCTGCAGAATTTTCCTCAACAAGTGTACTTACTGGCCTTTCGGCTGTGGCTGGTTGTGCCATGGTTGTTCACCAATATACTTATAAGCACTACTAATATACATATTTGTATACTAACTATATAAATATTTCGGTTTTGGATACCGTTTAATCTCCATAACTTATATTAACTACCTCTTCCATAAATCTTTTTGAGGTGATCATATGTTCTCTTGTCCGCATTGCAAATCAACAAACACCAAACAACATCATACAAGAAAAACCA
>JAYEIZ010000039.1:0-4927 GCA_034660355.1 Nanobdellota archaeon
CAAACATAACATACATACTTTCTAAGTTTTATAAACTTAACAATAACAATGATATAATCTTAGATATCCAGAAAAAAGGCACTGATTTACTAAAATACATGCTTGAAGCAAATTCTTCTAAAGTGATAAATGAAGGCAAATACGCATATTTAAGCGAAATATTTAGCAAGATAGAATCAAGAGACTTAATAAGAATAATCAATCAGAAAGGAAAATTAGATGATAAGGTAAAATTTGTTCCATCTCGTTATTTTAATAATCTAGAAGGATACTCTCAACAAGACTCTAGAGTTGCTGAAGCATTACTTGAACATCTTATCAGATTAGGGGACTCTAAACTTATTCGTTTAAAGGGCATTAAGCTTTTAAGCAGTAAGGAAGAACACTATGAAGGATCAAAAAAGAATCCCTTTAGGATAGAAGCAGAAGTATCACTGAAGTTAACAGGAGATGAGTGTAGGTATATAACAAGTAAATTCAAGCACAATGGGATGAGGATGAGTATCAAAGAAGGAACCTACAGGTTTAAACTAAATACAGTATTGGATGACCTTCCTGAAGATAGTGTAGCTATGTTATACAATGAGTTTTTACGTTGGGGAAGCATCAAAAGAAACGAAAATTACTTTGTTCAGATGCAGAGAACACATTTTAAGGAAGAGATCAGTAAAACAACTGAGTCAGAAAGGGCAGTTGTATACTATGTTATTGGAGGCTCAGTTTTCGTATTGGGATTAGCAGTTCGTATAGTTGGAGTTCCTGCAATAGGCGAAATTGCCATGGCAGGAGGGGCAGGAATAACAGGTGCGACTTACAAACGAAGATATCAAGGCCCAAAAATAGAAAAACCAAACTTCTCTCTTACACTTTCATTAGAATAACCTTATCTTTTTTTCAACCAAGGAATGCCTTTATACGCAACTAACGCACATACTGCGAGAACTCCCCAGAAAGTATAATTGCCTATCTTTCCAAATATAAACAAGAGAAAATTCCCAATTAACAAAACAAGAAACAAAACTCCAATACGTTTTATTGTTTGCTCATCCAAATATAACACCCTGCAACATCATAAACAATATTCCTACTGCTACCATCATAAAATAAACAGTCTTACTCCATCTAAGTATCTTCTTGCCGTCAAACATCCATACTGGGATCATATTAAAGAGCGCCAACCAAGTATTAATCATAAATCCATATCTTGCAATAGCATATAGTATTCCTGTAACTGGGATAAAAAGCAAGAGCAGGAATAATCCTGCAACTATCAGATTAGCAATAGCACCCGCAGCACTTATCTTTCCATTTCGACTTTTACCTACAGGACCAGAAATCATAACAGCACCAGGTGCAGCTAGTATCAACCCAAAAAACGACATAACAATAGCTAATATTAACATATTACCCCATGCCCTGAACTCAGCAAAACAACCATATCTTTGAGCAACGATCTTATGTGCTAATTCATGAGCAATAAACCCTAAACCAACACTCAAAGAAGCAATAATAAACGTAATAATAAAACCCAAAGAGAACAAAGAACCATTCAATATTATCCCGAAAGCCACAGAAATAGCCACCCACGCTTTAATCAGATCAATAAGCTCCCTCCTGGAAGTCGAGACATTTCCAAACATTATCTTGTCAGAGGGATTTACTAATTTCATCTTTGGCTTCTTCTCATCTTCGAGATTAATCTTTCCAGAGTATCTATCTTTCTCATCAATTCTAGTTTCTCCTTATCCATCTCGAGCAATTGTGTGCCAAATTTCTCTAACTCAAAGTCTTCTTTCTTAATGTTCTTGCTTATCTCTGTAAACTTATTAACTTCATTAGAGACCTTCTTTATCTCACTCAATATAGAACCAGCTTGTTCCTTAAGCTTATTATATTCATCAATATCATTCTTCAGTTTTTCAGAATAGACCTTTAATTGTGAATCTAGCTCATCCTCAAATTTACTAAGAATATTCTTCTGCATCTGTGCTTTCAATAATCTAAAATCATAAACCTCTTTCTTCAAGCTTTCCTTAGATTCATCAATAACATCTAGATTATCCTTAAAGCTCTCTAAGAACTCTTTTTGATTATCTCTTATCTCCTTTAATGATTTGTTTAAATCATTAAGTTCTTCCTTTAAGTCCTTAACACAGCTAGAGTTATCCTTAACATTTTTTGTAATATCATCTATCAGCTCTTTAGTTTGCATTAAATCCTTTATTTTTTGTATCATTGACAGAAGAAAAAACAACTAGTATAAAAAGTTTACACTATTGTAAAAATTAAGTTCTTAACTCCCCAAAAGCCCTATCAATAGTTTCTTGAGACCATTTATTCTCTTTCAAAACAGAGATAATAATATCTTTAGTATAGCCATGACTATAACATTGTTTTATATAATCCTTGATCTTATCCAGGCCGGTAACTCCGTGTTCTTTTGCAATCTCATTAAGATGCGCTCTTTGTTTCTTATCACTAGCACCCTTGCCAAGTAGAACAGAATAATGCTTAAGTCCCCCCTCAACGTGGTTAGGATCATAAGTTTTAGATAAACTCTTTTTAATGCTGGCATCTGTTTTATTCTTGCTTTTCATATCATGGTATTCCCCTAACAAGTTATACCTGGAAAATCCCTCTTTAATCTGGTTTTCTTGCCACCCTAAAGACTTTAGATTAGCAGTTATCTTATCATCATTATAACCTTGCTTCTTAAGTTCATTGATGTAATTAACAACCTTATTTATGAAGTTATGAGGCTCATGTACATCATGTTTCTTAGCAGTCTTATTAAGACGGGAGAAACCCTTCACCGAGAATATTCCAACTAGTATTATACCTACAACTCCCAATATAATAAGATAAGGAATTAAATTAAACTCTCTAGGGGATAATTGCTCTTTAAATCCATCTAAAGGTAAGCAATCTTCAGCACAGACTTTATTATCTTCATCACTCTGACATAATCCATCTCCGCAATAAGCTGCAAATCCAGAAACATCAATATCCAATACTTCTTTACCTTTTTCTTCTATCGTAACTACAGAACCACCTTTATCATAAGGTACAGAAATGCTAAATCTCAGATAATCTGTATCTCTAGAAAAACTCTCTCCAACATCTAATGCAAGAGGAACATATCCAGTATTTGGAACCCTGAAATAGCCAACACTAATAGCATCTTCACTTCCAGATAACACCTCTACTTTGTAAGGTAGGTTAGGATCACTAGAGATTGTCGCATACCCAGTTACTAACCGAATATCACTAAATCCAAGAACTCCATCTTTATACCCTAACTCTATAAAGTACATATTCTCTAAGTCTAAAGCAAAGGATAAGGGGACTACTAACAATACTAATACAACCAACAATAATACCTTTCTTTTCATTTGAATTTACTGATATACTCTACTTTAGATATTACTTTTTATATAATTTATGTTTTTAGAATACTATTTACCTAAATAAAATAACTAATAGAAAAATTAAGCATCCACAAAGATATTGTGTTTCTCTGAACCTTCTAACTCCTTTAATATCCTTTTAATTATAGACTTTTCAGGGTCCGGCATTAGTTTTACTCTTTTCTTTATATCATCAAAGTTTTCAAAAGCTTTCTCTTTTCTTGCATCAAGTATCTCCCACATATGTTTCTTCCCTAATCCAGGTAATAACTCTAATTGATGCATCCTGGTGCTTAATGGCTGAGCATTATTAAAAAAATCAACATACCTCCCTTCATTCTTAGTTACAATCTCCTTTATGATAGGTCCTAACTCAGATTTAGCAGTATGTGTAAGTTTATCTGAATTTAATCTTCCAATAATATGGTGAATCTTATCTCTCTTGCCTTCACCTACATAAACCTCCTCATATGGTTGTAGGTGAATGCCTTTTTTAGGCACTAACTCTAACATAACAAATCTTTCCTTGCCTATTGTTTGAGCTATAGGGGTCTTCATATGCATTGGTCTGTCATCTAGAGCATAACCATTTGGCAGAAAATCAAGTACAATTACCACTTCTTCTTTCTTATCACTTATCATTTTACCCCCTCTACATACTTTTTAATTCTATCATTTATAAAGATTTTGTTATTATCTCTAAAGTAAAAAAGAAAAATCACTTATTTCTTCAAGAATTTACTCACAACATCCACTATTTTCTTTATACTATCAGCACTTACAGTTACAGGATAAGCTTTGAGTATTAACTTTACATCCTCGGCATTCTTGGGAAGAGTATCTATAATCTTAGCTATATGCTGCTCCCTAAATCTGGGTATCTTTAAATCATCTAATTTCTTAAATAACTCCTCTGAATTCTTAAGATCAGCAAAATGCTGAAGGTATTCTTCAGTCTTATTAGCCCTAAAGTTGAGTTCCTTATCTCTCTTCTTTATCTTTTCTAGTTCCTTCCTTAGCTCATTCATGTCAATTGCTTTTTCCGATAGAATTTTTAAATCTGCCATTTTAACCTTTTTTTAGATGAACAGGGTGTACTATTAAAGTCTTTTCTTTGCCCCCATCTTTTATTGAAACCTCATAACATCTTCCTCTCTTTCCACTTACAACTCCTACTCTACCATAGAATCTTGAGTGGTACATTCCTTCCTGTACTGCAGATTCTACGCTTAGGTTTACTTTGTCCCCTACATTAAAATTTTGGAAATATCTTGATAATGATAGTTTTCCTCTATCTTTGTTGTGCTTCCTAAATACATATCTTCTTTTTCTTCTTGATCCGCCTGTCTTTTTCATACCTTCAAGGATTTCACACCCATATAAAAAGCTTTTGATTATTAGACTTTTGCGTTTTTCACAAACACATAAGCATTCATCACATCCTTTAATTTCTTAATATTTTTAGCTACCCCCTTTAGCCACTTCCACCCCTTTAAAGCTATTAGCCTTAGAAATCTACA
>JAYEIZ010000040.1:0-4906 GCA_034660355.1 Nanobdellota archaeon
CAGACCTGATTATATCTAAGCTAAACGGCTCTAATCCAGATGTTGATGTTGTAAGAGAGATAGGGCGAAACATGATTGAATTTGGGGCTTATCCTGACGTCCCTGCATACAGCCCGTCACTTAGCCTGATAAATTCTCTTGAAAAAGCTTATGAGGTATGCCGCTCAAATGATGTTATGATGTATCCTTTTGCATGCTACCCTGGTGCGTTTGAGCCTTCCATTTCAAAAGCTCAGAAGTATAAGATAAAGAAAGATATTTTTGGGATTGAAAGGATAAAGATTTCATGCAGAGTCACAGGTTTCCATCATCATTACGCACTGCCTAAGGGAGTTTTTGACTTAAAAAAAAGAAAGTTAAGAGTTTTTAAGAAGAGTAAGTTAAAAAGAGCAATGGTTTCTTCATACAATTTTGAGGTAGCAGCAGACCCCGCACTAACACTATTTGCTCAGTCATCTCCTTTTTATCAGGGAAATTTTCTAGGAAAAGACTCAAGATTAATAGTTTATAGGGGGGGCAAGAAACTAAAGTATGCGGATGGGTTATATGCTAAACTACAACAGCTAGGGGGATTGCCGCCATACAAGCAAACAGCAACTGATCTTATTAATAGCTTAAAAAAAAGATGGAGAAGATGGGAGTTACAAGTAAAGAAAGTTGCACCTTCTGTAAATTTTGATAAGCTTTATCCGTATAAACTGGATATTGGTTGGAACCCTGTAAAGATTAATAAGCATGGGACCCTTGAACAAAGAGGGATGGATATGAATTTTCCTTCTGTGCTAGTTGCAATTACAGTTTTGCTTAAATTCTGTTTGGGGAAGATACAAACAAGTTTTATTGAAGTACTCCCTACAGATTTTGGTATAGAAGAGGCCTTTAAGATTGAAGGAAGGAATATGTACATCCCCCCCCACACCCCTGTCAGGAACAAGTTGCAGTTTTGGAGCGCTTACAAAGGTTTCGATAAAAAAGAGATTTACCAATACACTAAAAGATTCTTTAACTTTGCAAAATCTATAACTCCTAAAAAATACATGAAGGTAATACTTCCTTTACAGGAGATGGTTGAATCTAAGTGCTCTGTTTCTGATAAGATATTAAGGCGTGCAAAATACAAAGGTTACCTTTCAAATGGCAGCATAACCAATAAGGATGCCGCTGAACTCGCAATTCACTATTCTGAAGAATTTTCAAAGGACATTGCAAAGACAAAGGAAATGCTGGAAGAGCTTTCACAGATTTAAAGAGGAGATATTAATTAAAGTAAAAGACATCCTTACAGGGAAAACAAAAAAGATAAAATCATCTGAACTTGTTTTTTGTGAAAAAAAAAGCAGGGATTACATATTGTCTATCCCTCATAGCGGAACACTTGTTCCATCTAGTATGCTCAAAAAGATAAAGATAAGCAAGTCTATGCTAATCGGAACAGACCTTTTTACAAGAGAGCTTTACAATAATTCAAGAGGGATCCATGTTGTTTCGCTCCTTAATATCTACTCAGTTAACATGAACCGGTTTAAACATCCAAAAAAAAATAATAAAATGCCGATCCATATGCGTTCAGACCCCTTACACGAGGCTTCACTAACAGGCCAAACAATACTCAAAAATGATTATTCAGAATCAGAAAAAAACGTTCTTATGAGATTCTATAAAAGATTCCATGGACTTATTGAAAATAGCATAAGCGAGATGAAGAAACAAAAAGGATTTGCACTGATGTTTGACTGCCATTCGATGAATTCTCGCGGCCTTGAAAACACCCCTGACAAAGGAAAAGAAAGGCCTGACTTCTCGATAGGGACTCTGCATGGGAACTCAGCTGATAATAGGATAATAAGAAGTTTCTATAATTCCATAAAGGAACAGGCAGATGAATTGAATTTGGATGTAAAGAAAGATAAGCCTTACAGCGGAGGGTTTATTACACAAAAATACGGAAATGTCCTTAAAAAGATTAATGTCTTTCAGTTAGAAGTAAAAAGAAACATTTATATGGAGGGGGGCCTTAACGGAACATCAGGAAAAGCATTCACTCAAAAAAAAGGCAGATTATCAAGAATAAATTCAATAGTATCTGGAGCTTTTGACGCAGCTTCAAAAAGGGCAGAGCAGATTTTTCAATAAAATGTGATAACATGGCAAGTAATACTGGGGTAGTCGATAATGAAACAATAAGGCTTATTGATTCTATCTTAAAAAACAAAGGAAAAAAAACACCTGATAGTGAGACTAAAAGAATAAAAAAGCTATACAATCTTGCAGTTAGAAGTAAAAAGACAAACCCCCTAATAAAACTTTTTGAGGAACTGCTGAGAATAAAGTCAGATGGTAGAGACTGTTCCTCTATTGGCATATCCAAGGATGATTTGCTGAATCTGTCAAAACTCCATTCTAAGATTGATGAGTATGGTGTTACTGTATCTGCAAGATTAAGCGCAAGAAAAGATGTAATGAAAGCAGTCTCTAGAATAGAACCCTACCTGAAACACAAAAAAGATGTTCTAAGCGGAATAGAGTTAGGAAAAAAAATAAGTAAAAATCAAGAGAAGATTATGAGATACTTCTCATCGGATGGATCTGATTGGAAAAGCTTTTCCTGGCAAATGAAAAACAGGATAAACGATGCAATAACATTGGGGAATATTCTGGATCTTCCAAAAAAGAAGATTAAAGAGATAGGGGAAGTGCAGAGGAAATACCGGATGAGCATAACACCTTACTATGCTTCACTCATAATGAAAGAAAACCCTCATGATCCTGTACTTATCCAGTCAGTTCCAGATATAAAGGAAGTGAGGAATCAGGGGCAATGCGTCTCTTCTTTTTCAGCAAGGCATTCGCCTGCAAGGATAGTGGATCAAATATACCCTCAAACCGCAATAATAAAAGTTTCTAATGTTTGTGCAATGTACTGCAGGCACTGTCTTCGTGTCCATGATATAGGGTTCAAAGACAAATACTGGTCAGACGAGACATTTGAGGAGGCTTTTGAGTATGTACGTGATAACAAGAATATAAGAGATCTTCTTCTTACAGGAGGAGATATGTTGTCTCTGTCTAACAAAAGGATAGATTGGATACTTGGTAAGCTCACATCAATAGAGCATGTAAAGACCTTACGCCTTGGCACAAGAATGGTGGTTACTGTACCGCAGAGGATTGATAATAATCTATTATCTGTCCTTAGGAAATACAATAAGAAAAAGCCGATAAGGATGCCTGTACAGATAAACTGCGCTCAAGAGATAACAGAAGACTCGATGAAAGTTTTACATGATATCTCGGACATAGGGGTAAAGCTCATGTGCCAATCAGTCTTCTTAAAAGGCGTGAATGACTCAGAGGTAAAGATGTGGAAACTTCTTGAAACCCTGCAGGAAGCAAAAGTCAGGCCATATTACCTCTTTAACTGCAGCTTCAGAGATACTCAGTTTAAACATCTTAGGGTGCCTATTGAAGTTGGAAGGAGAATAATAAGGGGAACCATAGCAAACCTGAGCGGAGACATAAGACCCACATATATCGCAACAGCAGAAGGGAAAATTCCTCTTCATGAAGATTACCTTATCAAGGAGAAGGGCAAAAATCTGGTGCTTAAAAGGCCATGGAATGGAGAACTGGTTGAATACCCTGATGCAGAAAAATAAATCAATTCTTCGAAAGCTATTTAAACAAAAACGAAACCCAGAATTCTAATGGCCAATATCTAAGCCTGGCTATCCTTTACAAAAGGATAGAACCCAAAGATGTGTAACATGAAGTTCCACTTCGTAACTTTCAGAAACACAAGAAGGTTGTGAAACATTCATCATTGGCTTAATATGGTCTCTATGGGCCCATAGCTCAGCCTGGTTAGAGCGATTGCCTCTTATGGAAGACGCCATAAATTTGCTTCGCAAATTTAACGTCACAGAGGGAGCAATAGGTCTGGAGTTCGAATCTCCGTGGGCCCGTTTTTCTTATTTGATATAAGAGTAATTTTTATAAATAACTAAGATAAATAGTGAAATATGGCGTTAGATGAGGAATATTTAAAGAGACTTAAGGTCATATTCAACAGAGGTTATAAAAAAAGTAAGAAGTATACTGCACAAAAAATCAATCTTATCTCTTCTGTAAAAGAAACGTATGATAGAATCAACCAAACGTTAACAGGCTCTGATCTGGGTGATTCTGTAGAGAAGGTTTTTGAAATAATCTTAAAGGAGCATTGGTTTCATGACTATGATTCATTCAGAGAAAACTTCAACCCATTTCTAAAACATAAACTTACAAATAAAGAATGGGAGTTCCTATGGATACTATACAATAAAGATTTCAAAAAGTTTCAAAAAAATTTACTTGTACAGCTTCTTCAACTTCTTGATAAGCAGCACACTTTCTTTGTTAACATGGCAACATTTCTCCATAAGTTAACTATCAAATTGGGAACTCAACCAGTGCAAAATAGGCAGATAAAGCAATTTCTTTTCTTTGTAAACTCAATATGGGTTGATATTCTAAATATTAAGGGGATTCAAGACAAACAAATGAGAGCTTTAATGAAAGGTGACGTTCAAAATCTTTTATCAGAATCCTCAAATGAAAATGTTATAAACGCTGAAATTGGAGATAAAGCAGACAAATTCTTTGGAATCAAAAAAGAACTACAAAAACCTCAGAACGTATCTAGACGAACATTTATCCAACAAACAGCCGCAGTCGGGTTAGCGGCAATTTTCTTCTCAGGTAGGAAGGCATTAGCTAGCACAGATTCACAAGAACAAGATAATACATATTCATCTGGATCAAAAACAGCAGCCCATGAACTACTCGAAATGGAAAGTAAACAATTTGGTATATCTAAAAGTGCTGCAGTGGAAATACTTAATTCGATCATAGATGAAGCAAAAAAACA
>JAYEIZ010000041.1:0-4881 GCA_034660355.1 Nanobdellota archaeon
ATACTTTTAATTTAAGGGGGGAATTAGATGGGTTAAGGGTATTTGATGAGACAACAAAGAGGGTAAAGGATTTTAGTGGGGGCAACCAGGAGTTAACCCCCCAGTTAGAGCAGGATATGGAACTAGTTTCTTCTGTATTGAATGCGTTTTTATCAAAGATGATAATAGTATCTACTCTTTTTTTAGCCATTATACTAATGGTTGCGGGATTTATTAAAGGATCAGTTTGGTGTAAGATTTTGAAAGAAAAGCTTAATAGGGCGGTTTGGGTGAAGTTTTCATTATTAATTCTTGTTTGGATTTTGTTGGAGGTTATACTCCTGTTAATCATCGCTTTTACATTGAAGTTTAGTTCCAATGTAATCCAGAATGTGGTGATTGTTGAGTTTATTCTTTTTATTTACTTTAGTGTTATTGTATTTCCTTTATTTTTTAGGAGCAAGAAAGTGTTTAAGGCTATAAAGGAAGCATTTTATCTGGGAATATTCAAGTTTTATTTGTTGATCCCTTCTTTATTGGCTATGTGGATAGTATTACTTATTTTGTCTCCTGTTATTATTGTATCTTCACAGCGACCATCCTTATTGTTTTTGGCTTTAGCTTTTATTTTGTATTCTGTTTATTTATCATGGACTAAATTTTATATCAGTTTGGTGATAGACAAGATTAGGTAATTAAGGATAGATAAAAATGAAAAAAAGAGGTAGAAAAGGACAGATTACTTTATTCATTATCTTAGGAATTATAATACTTGTTTCTGTGTCTTTGTTTATTTATCTTAAGGGGGATATTATTGATAAAGAGACAGAGGTTGAGAGAATAATAGAAGAGGTTCCTGATTGGGCAAGACCTGTGCAGATGTATGTAGAGGATTGTATAGAGGATGTAGCAATAAGCGCTTTTAAGAAAATGGGCCAGCATGGAGGCTATATTGATTTTGATGATTATGAGATTGTGGGGAGATATTTCGATATAAATTTACATGTGCCTACTTTGTCAGATGCTGTTTCACGCTCGCCTTCGGATTTATCTCCTATTGCCTATTGGTGGTATATGTCAACTAAACCTAATAATTGTAATGAGTGTTTTGTTGATTCTTTAAGGCCTACTGTTGAATACATGGAAAAACAAGCCGAGAGATATGTTAATAGGGAGTTATTATTATGTTTAGATAATTTTAAATCTTTTAGAGCACAGAATATGGGATTTGAGACCGGAAGCCCTAATACCACAATAAATGTAAATCTTAATGATGTTACAATTCTTGTTGATTATCCTATTGAAGTTAGACTCCCTGATTTTACGGTTGATATGGAGCAGTTTTTTGTAAGGCTTGATTTTGACTTTAACAGTACCTATCTGCTGGCTTCATCAATAGCTGGATGGGAGATGGGAGATATGTTTTTAGAGGATATTACGATGTATCTTATAGGGGGTAATTCTCTTCCACTTGATTCTGAAAAAATACCCCCTACTTTTTGGCCGGATAATGAAGTTTCTATAACAACCTGGCAGAAAGAGGGTGAAGGGGGAGTCAGAGAAAAAATTGGGGAAGAAATACTTGGAGGGAGAATTCCTCTAATACAGATCAATAACACCCGTAATCCAAAACATATTACTGTGTCAGACCCTATAGAGCAAGGAGCTTATGATGTATTGTTTTTGGATTTTCTTAGCAATAATTTTCCTGATCAAAAGGTTGATTTCTTTTACAATCCTAATTGGGAATATTATTTGGATATAACCCCTAGAAATGGTAATATCTTAAGACCTAGCACTTCTAGAACTGGGAGCCCCCTGGGATTAGGGTTTTTTACTTCTGAAACAACTAATTATTATGAATTCTTTTATGATATATCCTTTCCTGTTATTGTAGTTATAAGGGATAATTCTTCTTTAACAAAACATGGCGAGGAGGGTTATACGTTTATGTTTGGATTAGAGGTCAATATAAGGGATAATAAGGATCTTTCTCTTTGGAATGAAGGCAGGGGAACAGTTGGTCCTGTAGATTATAATGATGTTAGTGTAGATACCCGCACAACAACAGAGTCTTCAACAGGGTGTGAGAAAATGGGGGATGATGAGTGCATTGAATTTATCAATGATGATGATGAACGCCAGTGGAAATGTTCTGTTACTGGTTCAGCGTATTATCCCTTAGATGTTTGTAACAGAGAATGTGTAAGTAATGAATGGTACTGTAGTGTTAATGGAGAGACTTATACTACTCCCGATGTATGCAACAGTAATTGTGTTGTAGAAGTAACTTCTGATGTATCTATAAGCAATGTGCCTACGTTGATCTGTGATTATGAACAAAGGATAAGTGAGAACATAACCATAAGAACATTTGATGATAGGACTAATGATGCTCTTCCTAATGTGCCGATAAAATTTGGATGTGGTAATTATAGGGAGTGTTCGATGGAATCTACTGGTGATGATGGAACTTATGTTGGTAAGTTTCCCATGTGTATAGGGGATGGCTATCTGTTCTTTCAGAGAGAAGGATATTTATCGGAAAAATTGCCTCATGTTTCTATAAGGCCAGGCCAGGGAGGGATTTATGATGCTTATTTAGAGCCAATAATTGAGAAAGAAGTAGAGGCTTATTTTATAAATGTGACAAACATGTTTAGGGTTAAGAGGTTGCTTTTGCATGAAGGTAATGGTGTTCTTTTTGATCTTAGTAGTATTTATGTTGATATAATAGCTACTGTTAATTCTTTAAAGGTGCCTTTAATTATTCAGCCTGATGACCAACATCTTAGTTCTGATGAAGCAAATGATATTCTTACTGTTATTGCTGGTGCAGGGAACGATATAAATCGTGCTAAGTCTTTGATTCAGAATTATGAACATTACAGCCAAGTTAGGAGGGAGAAAGTAGTTGAAGCTACATACTTAGCTAGAGATGCGGCAGAGTCAATCAGAAAAATACTTAGAGATCGCGATTATGTTAAAGATATTATTGGAGGTAGGTTTAGGGGTAGTATTTCTATAACTCCTAGTGTGGATTCTTTGCTCATAGATATTATATTTTCTTTAAATGAAGAGTTAGGTAATGTACAATTTTTGGATGGTGATGACTTGAATAATCCTGAGAATCTTGATTTTTACAGGGGCAGTGCAACTAAGTTAGGCGAAGGAGGCATCTTATCTGTAACTTATGAGAAGATTAAGGAGAATATATATGAACAAAATCTTCCTAGGGCTATTTCCCAGATGGAGTATGGGAGTGATGGAGTGATGGGATTAGTTCCAGGAGAATATAACCTTAATATGATGTTTAGGAATGAACCAGGCGTAGTTATACCTGCTTCAGGGTATCTTACTGAAGATATTGAAATTCCATTACTTGGCGGGGCTGAAATTAGCAACAATACTTTTGAATGGACAGTTACAAGAGAACAGCTTGATTCCAGCAGTAAGATACGGTTTTATTTCTTTAGAGTGGATGATCCCTTAGTTGTGGATGATATTGCTGAAATGCAAGCAGTAACTGATTATTCAAGAAGATATAGAGAATATATTGAGCCTGAGTTTTTATCTTAATTCTGTTCAGAAAGTTTCTTTAAAGATTCACAGCTTTGTTTTAGGTATTTGTTAATTAAGTTACTGCATAATGTGTAGTCTCCTTTTGTTACAAAGTTCATGTAGCATTGATCTCTTTTAGAATCTTTTCCTATTTTGGAGCATACATCGCTGCTTTGCGTTCCTTTTGCAACATCTTTAAAGCAGTTGTCTTTTGAAGGCTCGTCTTCTATCTTGTCGCAGGTGTTTTCATCTTTGGAAGATATTCCAACATTGGTGAAGCATTTGTATTTGTATGTAGTCTGTTCTATTTCCTTGCAATACTCTAATGCTGCTTTCTTATCTGATTTTGCTATTTCTGTTATTATGTCTACTTTTTCCCATACTGTTTTTCCCTGGAATAATGAATCTACTTTATCTAATGGTGCAGGGCAATCAGATAAGCAGTTTTCGTAGTTTTCATCATCTTCACAGATATTGTTTCCACAGCAAGGATAAGTAGTATCGTGTTTGCATATGAAATCAGTTGATACATCACAATAATCATTTGTACATTCATTTCTATCATCACAACTTGAAGGACAAGTTCTTGTTGTAGGAGTAGTTGGTTGAGTAGGAGGGGTTGTTTGAGGAGGTGTTTCAACAGGGGTTTCTGTTTGAGGAGTTTCTTTTATAATCTTGAAGCTTGATGTTGCTTTTGCCATCTTTCCTGCGTACATAGCAGTTGTTTTGAGGTAATAACTACCTGTTTTTATGTTTGATACGTCAATAGTAATTGAGGAAGAGGCTTTTGTTTCTAGGGCTATTGTTTCTTCCTTAAATGTTATTAATTCATCTTTTAGGTTGTATATTTCATACCTTAATGGAACATCAAAGCGCTGAGCTTTGCCTAAATTGAATACTTCGATTGTGAAATGTAATTGTTGGCCTTGATATATTTGTGGAGGGATATTAGTAATTCTTAAGTCTAATAATTGAGATGGAGTTTTTGTTGAATCTGTGAATATGAAGAATGCTGTTGAAAGCAGAGCTAGGGAAAAGATTATTGCAACAACTAAAGCTATTGTTGTTTTAGATGGATGTATTATATGCTTAACTTCGTTAGGGTATAGAGAATCAACTGCTGTGTTTATCTGTGATTCTGTGTAGCCGTAGTTTAATAGATATTTCTTTATTGTGTTTATATCATAGCCTGTGCTTATTTCCTGTTTTATGTATTTTATCAAGCTTTGAGATGTCATTTTATTTTTTTGTTTCCTGCTTTATGTAGCTTTCAACCTTAGCTGACATATTTATGCAATTCTCTTTACAGTATAATCTAAACTTATCGAATGATTTTTCATC
>JAYEIZ010000042.1:0-4827 GCA_034660355.1 Nanobdellota archaeon
AGAGTTGTAGTTCGTGCGAATAAGGATGATGAGTCTAAACTAGTAAAGAAACAGCCAGAACAGCCATTAGAGGGTGATTTAGGACAAGGTAGAGAAACACCACCAACTCAAAGACTAAAACAATCTATGCAACCTAAACAAAGAGTAATGCCAACAGTATGATTTCAACAATTAAAGATTTAGATTATAAAACTGTTGCTGAATTAGTAAACGAAAAAGGTTTAATTCTGATTAACCCTAAACACAAAGATAAAGCATTAAAGATAGTCAAAGAGTGGATATTTAAGACTAGCGCTAAACATTATAGCGACCTAACAGACGAAGAAATAGACACATTAACAGATTTCTTCTTAGAAAAACCAAGAACATTAGAAGAAGCTCAAACTCAAGAAGGTGTAAATAAGATGGTAAAAGCCCAAAGTGAAATGGCAAAAGAGGGTAAATACCTTTTACAATATAGAGGCGTAAATTGGCTTAATAAAACAATAATAATAACAGTATGAGTAAATCAGAAACAAAACGAAAAACTATTAGTAAAAAAGCTACTGAAAAGAAAGTAGCAAAGAAGATTAACTACACCAAGATGTTAAAGTCTGATGATGCTGATGATTTAAGAAAGGTTATTCGTAAATGTGAAGACAGAGAATTAGTAAGATTAGCAGTATCTAAATTAGAAACAGTTAAAGCTACTAAACAATTTGAATCCCAAAAAGATGCTAAATAAGATACTAGACTTAGAGGGTAAGATAGTTCACACCATATTAGAAGCTAAAAGTAAAGATAAGAACATTCTTTATCAATTAGCTGATAAATCAAGACTACTTAAAGAATTTGCTTGTTCAGAATTATTGCACGGTAAAGACCCTAGCGATGAAGACTTATTAAAGGTAGTTCAAAGGTCTAGTAAATACAGACAAACAGCAGGACATAGACTAACTGAAAAACACAAAAAGTATTGTAATCTAACTGCTGAACAACTACAACTTTTATTAGATAAAAATACCGAAATAGAATGGGTACAGAAACAAATACAAAAGAAACCATAGATAACAAGTTTAAAGAAGAGTTTAATTCGTTTCTATATCCGTTTAAAACTGCTGACCAGTTAATTGAAAAGATGCCAAATGGTAAGAAACAAGAGTATTATCGTTGGGGGTTACGATTAAGAGATGACAAGCGGTTGAATAACGAAATGAATGAGATCTGTCGAGTGTTCTATCATAAATTAGCAATGGAAGAAGATAAAGAGAAGCGAATGCTTTATAAAGGTGCAATGTTATTTGCTAAAAGATGGAAGTTAAGATTTGCTGAACTAGCCAGTAGAGATGCTGGAGAAAAAGACAAAGCAATGGAAAAAGCAGAAGAGTCAATGAGTGATATTTACAAATAAATTAAATATATGAAACCACCAGTAATAGAAATTATTTGTTAAGATAATTCAGCCACTGCCGAGCTTTATCGGCGTTAAGTAATAATCTGCCTATATGCCAGATACAAAAGACGACTTAAAAAAAGATATTATCGAGTCGGAAAATAAAGATGATATTAAAGAGGATCAACCTGTCGAAGGTGATGAACCTGAAACTCCTGAAGAAACCCTAGAGGAGACTCCAGAAGTTGAAGATGAAGTCATAGACGACGAAAAACAAGAAGACCCTTATGAAAAGAAGTTAGAAGAATTAGAAGCTCAAAGTAAAAGGAAATCAACCGCTTTAGTCGAGAAGAATAAAAAGATTAAAGACCTTAAAAAGAAACTCGAAGATAGTGGTGATTACGAAGATATTGAAGACCAAGTCAATCTAATCTTAGATGATAAACTTGCTTCAATAAAAGAAAAAGAAGAAAAGTTAGATGAAGCCCTAGAGTTAGCTCAGAAGTCAAATGTTAATTCATTGATAAATGATGTAGCTGAAAATAGAGGTGAGGCAAAAATCATCAAACATTTCTTAACAGAAGTAGGACAAGATTTACCTTTAAGTAAACAGATTAGTCAAGCTACAATATTAGCCAAAAATGCTATGAGTGATGAAAAGTTTAAAGCTGATGTTGAAAAAGCTAATCAACAAGCATCTTCTTCTTCTAAAGTAAATGATTCTGCTAGTTTGCCAACAGAATTGAACGATTTAGCTAATCAACTCTTTGATACTAAAGAGGGGAAAGCTAAGTTTAAGAAATTATTAACTAAATAATTCTATGCAGAAATTTAGAAGCGACCCTAACGGTTACGGCATAGGTTATCCTGTATTGGGAGTTGCTAGTGTAGAGTTTTCTCACGCTGACCCAGTTTATATTGATTCAGATGGTTATCTAGCACTTGCTACAAGTGGTAGTTTGATTGTTGGTTGGTACACTGGTCAAGGAGAAACTATGGCTGCAACTAATGCTACTGTTGAAAAAGTAAAACCAAACTATGTTTATGCCTTAGGTGTAGAGATGGTTATTGGTTCTGATCAAGATGCAACTCAAACTGATATAGGTGCTTATGCTGATTTTGGAACTGCCACTACTGGTGCTTTTGAAATCAACTTAGCTGCTGGTTCAGCGGCTCAATTATTCATCTTGGGATTTGACCCAGAAGATGAATCAGATGACGATGCAGTTGTATGTATGGCTGCAGAAATTCAGTATTTAGCTTATGCTCAAGCTTAACTCTTATTAACTAACTAGACTGATATGCCTAATATTAACTTCGTAAAAGACGGCGAAGTAGTAGATGCTAGTGTTCGGATATTGTTTGAAGAGGCTGCTGAGCAGTTATCTAACGAACTTTATTACAAAGATCACGGCTTTACTGAAATAAATGCGGATATCCCTGAAGAGAAGTTCTCAACAGTATCAGGTGTAGGTAAAGGTTCTTTAACTACAGCTGGACAAAGTTATGCTGAGAATATTCGATACAAAGGATATGCATCTACTGTAAACCTTCGTAAATATACTTCGGAATTAGCGTATACCGAAGAAGACTTGCACTGGATTGGAAGAGCTGGTGCAACAAAACGAATTCTTGAGTTCAAGAATAATGTTGCTGACCATGTAAATGCTCTTAACGCTAACATTAACGACGATTGTGCTAAAATCGATTACTTGGGATTTGGAACTACATTCTTTGGCGGTGCTGGAGATAGTGTTCCTGTATATGACCAAGCTCATCCAATTCGGAAGAGTGGTGCAACCGCAAACCCAAATACCTTTTATACAGGTTTTGGTACTTCAACAACTCATCTAGCTTTCGATGAAGATGCTTTAGTTGAGGCAATTCAAAGAATGAACCGATTTACCTTGAATGATAATACTCAGATGAAACCTGGTAAACGATTTAGAATTCTTTGTTCTAGTGAAAATCTAGAAAAAGTTGCTCGTGTATTGCGTTCAGCTTATGGACCAGACACATCTCATCTTGGTTTAAACGATGCTTCTGCTACTTTCCAAGCTGGATTGGGTAGAAAGATTGATGTCAAGATGATTCCTGATATGCCTTATGCTTATAAGGATTACTGGTTCTTAGTTGATTTAGATCGTGCTCAACGAATGCGTTGGATTGTCTGGGGTTGGAAACCAAGACTTAATAACCAATCAGAGTATCGTAAGGGAACTTACTACAATGATGGTTCTGTCTTGATGGCTCCTCACATTGCTGACTGGAGAGCTCAATTCGGTTCAAAGGGTGATGGAACTACCGTAGCTTAAATAACTAATTTTTAGATTATGAGCAAGAAAAAATCTAAAAACAACTATGGAGTGATTGTTGGATTTGTTGTTATTGCAGTATTTGCTGTAGTAGTTAGTGTTAGTGCTGTTGGTGGTTTAGTCCAAAACTATTATATTGAGACTGCAAATATTACCAATCCTACCAGCGAAGTGGCTGATAGCGAGGTATTTGGTGCTAGTGGAGATAATAACTTATCTAGTTATCTTGGTCTTGAAATTCAAGATACTGGCATTACTATTGATGCTGATGCTTGGTTTACTGGAGCTGTTTCACTAGGAACCAATTCAACTTCTACACTTGGCAGACCAGACGCTACATTCCAAATTCCTTTGGATTTTACCAAAGCTACTGGAACTGGAAATGTTGCTGTGAAAGATACTCAAGCAATAATTGGTAGTATTCAGAATACTGGTGCTAGAATGTTATGTAATATGGCTTCTATCGATATAAAGACAGCGAACGGTCTTTATAACATGGATTTACAAGGCGGTATTGCTACAACTGCTACTAGTTCTGCTACTGAAATCGCAGCTACTACTGTATCTACTTCTACAACCGACATCTTAAACAAAGAAGATGATGAGGGAAGTAACACAGATGAAGTATGAGCTTGGGCTAATGGAAGTTATTTTACTGTAACTCGAACCACTCAAGCTGTTAACGCCACTTCTTCAGCTTCATTTACTGTTGCTGGTGGTATGTTATCTACTGGTGTAGCTCATGTTAATTGTTGGAATGCAGATTAAATAGTTGTTTTTGAGAGAGGTAAAAAAGTTTTACCTCTTGACTAAAATAATTAAATATAAAACTATGAACATTCGAAAAAAGATAAACTGGGATGTATTTACTAAAGCAGAAAAAAAACAGATTCTTGTCTGTTATGATTCTGGTAACTGGCAAGATTTATGTTGTTTGCCAGAAGTTAATATTGATACTCAAGAAAAAGAAAAAGAAATTGAAAGAATTGTACTTGATTCAAGAGGAACTGATTTAGGTAATGAATCAGAAGTTCGTCAAGAATTAGAACAGTTTTGGGGAGAGAATAAGATAATAGAAACTCCTAAAGACGAAGAAGAGTGGCAGAAAAAGATTGATGAAGAAGAAGCAGAAAAAAAAGC
>JAYEIZ010000043.1:0-4799 GCA_034660355.1 Nanobdellota archaeon
GCAGACTATTGGAGAAAGAATCAGAAGCCACGTAACTCACCTTTATTTTCTTGCTTTACCAGATTACTTAGGATATGAATCGGCACTTGCAATGGTTCCCAAATATAAAAAAGAGGTTGGAAGAGCGCTTAGGTTAATGAAACTTGGAAATGAGATGGTAACACTTTTGACTGGAAGAGTTATGCATCCTATATCTCCAACTATAGGGGGGTTCCTTCACTTCCCAAGTCAGGATTCATTAGATCAGATAAGAGATAAACTGGATAATTCCAAGGAAGATATTTTAAAAACAGCGGATTTAATTGCATCATTAAAAATTCCTGATTTTGAGAGAGAAACTCAATATATGTCTATTGTGAAGAATGATGAATTTGGAACATCTTGTGGAGATATAAAAGTTAGCGGTAAAACCTTTAAGCAAAAAGAATACCTCCGCTTTATTCAGGAATACCATGAACCTTTCTCCACTGCTAATTTTGTCGTTAGAGAAGGGAAGGCATATGCAGTAGGGGCACTTGCAAGATTCAATAACAATAAAGAAAAACTAAGTAAAGAGACAAAAAATTATATGAAAAATCTTTCAATAAAATTTCCTTCAGATAATCCATTCCATAATAATGTGGCTCAGGCATTAGAGTTGATACATTATAGGGAAGAATGCCTTAAATTATTGGATAAATTTAAGGTAGAGTATGAAGAGAATGCAGAAGTAATTGTTAAAGCTGGACATGGGATAGCTGCAAATGAAGCTCCAAGGGGGACATTGTGGCATGAATATAAGATTAATGACCGGGGCACTATTACCTTTGCCAATATCATTACTCCAACTGCTCAGTTCTTAAGAAACCTGAATGAAGATATTGCCTCTTATGTCCAACATCTTCTTGATAAGAAAGCGAATAAAGAAAAGATGATTTTAGAGATCGAAAAACTCATAAGAAGCTATGATCCCTGCTTTAGCTGTTCAAGCCATTTCTTAAAGGTTAATTGGCATTAAATCCTTAAAAACCGAAAGAATTTAATATACAATTGTAAACTCTACTCTATATGGGCCTTACCTCTGGATTTAATGAAGAGGTATGTTAAACATAAAGACGAGTTATTATCATGTTATAACCGTATTTTATCTGAACACAACCTTGTAAGCGTTAAAATTCTGATTGAGACACTAATAAGTATGGAAAAAAGACATAAAAGAAATATTTTAAAGAATAGGCTGCTGCAAAACCTAGATGGCCTTCTTGAATTTCCACATATGCTGTCTTCAACACCAATAAGTGAATATGGGGCCTTATCAAAAGTTCTTAAACATATAATACTATTTAGGGGAAAATCCTTAATATCAAATTTTGCTGACTTAGCTAATATTTCTAAACCTAATATTGAAAAACACCTTGAAAAAATAAAGGACATTGAAAGAAATTTACAGACTAGGCTAAGGGCTGTTAAATCAGAATGTAATCTTTGAGATAATCTTTCTAATTTCCCCCCTCATATTCTCTTTATTTCCTTTCATGGGGATGCCTATAATTTGTACTTTCTTTATTTTGCCCATCTCTTTCATTAATTTAAGAAAGAAACTCAAATCAAAATCGTGTAGAGAAATAATCTTATTGTCCTTTAGCTGTTCTAAGTCTTCAATAAGGATAACTTTTTCTATATCCTCAACAACATCAAGAATTATTATTCTTTCTTGTTCTGACTCAAAAATGTCCTCAGGTGAATTACACTTTATAAATTTAACCCCTTCTATCTTTATACTGTCAGCAATCTCTTTAGCTAAAGAGTCTTCTTTTAGAAATTCATTTCCAAAACAGTAAACTTTCATAATTTTGAAGATTGGGTATGTTTATTGGCTAGTTTGTCAAAAAGCACAATGTAACCCCATACAACCAATATAATTAAAGTTATAGTGACCCCTAATGCTAAATCTAGTAATAAATTCTCTCCTAAGAGAAATAATTCACCGTTCCACCAGTGATCCACTATTCCAAATATAGCTCCCCCTAGGAGAAGCTGGTTTAACCATAAATAATATTTTGTTCTGAATGAAGGAATCTTTTTTCTCATAAAAAAATGTGCTATTGCTGCAGTTGCAGGTATTATATAACATCCCATTGAAACCACCTCAAAAAGTTCTATAATGGCCACATTTATATAATTTTCTAAACTATCAATTATCAAAAGATATAAAAAGAATGTTGAATAACTTTCTTTAGATGCAAACAACAAACAAACATAAAACAATGTATGAACTCATTTTCAAGCAAAGAAATCTTCTTGTAGATACATTTATAGTCATATTAAGTGTAGCGTTCCTTGGATTAATGGCCAATATACGAGTGCCTTTGTGGCCTGTGCCTATCACAATGCAAACATTTGGTATCTTTTTAGTGGCTTTCTTTTTCGGTTCAAGAAAAGGACTTATAGCAATGTTAGCATATATATCGGCTGGGATTATTGGAATAGGGGTTTTCACAGGTTATGGTTCAGGGATTAAACATCTTATTGGGCCAACAGGTGGCTATTTAATTGGTTTTTTAGGTGCTGCTTTTATTGTAGGTTACATGATTGAGAAAGGGTATGGAAGAACAAAAAAATCTATCTTTTGGTGTATGGTTATTGGAAATCTTACAATATACTTCTTAGGACTAATTGGGTTATGGATATACTTAGGAAATATTGGTTTATGGAAAGTACTAATGGCAGGATTAATACCTTTCTTGATTGGCGATGTAATTAAGATCTTGGGAGCAGTTGCTTTATTTCCTTATCTTTGGAAATGTTCTGAGAAATTGACTAGATGATTCTAAAAAGATAATATTTATATATGTGTTCTTTATCCTATGTTCTATGATAAATGGATTTTGTTGTTGATTTCTTTCATTGTTTTAGTTTATACACTAAGGGAGGATGGCGAAGTGGCTAACGCACTCGCCTGCAGAGCGAGCATTCATGGGTTCAAATCCCATTCCTCCCTTATTCTAATAAAAATCCAATAGAGGTGGTAAATATGATCAAATTTATTATTATAAATGAAGGCGATAAAAACGAAGAATTAAAGGATAAATGAGGAGGTTATCAAAATGTTTGAGGATATAAAAGCAATTTTTAGAAACGATCCAGCATCACGAGGAATAGAATTTTTACTTTATCCTTGTTTGCATGCAATAGTTGTGCATAGATATTTGGCGCATCCTTTGTATAAACTGAAGGTACCATTTGTTCCTCGCTTGATAAGCCAGATAATGAGGTTTTTTACGGCAATTGAAATCCATCCTGGAGCAAAGATTGGAAAAGGACTTTTTATTGACCATGGTATAGGAACGGTAATTGGAGAGACAGCTGAAATAGGTAATAATTGTGTTCTCTACCATAATGTTTCATTAGGGGGAACAGGCCATCACAAAAGAAAAAGACACCCTACACTAGGAAACAATGTAATTATTGGGACAGGAGGAACATTATTAGGTCCTATCAAGGTAGGGGATAATGTAAAGGTAGGAGCAGAGACTGTCATAATAAATCGAGATGTTCCTTCAAATGCAACAGTTGTAGGAGCACCAGGAAAGATAGTGAAATTAGATGGAAAACATATACATATGGAACTAAAGAAGGCGGATTACACGGGATTAAAGGAATAAACGCCTAAATGACAACAAAAAAATTTATTTCCGGTCAAGAATACTGCGTGGTCTGAAAGACCCGCAGATGAATTTGCCTAGAAAAATCGAAAGATTTTTCTCAGACAGAAACCAATAGAATTCTAGGCTCTATGCTTTTAAGAAAAAGCAAGAAGCAGACCAAAATCATAAAGCCACCGTTTGGACACTGTTCGTACAGCGTTAACGGTCAAAGGTAACAAAGCCGAGCAGATATGATCTGGCTTCTAGCAATTCTTTCTTATTAGCTTTAGCTATAAAAAACTTTCGAGGTGAATTTCTATGAAAATCGATACAAGAAATGATTGGGTAACTATGATGTTTATCTGCAAATGTAGATATAACTGTCTGCGTAAGCAATCAGTTATGAATGATTGTGAGGCAGCTTTTCGTGAATTTGAAAGCCAAGGATTTGAGTTTGGACCTATGGGCTTTGGAGGAAACCACACCCACTTTAGAGTAAATGTGCCAAAAAGATATTCTATTGTGGATGCTGAGATCATGTTGAAATCCAGGTCTTCAATGAGAATATTTGAGAAGCATCCCAACTTCCGTAAGCGTTATCCTAGAGGGAGTTTTTGGTCTGGCTATGAACATCATGAATCTACAGGAAGAAAAGATATGAATGAATCTGATGAGTATATTCGCAACCAAGAAGAACATCATAAAATACATGTAATCAATGATGTTCAGAAAAAGATTTTTTCTTATGCCGCCGAGCAAGATACTGCGTACTCCGCAAGAGTCGCAGAGTAGCGAAGGCGGAAGGGGATTATAAGGGGTGTCCCCTTATTTCATTTTTGTCCATAACCAGATAAATATATAGACTTTTAGCCTCAATAAATATTTATGAAAAGTTCAATAACTCCTCAAAAATTAGCATATCTTAATTTAGTGCAGTTAGTACACCCCTATATAAACAACCTTCCTAAAAAGTAACTGCTAAAACGTTGTTTCGCTTATTCAAAATAGGTCATAGTATATAAACAAAACTTAGATGTGAGGGGACTATAATGCTTCTCTGGAAGGAAGGAATAAAACGCCACGGCCCAGATTTGAACTGGGATATCCTTGCGGAAACAAGATTTCCAGTCTTGCGCAGTTTTCTGCCCGTGAGGCTAGTTAAAGCTCTCCAGG
>JAYEIZ010000044.1:0-4796 GCA_034660355.1 Nanobdellota archaeon
GGGATCGGCTCCAGGGATATAATAATAATCTAGCTCACCAAGGTGTTAGTGCTGCTATTGAAAATACTTTCTTGACTTATAGTGAGTTGGTTCAGCTTGTCCATATGATAGATGATATGGACAATATGGGAATTTGTTTTGATTTTTCTAATCTTAATTTTAATGTTTTGCAGCCAGGAGGTTTTGAGAAGACAGGCTATAGTGGTATGATTTATATTATGAATCATCCCAAGGTAATAAGCGTACATGCAAAACAACTTAGTAGAGAAGGTGGTGCAGAGGTTTTTATTGGGAATGAAGATCCAGAAGGGAATGAGGCATATAAACAAAGTTCATTGTATGTTAGACGGCTTGTTCGTGCTGCGCAGGGAAAAGAAATTGTTCTTGCTGGGCAGAAAAAGCAACTTGTGCCTAGTTTAGAGATTATACCTGACTTTAATACTCTTAATTTGATGTTAGGGGCGCGTATTTTCCTTAACAATTATATTGGCGGCTAGTTTCTTTTTTTCAGTTAAATTTAAATAAAGATTATATTTCTTAGATAGCATGCCACGGTGGCACAATCTGGTACTGCGATGGCCTTGAGTGGTGGAAATCAAAGATTTCCAACAGTTTTGTGATTTCCATCAAAAACAGCCATTTTCCGCAAGGATATCCCAGTTCAAAAGCATGAAGGTTCAAACCTTTGGTTTGAAAGTCTGGGCCGTGGCGTTTTCATTTCTTAAATAGTAAGAGATACAAATTTTAAGGTAATATCGATAATCTCTTACTATCATTAGAAAGGGACACAATTGTCCAATTATTAATGTCCTTTTCTAAAAACTCGAAAGATTTTTAAAGATAAAAGTTATAAAATCCAATATGGGTGAAAATAAGCTTGTAAATGCTTCTATAATATTTATTGCGATAGTGTTTTTAGTGATTGTTTTGAAAACATTCAAGGTGTTTCTTAGGCCATTAGCATTAGCGATTATTCTTACACTTCTATTAACTCCTTTGATAAGGCTTTCAAGAAGGCTAAAAGTATCATTCGGCGTCACAATGATAGGCATAGTTGTGATATTATTTGTTTTCGTCTATCTTATGGGACTATTGATAAGTATTGATGCCGTAAAGATAGATGAGAAACTACCCAATTACAGTAGACAAGTAGATAATACATTACATTATTTTACTACTGTAACAAATATCAATGTGGAGGAATTAAACTTAGCAGATTTTGTCAATACTGAGAATATTATTAAGTTGGTTAAGATAGGGGTTCAGGCCACAGGGATGTTCATTTCAGAAATATTCCTGGCAATTATTTTTACTTTATTCTTACTTCCTACTTACAAAAGGATGGTAGACAATTTTGAGAAAGGTTTAAACAAAACAAGTAAGAAAAAGCTTCAATCAACTTTGTATAGAACTGAAGAAAGTATTAGGAAATATTTGGGAACAAAGTCTTTGGTCAGCTTTGGAACTGCTTTAGTAAGTGCGATAGTATTGCTGCTTTTTAGAGCAGATTTTGTTTTAATTATAGCTCTTTTGATATTTTTATTGAACTTTATCCCCAATATAGGGTCTTTCATAGCAGTTTTTCTGGCAGTAATATCTTATTTACTGAAATTTGGGCCTGCATCAAGTGTCTTGTGGTTAGCTGCCCTGTTGATATTGATTCAGGTTATTTTTGGAAATATATTAGAGCCAAAATTGGCAGGTGCAAAGTTAAATCTTTCACCTATTGTAATCATAATAAGCTTGTTTTTGTGGTATTGGGTATGGGGTATAGTTGGAATGATACTTGCTATTCCAATAATATCCATATTAAAGATAGTGTTAGAACAAAGTGATTCAACAAAGCATTTGGCGAAACTTATGAGTTGAGGTAATAATATGAAATTTTCTGGAAAAGAATTCAATGATTATTGGAAGATTATCAAGATTCCAACATATGTTCTGATAGGCTAGAGCCTTTTGGGATTTATTATAGCAATGGCTTCTTTCTCATTATACACTACTGTTTTTTCACCTTTAGCTAGCTGGCTTTTATTGATTATAGTTTTTGGATTTATTGGCTGGACAATAATGAAAGACCATAATGGCACAGTTAAGATGGCTGCCTGGGGTGGTGTGTTGTCTGGTGCAATAGCAGGGTTTGCAGGAGCAATCATTGCTGTTCTAATGTATAATTTTGTTCCAAGTATGGTTCAGTTTGCAGTTAACCAAGCAGTTCAGAGAGGAGCAGATGCAGCTATGGTTGAGAGCTTTATGAAGCTGGGAATCTATATTGGATTGATAACAGGGCCTTTGATGAACGGGATACTTGGAGGGATAATATCCTTAATAACTGGATTAATTGCTAAGAAAGTTTAAGAATTATTTTATAACAAACACATCTAACCCTTTCATAATACGCCGAGTATAATCTAATCTGTCCTTATTGTGACAATAAATTCTGAATATACTCTCTCCTTTCTTGACTTTGTCATTTACATGCTTGTATAGGTAGACTCCTGCTCCCTGATCATGTGGTGCGCCTGAAACTCTAGCGATCTTAGATATCGCACTATTGCTTATCTTCTTTATTGTGCCATTCTTTTTTGACTTAATGTCATGGCTAACCTTCCCTACTATTATCTTATCGGGATCTGTTATTTTCTTGCCCTGTACATTTATTATACTGATCATCTTATTATATGCTCTACCCTCATTTAGAATTTCCCTTGCAAGCTTTATTCCATTTCCTTTCTTTGCCTTTCCTGCCATCTCTATCATCAAACCAGACATCACGAGTGACTTTCTTTTTAGGTCCAAAGGTCCCCTCTCATCGTTTTTTAATATCCATAAAACATCTCTTGCTTCTAATGCAGGCCCAATTCCGTTCCCGATTGGTTCTCTTCCATCAGTAATTATAACCTTAACTTTTACCCCTATCCTTTTTGCTAAGTTCTCAAAATCTTTTTTCAGCTGAAGTGCTTTTTTCTTACTAGGTATCTTAGAGCCTTCTCCAGAAGGTATATCAACTAATATATGTGTTGAAGAGACTGACGCTTTTTTTGCCATTACTGACGCAAGAAGCTGAGATTTTGCATCTATTGCTAGTGGCCTTTCTACGCTTATGATCTTATCATCAGCAGGTGCAAGATTTAATGATCCTCCCCAGATTATGCAACCATTTGTTTTTTTAATTATATGTTCCATTCTTTTGATTGGAACACAGACATTTGAAAGAACTTCCATTGTATCTCCTGTTCCAGCAGGACTTGTTATAGACCTCGAGCTTGTTTTAGGTATAACAATACCTAAAGCCGCGAGAATAGGGACAATTATCATTGTAGTTCTATTACCAGCAACCCCACCTACGCAATGTTTGTCCAATACAGGATAACGATTGGGTTTTAGAATGTCTCCTTGTAGAGTCATAGCTTTTGTCAGCAAAGTTGTTTCCTCTAAATCCAGCTCATTAAAGTAACAAGCAGAAACAAAATATGTAAGCTCTACCTGACTTAATTTATTATGAACAATATCCCATACAATCTGATCTATCTCCTTTTTTGTCAGCTTAAAACCATCCATCTTTCTTTTGATATAATCAATAGATAATGGTTTACGGGCAGGGGTTATACTGACAGTATCATTGTGTTTTAATCTAAGTGAAACTAGAACCTCTTCATTAAGCCCAATCTTACCAAGTCCTGCAGATTTCTTACTCTTACCAATATCCAGAAGAACAGTCTCAATCTTGCCTTTCTTTTTTATCTTAATTCGATCTCCAAAGTGTAAATCCATATCTTTAGCGTCTTTTTCATTGATAATTGCAATTAAGGGCCCTCCGCTTGAAATATCCATGTCTTTTACTTTAAGTTTCATTTTAGAATTATTTACTCGCTTTGTCTTTCTCGTAAGCTTTAATGAAAGTAGCAAATAAAGCCAATACTAATGGCCCAACTATTGCCCCTATAAATCCAAATAGGAATAATCCTCCCAAAACACCAGTCAATATCAAAACAGGATGAACCTTTGCCTTATCACCTATTATCTTTGGCCTGAGAATATTGTCTATACCGCTTATTATTATTGTGCCATACAATATAAAAAGAACTCCCCCTATAATTTCGCTTGAATTACCTGCTAAGATG
The DNA here is from genome assembly GCA_034660355.1 of Nanobdellota archaeon. Lineage (GTDB taxonomy): Archaea > Nanobdellota > Nanobdellia > Woesearchaeales > JACPBV01 > JAYEIZ01. The sequence continues at coordinate 4,125 of JAYEIZ010000044.1, forward strand.
CCATTAAACAGTTTTATTAATGCAGCTGGAATCCATATTATTCCTGTACCCAAGAATGGGATTAAGGCTGCAAAGGCCATGACAATCCCCCAGATTATAGGAGATTGAATTCCGAAAATAAAAAAACCAATAGCGCCAAACACGCCTTGTATTATTGCTACAACAACATACCCATAGACAATTGCGTATGTGACTTTACCAAATTTTTCAAACAAGTGTTGTTTGTAAACATCTCTTAATGGCAATAATTTTCTTAGGTCTTTGAAAGCTTTTGCTCCGTCTTTGAATAGATAAAACATTGTAAATATCATAACAAAGAAATTCAATATAAATTTAGGTATTGAAAAAACCAGGTTAGATGCAGTATCTACAATATAAGAAGTTACTCTTTCTATAGTGTTTTCTAGGTGATATCTTACCTTAGAGTCACTGAAGAAGTTCCCTACATACTCTATAGGTTTGCAGGCTGGATTAACTAAAGGATCGCAGCTGTCAAGAAGGTTACCAGCTTCTAACATCTTTTGTTTTGACAACAGGTAACCAACATAAGCTTCTTTTGTAATAGTATTTAAGACAAAAAATAAAGGGATTATCAGGAGTAGAACTGCAAGTATAGATACAATCAAGGAAGCTATGTTTTCATTTTTCACACCCTTCTTAACCCACTTATAT
>JAYEIZ010000045.1:0-4712 GCA_034660355.1 Nanobdellota archaeon
TCTGTTTGTACTAACATTTTTGTGTCTCCGAACGATAGCATTAGCTATTTTGCATGTTAGCTATCGTTCGTTTTTATTCTTAGCAGAACAAGATAATAAATCTTACCTCATAAGAGTTGACTTTGCCGTTAAAAAGAAACATTTTTAAAGAGCATATCACTCTTAAACTATATCGATAGATAAGTCGGTCGTGGCGTTAAATTCACGAAGTGAGTTTATGGCGTCTCGTGCTTGCTTATACTGGAGACAGGATATTCTATTTTGTTTCCAATAATATTGAACTAAACAATAGAACAAAAGGTGAAAAAAATGGCAAGAATGTATTCAAGAAAGAAAGGTAAGGCTGGTTCACATAAACCATCAAAACAATCTACACCTACATGGGTAAGATACAAGAAAGCAGAAATAGAGTTATTAATAACAAAGTTAGCAAAAGAAGGTAAAAGCTCTTCAAATATAGGCGTGATACTAAGAGATACTTACGGTATTCCAAACGCAAAATTGATTCTAAAAGTATCCATAAGTAAGCTCTTAGAAGATAAAAAACTATCCGGAGAAATACCTGAAGATTTATTATCTCTGATTAAAAGAAGCATAAAGATACATAAGCATATAGATCCAAATAAAAAGGACGAAACAGCCAAAAGAGGGCTTATCCTGACAGAATCAAAGATAAGAAGATTAACAAAATACTACAAAAAGACAGGTAAATTATCTTCAGAATGGAAGTATGACCCAAAAACAGCGGGCATGTACGCAGAGTAATATGTACGACGTTGTTATAATTGGAGCAGGACTTGCTGGGTTAATGGCCGCAAGGTCATTGCCAAAATCTTTTTCTTTTCTTGTTATAGATTCAAAAGAGAAAGTAGGTTTGCCTTTAAAATGTGGTGAAGGAGTTAGAGCAGAAAGATTCACTAAACTATTCAAAGATAAGAAATACGGTTTTGTAAGAAACACAGTACATGAACACGAAATAAGATACAAAGACATAAGAAGAAGTTTTAAAGCAGACTACATACAGCTCGATAGGCCCAAATTCGAGCAATGGCTGGCAAAACCTTTCAAAAACAAGATAAAACTAAAGACAAGATGCAAAGATATCATCTTAAAGAAAGATTTTGCAGAGATTATAACGAACAATGGAAAAATAAAAGCAAAACTAGCAATATTGGCTTATGGATCTAACTTCACAATACAAAAAAAATACAAGCTTCTAGGAAAACAACCAATTATCTTTGCAAGCTATGGTGGAATATACAAAAACCATAATTTTGATCAAAAAAAATTCTATGCCTATTTTGACGATAAATACTTAGGTTACCTTTGGATATTCCCTAAAAACAAAGACATTGCTAATGTAGGTTTCGGAACAATAGTAAAAGGAATAAACATAAAGAAAGCACTAACAGACTTACTAAAAGAGATTAATCCTAAAATGAAAAAGCTATCAAACTACGGCGGTATTGTGCCCTGCTCAGGCCCGATAGATAAAACATACCACAACAGATTACTAATATGCGGTGATGCAGCAGGCATGGTATACGCAGGAACAGGAGAAGGAATCTACTTTGCCCTGGAATCAGGAAAAGTTGCAGCAGAAACAGCAGTTAAAGCACTAAAACAAAGAAAGTTCAATAAAGAATTCCTAAAACAATACCAAAAAAGATGGAAGAACAACTTTAACAAGATAATGAAAGCAGGTATAATATTTTATGATTTACAATATTTGGCATTTAAACACAAAAAGGGAAAAAAACTATTCACATTACCGACAGATAAAGAACTAAAAAACATATTAAATGGAAAAGTCCCCTTAAGAGCCAAAGCAATATGGCACTTATACAAGACACTTAAGAAAATATTTAAAAATTCTTAATTCTATCAACAACTTCATTAATAACACTCTCAGGTGTAGAAGCACCTGCTGTAACTCCAATCCGAGATTTACCCTTAAACCATCCTTCATCTAACTCACTAACTTTCTCTATATGCTTTGTTTCCACAATCTCGTTGCATATATCCCTAAGCCTAGCAGTATTCGCACTGTTATATCCTCCAATAACTATCATTAGCTCAACATCTTTAGCTAAACTCTTCGCATTCTCTTGTCTCGCTTTTGTCGCAGAGCATATAGTATCCTTTACAACTAAATCCTTAATTCTGTCTTTTAATCTCTCACTAACCTCGCTAAATTTAACAACATCCTGCGTGGTCTGAGAAACTAAAGCATACTTCCCTTCTCCAATTGAATCTAATTCATCAATACTGCTGATAATTATAGGATTTTCTAGATTACCTTCGATCCCCCTAACCTCTGTATGCGCTTTATCACCAAATATTATTATCTTATACCCTTCTTTCTCTAGATCCTTAGTTATATTATGAACATTCCTAACCAATGGGCAGGTTGTATCAACTAAGTCCAGATTCTTACCCTTAGCTTTCTCTAGAACATCATCCGAAACTCCATGAGCAGAAATAACTAAAGTTCCTTCCGTTGCATCATCTATATTTTCAACAAACTTTACACCTTCTTCTTTCAATTCATCAATAACCTGAGAATTATGAATGAGCTTACCTAAAACATAAACATTCTCTTTATGCTCAAGGTTTTTTATCTTATCAAGAGCATTCTTCACTCCAAAACAAAATCCTGCTTCTTCTGCTAGTTTTACATTCATTTTCTTTTATCAACCGAAATTTTAACAACAATAATGGCTTCGACGGTTTCCTTTGGAAACCTACTCGGCATCCCGTAGGGAACAACCCAATGTCATTAAGTTAAGCAAAGGAGATAATTCTCCCAGGAGAAAACAACAATAATGGCGAAAACGAAATGTCTCATTTCGAGGTTTTACTTTCCGTAAAACCGGTTTTCCTGCCGTTATTATTGTTGTTTTCGTATAATCGATTAGATGATATCCCTTAACTTAATGGCATTGGGAAACAACCCTTGCCTCGCCGTTGTTGTTAAAATTTTATACGATTGTTTTTGTTTTAATCACGAATTTATACTTATCCTTTAATATATCATAAGCCTTTATAGCCATATCCTCATTCTCAAATATCCCAAAAACAGTTGGGCCTTTACCAGTTATCGAAGCATTCAAAGCCCCATTACTAATTAAGTCATTAATAATATCATTAACCTCTTCTTTTTGGATGTGCACAAAGTCATTATGAATATTTTCTGCAATCTCTTTCACACTACTAAATTTCTTCAATTTAACACTAGATTCTTTATTCTCATACTCTTTACCATCTAACTCATTATATGCCTCTTTTGTAGAGATACCATATCCTGAATTAACTAATAGAATATTCATTTCAGGCATATCTATTTTCTCTACTTTCTCACCTTTACCAGAAACAGAACAGCTTCTCCCACCAATAAAGAAAGGAACATCAGAACCAATCTCCATTGCAACATTAATCAATTCATCTTTGCTTAAATTAAGCTCCCATAACTCATTCAAAGCAATCAAAGCAGCAGCAGCATCAGAACTCCCCCCACCCAATCCATATTCAACTGGAATATTCTTCTTAACATCAACCTTAACGCCCATATTGACATTAAACAATTCCTTCAACTCCAAAGCAGTCTTCAGAATAATATCATCTTTAAACTCACTATTAACAATTATATTCTCAGATTTCTCAAAAATAAGTTCATCATAAAGGTTAATCTGCTGCATAACAGAATTCAGTTCATGATAATTGCCCTCTCTCTTCCTCAACACATCTAACGTCAAGTTTATCTTAGCATAAGCCTTCATTTTCTTCTCAAACTAACAATAGAAAATACCTGTATCCCTTCTCCTTTCCCAAAAGAAGTTAAACCTTCTCCAGAAGTTGCGCTCAACCCAATCTGATTATACTCCGCCTCGCACAACTCTGCAATCTTTTCCTTAATCAGTTCTTCATACTTGCCCAATCTAGGTTTCTTAGCTTCTAGCATTATCCCAATATTATTTATCTCAAAGCCTTTTTCTCTAACCATATCCAAAGCTATCTTCAAATAAATAGAACTATCCTTTATCCCTTTATTGCATAACTCATCTGCATAAAACCCCAAACTTTTTCCACCAACTGACTGGCTTAAAGCATTAAACAGGCTATGTAAGATAACATCACCATCAGAATTAGCCTCTAAACTCCCCTCATCTGGAATTTCAACTCCCCCTAAAACAAGCTGTTTCGAAGAAGAAGTAAACTTATGCGAATCTTGGCCAATACCCACCCTATCTGCATTCATAAGAAGCTTCGCATTCTCTAAATCTATTGGAGTAGTTACCTTAAAATTCTCACTATCACATTCAACTACCTTTACTCTTTTATTTATTCGCTCTATTAACTCAACATCATCTGTACCATAATACTCATCATTATATGCATTAACAAATGCTTTTACAAGTAATGAATATTTTGCTGCCTGAGGTGTTTGCATCTGCCATAGTTTTTTCCTATCCAAAGTTCTTAACACCAAATTATTCTCATCTGCCTCTTTTATTGTATCCTTCGCCCTTATTGCAGCAGCACACGCTCCATATTCCTTTGCGTTTTCTATTATTTCATCAATCAACTTACCAGATATGAATGGATTTGCGCCATTATGTATTAATATGATATCATCATCCTTAACATCTTCAAGAAATTTTATTCCATTATACACACTGTCCTGCCTCTTATCTCCCCCTTCAATAATCTGC
>JAYEIZ010000046.1:0-4712 GCA_034660355.1 Nanobdellota archaeon
TTTCCACAAAATACCAAAAGAGGATCAAGCTGAAGCCTTTGAAATGTTTTGTCGGAGTAGTATAACCGTCATCTTCCGAGACAAGGAGAGGAATAATGAAAGTCACAAAAGAACAGGCAGGTAGTCCCAATTGTTACACATGCGTAGCTTACCCTGGACATAACAAAAAATGTCCTAGAATAAACAGAACAGTTACTTGCAATGCTCCTATCTGCTGGAAGTATACACCAAGCTATTATATTGGCTTTATCCCTGGTTATGATTAATGGTAAAGGCGGACACCATAAAGTCCGCCTCTGATTCATAAATAATTTTAAATATATGGAATATAACAACGCAGTAATACTAGAAGATATAAAGGACTATGTCTTTCTAGGCTCATCTTCTAAGTTAGAAAATAAAATAATCATGGAGGATAGTAACTGGTCAAAATATTTGCCAATAACAGAATACCAGGGCAGTAGATATTTTGATAGCTGGGGATGCGTTGGATACAGTGCATTAAATGCTATAGAGACTTATTTTAGATATTTAATAAACAACGGACTGATAAGCAGGGAGAATGTGAAATGGCTGAAAGATAATATGTATTGGCAGAACGGACAAGTAAACTTTTCTGATAGGTACACAAACGCAAAAGCAGGAACTAAAGTAGGATATGGGAACACAGGTAGTAGAGTTGCAAACACAATAAGAGAATACGGACTAGTGCCAGAGTTCCTATGGCCATTAACAACTGAAATGAAAGTGGAAGAGTTCTACGCAGAACCGCCTTCAGCTATGGACGAGCTGGGACAAGAATTTAAAAAGAGATTCCAAATAAACTTTGAAAGTTTCTGGTTAAAAGATATCAAGAGTGCATTGCTCTATTCCCCGGTACAAGTATATGTTCTAGCCTGGTACAAAAATGACGACGGTATTTATTATAATCCGAAAGAAAAGGTTAACCACGCAGTTTGCAAAATAAGAACTGGAGAAAAGCAGATATTTGATACATACGATCCATACATTAAAACACTAACTTATGATTACTATTACCATCCGACAGGATACAAGTATTCAGTAACTGAGATAATAAATAAAATGAATATTGATCAATTTTTAAGAGACAATGACTTATTATTTGTAAGAAACACCAAGACAGGGCAGTTCGGAAGAATCATGCAGAACAAGTTAATGACAGTGGAAACAAAAGACAGGGCAACTCTTATGCTACTAGATGATGCAGTGAGACTAAATGGAAGAGGATTATCAAATGATGAATGGGAAATATTACCTAAACAAAAATTTTAAATATATAAACATATGGCAAAACCAATAATAAAAATAGATAAATTTGGTGGAATGGGTAGCAAGAATACCTACTACTTGGAAGGATTCCATCCAGATAATATGTCTGGACAAAGTGTATTGTCTATGGGGCACAAAACAACCAATACTTTGAGTGAAGAATATGCAAACTTCAGAGGATGTTGTGATATGACAAGAATTAACCATGAGGAGAAAGGACAATTTATCCCTTGGAGCGGTACACACATTAGTAGTTACGACTTTCAAAATACAGCCCATGATATAGGCTTCATCCATCAAGTTTTAAGTACAGGCTCTGGAACTGATCGAATATACGTAGGAAGTTCTAGTGGTAGTAGTATCATAGCTACAGAGGACGACCATCTCCTATATACAACAGCTGGTCATCTTGGCTTCGGGTATCTTGGAGAGTGCACCTCCAACGGAACCACTACTACATTGAACGACAGTCAGGCTGACTTCACGGATATTATTAGTGCTGACTCGTCAAGTACTTCCAAGATTTACAACTTCACGACAAGAGAGGAGTACACAGTATCCTCCGTTACCACTAATCAAGTAACCTTCACTTCTGCCGCAACAACAGCGCCATCGGACGGTGACATTTATATGTTCTTCGTTGACGGAAAGTGGAAATTTGACGTAACTCCAGCCGTGTATGACAACCATTTCAAGGGACAGCCAGCACCAGCATCATGGCACAGAAGGATAGTAAGATGGGAAGACTCATATTATATAGCTAATGGAAACTATATAGCAAAACTAAGTAATGACTTGGCCACTTTTGATGCCACGCATAAACAATTACCGTCGAGAACACAATGTCTAGAATTGTCATATAATAGTAGCAGGATACTAATATCAGGAGACATAGACGATAGTGGTGTAATGATATTATGGGATGGGAAAGAGACTGGTGGATTTTTAAACTTTATAGAACTAGACTCATCCACTGCTGCATTAACAAGGCACGGTTCTGGATTCGTGTTCAATATAGGAGCTAAACTTTATTATACAGATGGTTATTCTTATAATGATTTTGCCACCATTCCTCATGTGAGGAGTGGTGGGAAGGATATAGTCTTAGACAAACTAAACAATATAAAATCAGTTTTTGGAAATATCTACATGACATCCTCCTATGTCAATGGTTTTACAGCAATAAAGAACGGAATACTTGTCTATGACAAAGAGTATGGGTTTACACAAATGCCTTTATCTAATGAAAATTCAAAGAACTACAGAGGTGCTGACGGGCTATTTTTTTTTAGGGAGTACGGAGTAAACTATAACTTTGTATCGCATTCAGACAATGAGGACAGCCCAACATCTTATAATGTAAGTAACATATACACATCTGCTCCAGATGAAGCATCTGTTATTTTCAATATTAAACTACCGCAAAGAACAAAGGTTTCACTCTTGGAATTATCGCTAGGGCAAACTTTTAAAGTTGAGGGGTATGATTATGGTGGTCTTAATGCAGACATCACAGTTAGTGCTTGCGGAGGGAATAAGGCTTTTTGGTACTATGGACAAGTAAAATCTGGAGGTGCCTCTATCACCACATCAATAACGAATGGTAATGGTGTAATAACAAATACAGAAGTAGGAAATGAAATCTTTATGCTAGAAGGAGAGACTGGTGGAGAGCGGTCTTTTGTAACAGCCATTACCGACGGTGGAACATCTAGCGAAGTATTAACAGTTTCTCCAGCATTTAGCACTTCTATAAGCACAAATGAAACCCCAAACTATAATATACTTCCATTGAAGAAATCAAGAACTGTAAATGTTACAGCAACAGACTTGTCCGAATTGTTGACATTCCCACTTGATGGTGTAGGTTATGTGGATTCATTGTATTTAGAAGTATATATAAAAGGAGATTTGGATTTGGACATTTTAAATATTAACGTTAGATAATATGAGTAAAAATATAGAAGATGTAATAACCCCGCAAAGTAATGCAAGGCTAGAAAATGAATTTAACACATCTATAAAGTTCAAAGATTCGGTATCTACTGTTCCAACTGAAATACCAACAACCTATGATAATCAAATAGTAATATACAAAAATGGAGCAACATTAAGACTATATGTTTATGTAGACGATTCGTGGCATTATTCATCATTAACATAATTTAAATTATATGGCAACACAAGCAGGACAAAGAATATCAAGCCCAGAAGAGCTGTCTACCCTAGGAGAGGGTGACATTGCTCGAGTGGGGAAAGACATTTATAGAAGAGACTTAGCAAGAGAACAGGAATTTGCTAAGACATGGGAAGGTGGAAGGGGGACTGAAGAGTCTGAAGCAGCCTTTCGGTCTGGTGTTTATGCACCAGTTAAAGCACCTGAGCCAGAAGTTATTAATAAGGGGGACCTATTAACAAATATACAAACTACAGCTAAAGACAAGGGAGATGTTCCAGCCAATGAACAATTTATTCAAGGTGTAGCAAAATACAAAACTGGTAAAGCAGCAACCGCTGAGGATGTAGCAGCTGGTGGAACAGTGAGGAGTGTTATAGATAGGTTCGGAATAGGTGGGGAAATCCCAGGATTCAATTTACCAACACAAGAGATAGTAGAGGATAAACCAGTAGTAGAAGAGCCGAAGAAAGACGGTGTGGTCTCTGCTATTGACGAATTAATTGCCACTAAACAGGCTGGTATAGCAGATGGTGTAGATTTAGATTTATACAAGCAGAAGGCCACGGAAGCAGAAACTGATAAAACAGTAGCGAGACAAGCTATCGCTGATAAAGAGCTTATAGATGCTACAATATTGGAACAGATGGGGGATAAGCCATTATTGCGGTCAACAATAAGTATGAGACAAGGAGAATATACAGAAGCAGAACAAATAGACAATCTGAAATTAGTACAAGACTACAACCTAAAATTAATACTATCTAGTCAAGCACAAGGGAACTGGCTGGAAGCACAGAACATCAACAAGAGTATTGCTCAAGACAATTATGAAATAGAAAAACTAAAACTTGACAAAGCTCGACAGGAAGGAATTATAGACGAGAGAGAAGCAGCTGCACTTGAGAGGGAGAACAACTATCAAAGAGAGCTAGCAGAAGCAGGATTCGTTCATATTCCAGACCCAGAAACACTGAAGACATTAACAGCGGAAGAGATATACAAAGACCCAGTATCAGGAAGGATATACAAGAAGCCAGTTGTAATTGACGATGAGTTGTTATCAGTGTCTGATGCCAGATCTATGGGTGTTCCTTATGGGACAACTAAGAGTCAGGCATCCGCCATGGGTATTGTTCCACAATACAAAGGAGCATTAGGAGGAGGAACGTCTACAACTACAACCCCTACTGTAGTAGAAGAAGAAGACAAAGAGGCTGAGTTCATATCTGATGTTGGAAACTTC
>JAYEIZ010000047.1:0-17553 GCA_034660355.1 Nanobdellota archaeon
TTTGGTTTTAGGGTGACTGACAGCAATGGTCAGGAACTAGAAGTTCCAGATGGATTTGATTTATCAAGAAAAGAAGACAGGGAAGGCAACCCGGAAATGGACATTGTAATAGCAAGGCCTTATTTCTTTAAACCGGATTCTCAATTTAATGTAATACATGCTTTGGCAGAGGGAAAAAATACAGCACTAAAGGCATGGAAAGATTATAGGGCAGACTTAGTAAAATCTCAGCAAAAAGACGATGGTAAGAGATGATGAAAATAAGCTCTCTGAAGAAGAATTAAGAGGATTACATAGAGAAAATGACGAAAACCCATCCAATGCATTTACCCATCTTAGATTAGCTCTCCACTACAGATTACAAAACAGTGACTATCGTTCTAATTTCCATGCAAGAGAGACAATAAAATGCTTACAGGAAGGTTTAGAATCAGAGCTTCAAACAGGTATTAGAAATCCTGAATTTGGTCTAGAGCATTTTGTCGAATCTCAGGAAGTTCAAATAAACGGCCTTTTTGATGAAAAAGAAGGGGAAGAAGCAGATAATATATTTCAGAGTATTTCTAATGTAAACTTATTAAGAGAGATTGATTATGATGGTAATGTTGGATGGAATGATATAAGGTCTGTGCTTGCAGATTTTGAGGGTATGGAGAACATTGCAATTGCTTCTAAAATAATTCTTGATGTTGCTTCAAATCCAGAGCAAAAAGATTACATCTCAAGTGGAAGTATAAACTTTCTAAAGAAGTGCATTAGTACTGCGCCAGGCCTAAATCCAGACGATGTGGGTTATGCACTAGAATTCTTTTCAGATAAGGGTGGAGCTTTTGGCAAGAAGAGAGATAAAGCTACAGTTGAAAACTTAGTTACTTTCTTTACAAGTGTAAAGAGATATGATGACGAACGGGCCATGGTTGCGCGATACTGTGCAGGAGATATAGTAAGGCACGTTGTCGATGTATTTAAACCCTATAAATTTATTTATGTTCTTGGAGAGGATAAAGTAGGTGACTTAGTTTCTAGACTAGACTCAGTTGACAAATCAGATAATAAAAAAAGAAAAGCAATATACATGCAGATGGCAAGTAGGATTCTTGAACAGAACGCCTTAAAATGTTTTCTAGGCTTTATTGAATATGCCAGTTTTATGAAAACTCTTTTAGAAGGGGAAGAAAAAGACAAAGCTTCTTTTTTTGAAAATCTTTGTCCTACATACATAACCAATAATCAACTAAAGGCTGTGAAAAATTTTATTAATGGATTTCCAGAAGTACACAGAATTCCAGTACATGAATACAAGAATCCAACTACTGCAAGAAATAAAAACTTTGAAGCAAGGATTCAGCTTGGCAATTCAGGCGAATTAAGGACATTTGTTAAGTTTTATACTTCAGCTGAAGGTAATAGTAACGCACAAAGAGAGAAGTTCTTCTTAGAAGGAGCTGGAAAGGATATTTTAGAAAAAGAGTATGGTGTAACAGTGCCTCCTGCGCTTGCAAGTACAACAGTCAAGTTAAGAGATGGTTCTGAATGCGATGTTTTAATGTTATTTTTTATTAATGCAAGTACACTTGATGAAATTGTCAACAATCCTTCTTCACCAGAATACTCAATGAAAGGGGATCTAATCAAAAATGCTGCAGTTGAGCTTGCCAAAGTGCATAATGCTACTTCTGATTTAGAAGCAGCAGCACAAAAAGAAGAGGTTACCTTATTTGAAGTAGGATCAGAATATTTTACAGAAGATCTGAAAATACAACTATCTGTACCTCACAGCAACATTAAACAGAATATCGCCAATAAGCTCTTACAAACACCAAAAAAACTTTGTGAATATCTTCGTCAGGAATCTGAAGAAGATGGCGTTTACTACAAAGACTCTAACACAAGAAACATCTTTGGCCCCCCTCAAAGAAGAAGAAAATCTAGTGCCTCATCTACCCAAGTGACTCTTCTTGATTATGAATGCGGTGTTAAGATACTGGGTGAAGTTGACTTGATGAAAATAATGAGAAACGGATTAGGATTTGACGATTGGGACCCAAGAAAGAATTACAAAGCTAATGAACAAGAAAAAAGAGAGAACGTTGAATCATACATTAAAACAAAAAGATATCACTCAAGGGAAGATGAGCAAGAAGTTATACAGACATATAATGAGACTCGTGTTGATAGTAAGAGTCAGGCAAAAAGTTATACTCCCGAAGCACAAAAAAGATTTGATATGGCAGCACTTTATACACATATATGGTATGTTTCGTGGTTCTCACATAAGATGAACGAAAGCGACATCAGCAACCAAACGAGAGAGGTAGTCGGCAACCGCGTAAATTTCCATCTACTGGAAGCAAAGCTTGCTCTTGATCATGTAATGTATGATGGCAATGTTAGCTATGCAACAGAGTTTGAAAGACCACAACTGATTGAATCCTTGGGTTTGAAAGAGTTAAGAAAATCTTTAGACTTAATCCCTATCAACAACTAAGCAAAAAGGCAATATAAATGTTAGAAGTAAAAATAAAAAGTTTATTAGAAGGTGCAAAAGAAGCCAAAGGCATAACTGTTATTATAGATGTTTTTAGAGCAAGCAACAATATCTCACTAGTTCTTGATAAAGGTGCAAAAGAGGTTATACCTATAGCAGATTTAGAAGAATCCCTTGCTCTTATGGGTGCTCATCCAGAGTATATCTTTATGGGTGAGCGAGACGGTACAAAAGTGCCTGAATTCCAGTATGGCAATTCTCCAAGTGAAATTGATAAGGGCTATTTCACAGGAAAAACTGTTTCAATCAATACTACTTCAGGAACACTAGGAATTGCAAATGCCACACTAGCAGATCAATTATTGATAGGAGGTTTTGCAAACTCTCCTGCAATTGAAGAATATATCAAAAGAGAAGAAGAAAGGCTCTATGATGGAAAAAACCCTGTAGTTGTGACTCTTGTGCCAATAGGCTGGGCAGGTAAAACACCTGCTTTTGAAGATGAAGCATATGCTAAATACCTGCAGGATAGATTAAATGGCAATCCAACTTCATCTAAAGATGTTATCCAAGAGATACTTGATGCAGAATTCACAGAAAGATTCTTTGACGAAAAAGATAAAGATTTCCCATTATGGGATTTAGGATATTGCCTTACTCCAGGAATATTCAATAATGTTCCTAGAGTTTACGATATTAATGGTCAATCAACAATCAGGGATGCTCTAAAGTATAACCCACGCTCATCCTAGCTTCACATAGATGGTAATACAGTTCAAGAATAAATAGCATATTTGTTAATAGTTTGATCTCATACTTAGGCAACTTATCTGTTAATTTCCTAAGTTGTTTTATAACATACCATCTGTTCTCAGTAAGAACCATTAAATTTTTGTTATCTGGTTTGTAATAAAAATTACTGAAGTTCTTGTTTTGCTCAATGATTTTACCAATCAGATGAATAGTCTCTTTCTGAAGCTTCTTCACATTATATTGAAGTATATCGGCAGCAGTATATTTCATTATATCAAGAATTTCATCAAGCTCTGTTACAATATAATATATGAATGTGGGTTTATTGTGGTCAGGCGCATCACCCATATTTATAAGTCTTAAACAATAAAAGATGAACTTAGCAATATTAAAGTGCCTCTCCCTCATTCCTTTTAAGGATTCTTTGTCAAGAGTTCTTGCTTGTTCTAGCAAAGAATTGCCATATTCGTCTATAAGGATGAATACTCTTCTTAATGTATTGTTGAATTCAAGTTCAGAATCAACTGCATAATTTTTGATAAGGCAGCTATCATCATTCTGTTTTATCACTTCACAACCAATCAGATTGCTCACTTCATGGTTTATCAGTTCCATCATAGGATGCTCTTCTTCAGTCCTCAGCTCTTTTACAATATTCTTATCAAAATTTATGAAAATCTCACCATAACCTATCTTATAAGCTGATCTTAATTTTTGCCTTATTGTGTTATGGTCTATCCCAGAGACATCAATCTCGATTGGTTTCTTCTCTACATCTGAATGAGATGATGGGAGAATCTTAAGGCATGTTTTATCATTGTCAGTGATTTCAATTTCATCGCCAGGTTTAATAGAATTATCCTTGATCCACTTAGCAGGCAATGTCACAGTTAATGTGTTATGCCCTTGCTTTATGACTTTTCTTTTGATTTTACGTCACAATACATAATAAATACGCTGAAATATATAAATCTTTCTAAAAAATAGTGAAAATAAAAAAATATATATCAATAGTGAGAAATATATTCATTATTGACAAGCTATAAATAGTTCTAACTCCATACTACATAATAAACACGGTTTTGGAGGTAGATATTATGGACGAATCAACAGAACCAAAAAAACAGGTATTATATGAAGAAGATCTGGGCTCAAAAGGCAAGTGGGGGATATACAGAGATAATGGACGTGTTCTTTTTGATTACAATTGCATATTTGATGCTTCTACTGGAGAAACAGAAAGCTTTCATGGACAATACCCTACTGTTCAATTCATAGAAGCAATGAAGCAGCTACAAGAAACAGGCAAAGCCACAGTAACAGGAGATGCATCTCAAATGGATATGAAGGTAAATGATAGAAAAAGACTTGATATAAGTTTTAGATATTTTGGAGGGAGCGGAATGTCTATTTCAGACGTTGTTTGCAACCCTTCACGATTAGCAATAAGATAAAAAATGCCAACAAAAAATATACAGCTTGAATTGCCCATAGCAATGCTTGAAAAAATAAATGAAGTAATACAAGAAACTGATATATTCGACGACCATCATGATGTTATTGTTCATGCAATAACAGACTTATTAGAAGATTATGGTAAGGGGGGTGTAAAAAATGATTGATGAGATACCTGATGCACAAAGAGAATATCTGGAAGGATATTTAAATAGGGATGTGGATGTAAAGGGTTTAACCAGAGATGGAAATATAGAAACAGAGTATGATCTAAGAATGAAACTAGAACAAGTGACTAGTACTAATGTAAGTGGCGAGAACAAATCAGCACACTTCGGAATCAGATTGGGTAATTTTTCAGATCAGATAACTTCAATAATAGCAGGTAATGAAGTTATTTATAAAAGAAAACCTTTAGAAAGAATTGTTGAAACAGCAGATGCACCAAGGGCGCAAGAACCAGCCTTAGCTAGCATTGATTAACTTTCCTTACCTAATTTCTTCTCTCTTCTATAATCCTCTATCCAGTTCTGTAAGATATGTTTAACCAAAGCAGCCCTAGTACCATAGATTCCTTCTTTCTTTACAATATCATCTATGACTTTTGCTAAACTTCTCGGAATATTAACTCCGACATATTCTGGTGCCATAATACCTAGATAGTATGCAATATTATATAAATATTTCGTATTTTTTACGTAGAATTGCGTAATATACTGCAATATTGCATGCATATATTGCAATATAGCAACATTTAAATATTTTCTATGTTATACATAATAATCAGGGGATTAAACAAAATGTTCACAAAAAAAGACACACGAATTACAGCTCCTCCTGAAAATAGTGGGGCAGATAGAACAACAATTAGATTACATGATGGAGAGAATTATGTCGATGTTTTAGTCTATCTTAAGGAAGTTGATGCTAAAAACAATAGCAAGACAACCAGAGCATATTGTAAATTGATTAGTCAAAATGATATCAAAAAAAGATTGTGAGATTTTGTCGCATTTAAGAAACAATGCAAGAAGAAAGATAACGCATATATCAAAACAAACAGAGATTCCAGTAACAACAATCTATGACAAGGTAAGGGTTCATGAAAGAAAATTCATAAAAAAACATACAGCCTTGCTTGACTTTACAAAACTAGGCTTTTTGTCAAATGCTCACATAGCAATAAAGGTTGAACGAGATTCAAGAGAAGCTTTGCAGAAATTCCTTTTAGAATCCATAAACATAAACTCGCTTTACAGGACCAATTTCGGTACTGACTTTTTGGCTGAAGCAATTTTCAAAAACAGCGCAGAAATGCAAAATTTCAAAGAACAATTAGAAGATCAATTCAAGATAAATGAAATTAATATTTTCAATACAATTGAAGAGTTGAAAAAAGAGGATTTTTTGACTAAAAAAGAGCATTTTGATTTGATTTAGATTAAGAAAGTTTGATTTGAAGTAGCGAGAGCTATAGAAGGTGAGAAAAATGGAAGCATTCGATCTGAAAAGAGTATATCGGCTGATTAATGATATAGAGAATGTTAAGATAGGTGATTTTGCAGATTCACCCAATAGTATAATCTTGGATGGTAGGGGCAAAAACATACCTAAAGGAACTGGATATGTAGTTGGTACATCTATTGCATACAAACTAAATGAATTGGCAAAAGAATCAGGGCAGGGATCAGAAAAAAAATACTTTTTAGTTAGTGGGGATGGGAGGCTGGATACTGCTCAAATAACACATGAAATTCAAGAAGCTTTAATTGAGCAAGGCATAACTGTTTTATCAGCAGGCTATGAAAATACAACACCTTTTTTTGATGTTAACAGGGAATGGCTAGGGATAAGTGGAGTTAACGTAACTGCATCTCATCAATCACATGAATACAATGGATTCAAGTTAGTATTTGATGCACCTAATAATAAAAAAGGAAGTATTAGTCAATTAATCAAAGATGCAACAAAATATCATGGACAAGAAATATTTGATGTTCAATCACTATTATTTCAAAGATACACTAGTGGTCTGATTGAATTTGCTTCTGGAATAGAATCTGATGGTGCGGTTCTTTATGATGCTATGCACGGCGCATCTTATCCTTTCTTTGAAACAGTTGCAAGAGCAATCTCCTTAGAGCATATTCCTTTTAGAGAAAAATCAAATGGATATTTTCCATTGACAGCCAAAGGTCCTGACCCTTCTTATTATGCAAATTTGTCATTTCTTAGACAGCATGCCAATCAATTTGGATGTTCTATGATACACATCGCAGATGGTGATGGGGATAGGTATGCCCTTTCATTAAATATTGATGGAGAAATTCTAATGATTGAGCCGGCTTATTTTGTTGCATTAAGGGCAGCTAATCTAAAAGAAGGCCGTAGAACAAAATATGTTGCTGAGCATTCATTAGCTGCTGTAGTTAATGCTTATCTGAGAACACATGGCGTTGGAGTAATTGCAGTAAAAAGGGGCAGAGCGAGCCATATTGGAGCAACAAAAAGACTAAGATATAAAGCAATTGGTGCATCTGAAATAGGGCTTCACCATTATGATGAAAATGGTTTTGATGATGCAGTAAAGAATACATTTGAATTAATGAAGATTAATCAAAGGATAATTGAGAATGACGGAAATCTTATTCAGGAATTGGGAAAGATAAAACAAGAACTTCCTTTCTTTTTTCCGGAGTTACGAGTCGGTTCAGCAGTTCCAAAGAACATGCTTTACAAGGAGATAAAAGACGCATACCCCGAATCAAATGAGGGAGATGGAATTATCTATAGGACGAATGGCTTGTTTTGGAACTTAAGAGCATCTTCCAATGCGGATGAAAAAACATTGAATATAAGTGGAGATGAATCAAAAGTACACAGAGCTTTTGAAGACTTAACTTCTAGGCTATCTAAAATTGATACTGGTTTAGCTAATGCTTTTCGAGAGGATCTAGAAAAAAAATTACAGGACAGAGAGAAATTTTGCTTTTAGATTAATTTGAGGTCAAGGATTTGAGATTAAGATAGCGTGAGCTCTAAGCTTACAGGGGGATAAAGATGAGTAAGACAATAAATATGTGCATGCCTCAGATAACTGAGGATAGAACAATACCTTTTGGAGCTGATTTAGAATTATTGTCAGAAATTTTGAGTGAGCTAAAATCTTTAGGGAGAAGTTATGGTCTGACCCAATTTACTGAAAAAATAGGCGCATACAATAACAGGATACATCAATGTCAAAGCAATGGCAAATTGGATGATATAAGTGATGGAGAGGCTACAGATGGTGGCATTAGCCGGGATTTTATCATAGAGATTGAAGATAGGATAAAATCAAAGGTGGACCAATCCCATTGGATGAGAAGGATTGGTGCAGGATCTGGCATTGCTGCGCTTACGCTCTATACACTAGGGCAGGAGAGGGCTACAGATTTCGAGTTGGCTATACCTCGATTTGCAGGTAATTTAGTTAAGACTGCTTATGAAACTATTCAAACAAATGATAGAAACGCACTTGAAATCTTTGGTAGTGAACCTACTGCCCATAGGCCAGTAACTATCTCTTTAGAACATGAATATGGTAAATTAATGATCCCATTTTCTGAAGGTCGGACTCTTGAGGAAGCGTTAGAAGGTCCATACTATGAGAGGGTAAGACAGATTGCTTTAGAGGCAGAACAAGGTACTGTAATCAACTGTAACAGCGGTTTAAACAAGGGTGCACCTGATATTTTTAAGGAGGTAAATGATGAGACCAGAAGAATCATTAAAGATGCAGGTTGCAGATATAAACAGTTTGTGTGTACAAATGCTTTTGAACCTGTATCAACAAAAGAATATTATGAGAAAGTAATTGCTGGTGCAAACATTGTTTCATATAACGAGCTTGAAGCTGCAGCGATTTATCAAGCGATGTTTGGCAAACAAGTGAATGGTGCCAGATTAGCTGATGTTGCCAAGGCAATCTCTGCAGATAATCAGGTAGTTGTTATACATGCTGCTGAAGGAGCGGTAGCATACATTGATAATAATCCAGGGGATTTTAATACAGCACTCGAGATGGCAGTGGGTGGTTCGTCTCTTAGATGTGTTGATGGAGAACATCACACTGAACAGGAGATTGTTGATTTCTTAAGGAAATCGGAATACAGGCCAAATAGGGGGGGATTCTCAACGCGATTTGGATATAGTGTAAGGTCTTTGCCAAGTGATATAATTGGTGTGGAGGCCCAGAAATTCTCAGAAGGGATGAAATTAAACAACACTGGTGCAGGAGCAACAATGGGTGCAATATTTGTAGGGTATCAGGGTGAGCACCAGACCTTACCAAATGAAAAACCTGACTTTCATGTGACACTCCGAGGAGATGATGTACACTTTGATTATTTCAGATTCTCACAACAAGGAGAGGATGATGATTCATCTGCTTCAGGAAGATTTGGTAGAGAAGCATACTTTGCTGGAATCGAAGAGCTACGAAAGAAAGGCCAATGTAGCATAGAAGGTGATGGATGCAGATTAGACCTTAAGAAACAAGGCCAAAGGATGCATGTGGATTTTAGAACCCAAAGCTCTACGATTACAGTGTCTAATTCACCTGCTACAATCGATTATTGGGCAATGAAAAAATGAAAGCATTGATTTTGGCATCTGGACAAGGAGAAAGATTAAGGCCTTTGACTGAAAAAACAAATAAAGGGATGCTTCAAGTAGCTGGAAAACCAATACTTGAGCATATTGTTGAGAGCTGTTTGAAAGGCTGTGTAAATGAGATTGTTTTTGCAGTCGGTGTCAAGAAAGAGCAAGTAAAGGATTATTTTGGAACTGAAAAGGATTATTATTTTGGCTTTGCACATATTAAGGCTTATTTTAGCTATGCAGAAAGTGACAGAATTGAAAACACAGCAGGAGAAATAGCAAAAGCGAAGCCGTTCTTAAAAGGTGAAGAAGATTTTCTTCTGTACTATGGGGATGCCCTGACAAATCTAGACATTGCTAAGTTCTACAAATTCCATAAGCAAGCTAATGGAGTAATAACAGGGCCTGGCATGAAGGAAGTGCAGACAGAGTCAGGAATCTATTTCTGTACTGCAGATGGAACAGTAAGATCATTCCATGAAAAGCCATTTGTGAATGATTTGGTTGAACTGCCTGGAATACTATCGAATGTGCCTGTTTATTGGCTAAATAAAAGAATATGGGATAATAAGAATATTGCATTTGGCAAGGATTTCAATGCTCACGTTGTTCCTGAAGTTGTGGCTAAAGGGCAAGTTAGAGTTTTCTATCAGAATGATTTGTGGCATCTTGATGTTGGAGATCTGAAAAAATATCAGGCAATCTGTCAGGCGTTTGAAAGGGGTACACAAGCAAAATTGAGGAAATTAGCATGAAAATTATGGTAACAGGCGGAGCAGGATTTATAGGAAGTCACGTAGTTGACAGATTAGTTAATGAGGGGCATGATGTTTCAGTTCTTGATGATTTATCAACAGGTTTAGCTGTAAATATAAACAAAGGAGCAAAATTGTATGAAGGCGATGTTAAAAGGCAGGCTGGAATTATCCTCAAGATAGTAAGGCCAGATTTTTTGATTCATCATGCTGCACAGATAGATGTAAGGAGCTCTGTTGAAGATCCATTGAATGACGCACGTCAAAATATTATTGGCAGTTTAAGTCTCATCGAAGCATGCCGCGAATATGGAATCCATAAGATTGTATTTGCTTCTTCAGGGGGGACAGTATATGGCAATTCAGATGATTTGCCAATTAAAGAAAGTGCTGAATTAAAACCAGAAAATCCTTATGGTATTGCAAAGGCAACAATCGAGAAGTATTTACAATTCTATTTTGAAAAATATGGCATTGACTATGTTGCATTAAGATATAGTAATGTTTATGGGCCTAGGCAAAATCCGAAAGGAGAAGCCGGTGTAATATCTGTATTTATTGACCAAATGCTAAAAGAAGAGACTCCATGCATCTGGGGTGATGGAAACCAAACAAGAGACTTTGTATATGTTGAAGATGTTGTGAATGCTAATTTAGCTGCATTGAGGTATTCAGGCAATAATCATATATTTAACATTGGCTCACAACAAGAAACATCGGTAAATGAAGTTTTTGATATTCTAAGGCCAACTTTAGATTCAAAAGAACCATCATATAATCCAGAATACAAAGAGCCAATTTCTAGGATCTACCTGGATTCTTCATTAGCATTGCAGGAACTTAATTGGAAACCAAAAATTGGTTTAGATGAGGGTATCAAGAGGACAGTTGAATGGTTTAAGGGTGAGAAAAGATGAAACAAATAACAATTGGCAACAAAGCACAGATTAAAGTGGGTGAAGGTTTAGAGACAAAAATCAATTTGATAGTTGGAGCAAACAGCGACGAACAAGTAGAGCTTGAAAAAAGAAAGATAGACGAAGCAGCTAAGCTAGGAGTCCATACAATAATTGACTTAAGTATTACAAGATTAAAAGAGGCATTATGGCAATACGGTAAAGAACATTATCCAGAGATTGCTTTTGGCAAGGTTGCTCCAATTCTTGTAGCAGTTGAAAATAATGGAGACGTAACCCCAAAAAAATTATGGGAAGAGATTGAATGGTCTGTTCGTTCTGGTGTTGATTACATGACATTAAACCTTATTCCATTGAAATTAAATGAGTTAGAGGTTGCAGAAGACCGAGCGTTTCCTACTACTAGCAGGCAAGGGGGAGTTTTATTGAATTACATGATGAGGCATAATGTAGATAATCCTTATGGTCCAATTCTTGATGACATATTAGCCCTATTCAGGGAATATAATGTAACCATGCATATTGGTTCTACATTCAGGCCAAGTGGAGTAACAGAAGCTTATGATAAAGCACACAAATGGGAATTACAGCAGCAGATGAAGATGTTCAAAAGAGTAGATGATCATGGAGTTCAGGCTATTGTTGAACCGATGAGCCACCAGCCATTAAAAGATATTGGTCCTGGAATTGATAAATTAAGAGAAGAGCATGGTGAATATGTTCCATTCCAGATGTTAGGCCCTATTGTAACTGAAGTCAATCAGGATTGTGATCAATATGCTGCCGCATCAGGAGCCGCAATAGCAGCAATGTACAATGTAGGAAAAATAACAACAATACCTCCAAGAGAGCATGTTGGGTTCCCAAGTATCCAGGATACAATAGAGGGAATTAAAGCTACTCTAACAAGCGTACATGCAGGAGATATGGGTAGGCTGCCATATCTTGCAGAGCAGGATAGGAACATAACTGAAGAAAGAGGAAAAAGAAAAAGCTGCAATTCTGACTCAAAAGAGCAGGCATGCAACAAATGCCTTGACTTATGTCCTTTATTGGTTAAAGCAAGTTATGGGGGGCGATAAAAATGGAAAAGAAATCAAAAGAACAGATTAGATACATTGTAAAAGGTGTTGAAGAAGTTTACGATGCTTCTGATGAATTTGAGCGTAATAATCCACTAGACCCTATTGAAGTTGAGGCTGCATCTATTGATGATGCTGTAAATATTGGTAGAGAGAGATTCCAACAGAAAATCTGTCAGCGCCGTTTAGAATCCGGCCATATTTCTTCTCTTCAAAGTTCAGGCGGACCAAGTGGGATGTATTTTGCACACGTAAATGAAGTTTTAGATGTGAGTGGGAAATCAGTATATCAAGATTTTGTAAAACGTACACAATAGTAAAATGAAACCCAATATACTAGCTTTGGATATAGGGGGAACATCTGTTAAAGCAGCCATCTATCAAGGAAATAAACCAAAAAGTGCATATTGGCTTCATAATTATTTGGATTGTGGATTGGAAGAAGCCAAAAGCCATCTGGTTGAAAAGATTAAAGGTTTCTTTTCTGAAAAAGTTGATGCTGTTGGAATTGGAATTGCAGGATTAATAGCAACTGATGATTCTTTGTATAGATCTACTGTACTTACTTCTTTTGAAGGTTTTAATATACCCAAATTCATAAAAGGAGAATTTAATACTGATGTTGTAACAATTGACAATGATGCCGATTGCGGAGCATTTTCAGAATATGGACATTTCCAAAGATACAGGCCCCAAAAGAAAGATTTTTTCTATGTTGTCGTTGGCACTGGAATCGGTTCAGCTTATGTTGATCGGGAAGGCAATCTTCCGTATATAAAAAGGTTTGATCCCAATCATAAATTCTCAGATAATGACAACCCCCTTCCAAATGATCTGGGTCTTCAGCTTGGAATTCCTAGGGAGACCATATATCAACTCATGGATTTTCACAGGAAATCTGATATAATTGAAAAAGCATTGGTTGATAAAGAAGGGAATCCCTTGTTAGGGCCAAATGATAATCCCTCTTCAATACGAATAGATCAATTAGCATCAGCCAGAGGATTACAAAGAATAATGGACATACTTCTTCCCGACAAAGAAAGTCAACAAAGAATACTAAAAGCTGAAGCACCTTCTCATTATTGGGATGTTTGTGACAAATCTTTATCAGATGAAGTATACCGGGGACAAATCATTTCAGATTTGGCAAATTATGGGGGGTATTGGGCTAATGAAGCATTCAAATATTATGGACGTTTCCTAGGATATGCTATTAGTAAGACTGTAGATAATATCCGTGCAAATACTTCACTTCACCCTTATTCATTAGGCAAGTTGGATATACCTATGAGGGGACCTATTATAATAAACTCATTTGACTTCTTTGAAGGAGAAGTATTGTCCAGATGCAAAAATTGTCGGGTATATCCATCACTTAATTCTACATCGAATGTTGAAGGTGCATATCTACAGGCAAGGAAAGATTTAGAAAACAAATGACCACAGTAGCAATTGCAAAACAGGAAAATTATAATAACAATCCATTAGACCCAAAGCCCAGGATATTTGGTCTATACTTGTCTGTTAAGTAGTCTCTATCAACATCCACTGTAAGGGGGCTGTCTTTAGTTACAGCTAAGTTCTTGAGAGTAAACTTTCCATCTTGCATTGCAGTTAAAACTGAGCTATCTCCTTCTAGTATTGCGTTCATTGCAAGATGTGCGTAAACTCTCGGTCGTATCTTATCTACAGCATCTGGTGCTCCACATCTTATCAAATACTTAAGTTGTTCTTCTATAATTTCAAATCCTTGTTCTTTGAATTTTGCTCCAATAATCTTTCCTATTCCCCCTAATCTTCCATGGCCAAATCCATCAACAGCACCTCCTATAAAAGAGATATCTCCACCAATTGGTTTTGCTCCCTCTGATACTAAGAGTATTGCATAATTACTAGGGTTTGCATCATAATCGCCTGAAATTAATTCAATCACCTTATCTATATCAAAGTCCACTTCAGGAATCAAAACTCGGTCTGGACTTGCAGCTACTGCACTGTATAATGCAGTTAATCCTGACTGTCTTCCAAATTGCTCAAATATTCCCACCCTTTCATGGGATCCAGTAGAAGTTCTAAGGTTTGTTATGAACTCATTTGATCTTGTGATTGCAGTGGAAAAGCCAATACAATAACCTGCACCATAGACATCTCCATCCATTGTTTTCGGAATGCCTATCACCTTAATTCCTAGACCAGCCAAGTGTCTGGCATAGCTTAATGTATCATCTCCTCCAATTGCTACTAGAACATCGATTCCTAAATTTTCAAGGTTTTTCAATACATCCTCGCTTAAATCTCTTTTTCCTTCAAACGAAAACCCCCTATATTTTTGGAAATTACGATCAGCTCTAGCATCTGAAGGATTTACACGAGATGTGTGTAGTACTGTCCCACCTGAGCGGTCAAGCCGTCTCACATTTGTATCTGTAAGTTCCATTACATGTTCATTATCTAATTCTGAAGAATTAGGATCCATATAGACAAGACCTCCCCAGCCCCGCCTTATTCCTAAAACCCTATAATCAGCATCAATCCCTTCTATTGTTAATTCTTGTATTGCTACGTTAAGTCCAGGGACATCTCCGCCTCCTGTTAGAACTCCAATTGTCTTAACCACTATAACCACCCCACGATATTTCGTTTATAAATATTATATAATTAATCTAGAAAATCTGCTACTGATTTAAATATTTTTCTATTCCAAAATGATAACAATTCATAATTCTTACGAACACTAATTTTTTAAAGAAACAGCAATTAACAAAACCAACAACAACGGCGAGGCGAGGCAGGGGTTGCTCCCTTCGGGCTGCCGAGCAAGGTTTTGCAAAGCAAAACCGTCGAAGCCATTATTATTGTTGGTTTTTTTTCAACATCAGAGAATAAATTAAAATGTCAAAACCAGAATTACTTAGCCCAGTACAAGATTTCGTAAGCTTAAAAGCTGCAATACATGGAGGTGCTAATGCCATCTACTTTGGTATAAAAGGCCTAAACATGCGCATGGGAGCTAAAAACTTCCAGTTAAAAGACACAAGTAAAGTAATAAATGAATGCCATCAAAATAAAGTTAAGGCTTACTTCACCTTAAACACAATAATATACGACAATGAAATGAAAAAAATAAGTCAAATTCTAAAAAAGCTAAAGAAAGAAAAGATAGACTCAATCATTGCTTGGGATTTCTCAGTAATAGAAGAATGCAAAAAACTAAGCCTAAAAGTACATTTATCAACTCAAGCTTCAATCAGCAATTATCAATCATTAAAAGCAATAACACAGAAATTCAAAAATATAAAAAGAGTAAACCTAGCAAGAGAACTTTCTTTAGGGCAAATAGAGAACATAATAAAAAATATAAAAAAACAAAATCTGAAAGTAGAAATAGAAACATTCGTTCATGGAGCAATGTGTGTAAGTGTATCCGGAAGATGCTTTCTATCACAAGAAGTATTCGGGAAATCTGCTAATAGGGGCGAATGTATACAACCTTGTAGAAGAAAATACCTTGTAAAAGACATTGAAGAAAAACACGAATTTGAATTAGGAGAAGATTATGTTATGAGCCCTAAGGATCTATGTACAATCCAGGTTATTGACAAATTAAAAAAAGCGAATATAAATGCCTTCAAGATAGAGGGAAGAAACAGGTCACCAGAATATGTTAAGACAGTAACAGAAGCTTATAGAGAAGCAATTGACACTAGTTATAGTAAAGAACTGCTAAACAAATT
This sequence comes from Nanobdellota archaeon, assembly GCA_034660355.1. GTDB lineage: Archaea > Nanobdellota > Nanobdellia > Woesearchaeales > JACPBV01 > JAYEIZ01. Next base: position 15,829 of record JAYEIZ010000047.1, read on the forward strand.
AAAGACAGCCTACAACAGAGGATTCTCAACAGGATTCTACCTGGGAAAGCCGATAAACCAATGGGCTAAAGAATATGGCTCTAAAGCAACAAAAAAGAAGATTTACATTGGAAAGGTAATAAACTTCTACAAAAAGATAAAAGTAGCTGAAATATTAATAGAATCAAACAACATAAAATTAAAAGACAATATAATGATTCAAGGCCCAACTACTGGAGTATTAAACCAAACAATAATGTCAATACAAAAAGACCATAAAACAATAAAGATAGCAAAAAAGAAAGATATAGTAGCAATCAAAGTTAAAGATACTGTAAGGCAAAACGATAAAATATTTTTATTCAAATAATTTCTTTCCTTTTTTCAAAACAACATGGGCTATTATTAAGAAAACAAAAGATGCAGCAACAATTCCCATAATCCAATCAAGAATCTTAGTATTCTTCTTCTCAACAACAGCTACTTCCTCAAAAACTTCTTCTTCCTCTTCATCCTCAACCTCTGCAGTAATCTCCACTTCTTCCTCTTCATCCTCCTCAACATATCCTGTTTCACCAGTTATCGCAAATATAGAAAATCCTGGAGTAGAAGCCCTAAAATAATGATTGAGAACATCTTCCTTATAATGAGTAGTGGGTAAAGTTGCCCAGTGCTTATTCCATGAATCATACCTTCTAAGCCTAACAGTAGATGGCTTAAAGCTTTCATCTTTAGGGACATTAAACCTTATAACCGCTTCCTCAATATTTGTACTAGACACTTTACCCAGTGTTATCTTCAGATATTTATGCACAGCTCTTTTATCATCATCCTCAAAAAGCTTAAGCGCTATTCCAGAGTTTGAGCCCATATCAGCCACAGTTATGGACGAAGCAGTTGCAGTTTGCTTAACCTTGAACTCAATTTGAGTTATGCCAATCTCTTTTGTAAACTCAGCTTTAGCTGTATCTCCAGATGCAATATACCCTATATTGACAAATTCCATAGTAGCACTAGACGTAGCTACTCCACCTCCCCCTCCACCACCGCCTCCTCCGCCACTACTACCTCCATTTCCATCATCAGAGCTATAAGTTAAGCTTGCATTCCCATAATTATTAGAATAACTTAATGCCAAATTCTTATTACCCCCATCATCTAAAGAAGTAACAACAAAGTGATATTTTCCAGTACTACTAACAGAGATTGTTGTAGAATTTCCAGAGACAGTTTTAGTGGTATAACCGGTTATTGACTCATTCGCTAATGACTTAGACCTATTAAAATTAGTTCCATAATAGATCACATACCTCATGTTCTGAGTATCTGCATTACTGCTAGTATCTTGTGTTGCATTATACCATCTAAATGTGGCTGTCGCTCCTGATGCTGTTACATTCATATTAGTAACTGAATTAGGGCTTATCGTATCATTAGCAGTTCCATTCAAAGTATTAGAGAATATACTATCGTTATAGTTGCCGGCAGCATCAACCGTAACCAAAGCATACCAATATGTCTGTCCATGAACTGAGGTGCTATCTTCATAACTTTGAGTTCCTTCATTAATTCCTGACGTAACATTTTTTACAGGACTATTTATTGAAGTAATGTTGCTAGTAAACCTATAAACCCTATAACTCTCACCACTTTCATTGCCATCATCACTCCATGTAAGTTCAATATTACCGTCTTTATCTGAATCTGAAGCAGAAACTAATGATGGGTAGGTTGTAGGGGGTATTG
>JAYEIZ010000048.1:0-4652 GCA_034660355.1 Nanobdellota archaeon
ATCTAGTGCATTCTCAACAGCCATTATTGCTGCAACATTATGTGCAGAAGAACATATTCCGCAGATTCTTGTAGAAATCTCCTGTGCTTCATTATATTTTCTTCCTTTCAATAAACCTTCAAAGTAACGAGAACCTTCAACGCTCCCTAGTTCACATTTTATTACTTTGCCACTTCTGATTTTAAGGTCAAGCCTTGCATGGCCTTCAATCTTTGTTATATGATTCAGAGTAATTGTTCCCATTTTATTCCTCTTAGCTTATAATTGACTTCCAATCCAACAAATACTTCCATCCTCTTCTTTATTTTTGTTACTGATATCTCTTTATCTGACAATAACTTGAAATATTCTTCAAAATTAGCATCGTCTGTAACGCCCCTGCATCCATAGCATGCTAAGCCGTTTGTAGGGCAGACTGCTTCACAGCCGCCTCTGGTCAAGGGACCTAGACAGACCTTGTCATTGTCAAGCAAGCAACTATTCTCAAATAGCTTACATTCCATACATACAGGATCAGGATAATCTCTAAAAGTTTTACCTATCAATATTTCTTTTATGAACTTTTTTATTTCTTCCCTATTTGGAGGGCAACCAGGCAAGGAATGTTCAATCTTAATGAATTTATGTAATGGAGCAGGTTTTCCTATCCCTTTTATCTGCTTTTTTTTCTTATACCTAAGATACTCTAATTCATCTGCATTAGCAAAATTTCTCATTGCAGGTATATTGCCCTGGCAAGCACATGTACCTAAGGCAACAACAACTTTTGACCTCTTTCTCAATTTTTTTATAGTTTCAAGATCATCATTTGATACAACAGTCCCCTCAATAAAACAGATATCTAGCTTTACCTCAGGATTCTTTTGCTTTAATAATGGGAATGCAACAATATCTACCGCATTAACAATATCTAGTATTTCATCCTCATTAAAGACTACGCTAAGAAGGCACCCTGCACAGCCAGTTACACCATAAAATCCAACTTTAGGTTTTACCATTTTTTACCCCATAAAAAACTGGTAAACGAAAATTTTAATTTTTGTTTAGCCATTTTAATCATCCTTAAAATCCTTTAACTCACTATACTTGAATACTGCTCCATCTAAGCAAGTATATTTGCCATGAATCATACATCTTCCACATTTACCTACTCCGCAATACATCAGGCGTTCTGCACTTAAGTATAGCTGATTCCCATCAAAGCCCTTATTGAGTAGTATTTCAATAGTTTTTTCAATCATGATTGGTGGCCCACATAAGAATACAACTGTGTTGTTACTATCTTGAATGTTTTTGTCCACTAATTGCGTTACGAAACCCTGCTTACCGTTAAAGGTTGTTTTTGTTCCAACCTTATCAAAACTTATGTGAAGTTTAAAGTTCTTCTGCCACCTTGCCATGTCTTTTTCGAATAGCACATCATCAGGGGTTCTAAATCCAAAGAAAAGAGAAATATCACCAAAATCTTTCCTTTGCTTCTCAATATATTCAATTATGCCTTTAAGAGGTGCAACTCCAACCCCCCCACCTATTATAACAATATTATTTCCCTTGAATTGATCCATCGGGTAAGATTTACCATAAGCGCCCCTAACCATAAGGGCATTTCCTTTCTTTATCTTAGAAAGCGCGTTTGTAACATTTCCAACTTGGTGAATATTGAGTTCAACATATTTATCCGAATAGGAGCATATTGAGATTGGAGCTTCTCCAATACCTGGAATAGAGCAGAAAACGAATTGGCCAGGTTCATGCTTAAGTTTCCAATCAAGGCGAATAGTAACAGAATCTGCTGTCTCATTCTTTTGATATATAACTTTTCTCAAATAAGGCTTATATGGTGAATTTTTTATGATTTCTTCTTTCGTACTCATTTCTTCATCTCATTTATTATTTCAACCCAATCAATCCTAGATGGACAACCCTCAATACATCTGCCGCATCCTGTGCAGAACACAACACCATGCCTGTCCTTGAAGTATTGTATCTGATGATATATTCTATGTTTGAATCTTGCAAGTCTGGCATCTCTAAATATGTGGTCGCCAGCAACTCTTGTGAAGCTTCTTAGCTGGCATGAAGCGGGCTTTCTAATTCTTTTGCCGGTTTTTAAATCGAAATTTATTTCATCTTCAAAATCAAAACAATGGCAATTAGGGCAAAGAAAGTTACATGCACCACAACTGATACATGCCTCTGCTCCTTTCTTCCAATCATTATTTTGATAATATCCTTTTATCTCTAATGTATTCAATGATCTCTTGTTCTCTGTCTTTCTATCTGCATCTTTTATCACATTCTCTGCTACTTTGAAGAAGTTTTTGTATTTCTTTACAAACTCCTCTCCTTTTTTGGAGCCAACCTCTATTGCATAGGTCTTGCATTTATCATAGAACATCAAATCGAAAAAATCCTTTAGTTCAATAGAGTTGCAAAAACAATAATCATCCCCTTTCTTACAATGCAAGCCTATTAGGATTGATGCATCTCTTCTTGCTTTGTAGAACGGGTCTGTGTTCTCCTCTAAAAAAACAGTATCTTGGTGCATTATGCCATTTAGGTCACATCTTCGAAGCCCAAAGAACACCCTAGGCCTTAGAGTAATCTTCGGGTCTATCACTTTGTTGCCATTAAATTCAAATATTGTTTCCTTATTATCAAAAAAGAAATTCTTCACAGGATAATATGTTTTCTTATTAAGATAAAGCTCTTCAACAGAATCAATATTCTTGAAGAAACTTTGACTTACTTTTTTTGTTTGGTCGCCTTGAATAGGCCCTATAAAATCAGAATTCTTCTTTATAGTATTGACAAATCTATTAAAATCACTCTTTTTTAGGCTATATTGGAGCATAATAAAATAAGAAAGCCCTTATTTTTTAAATATTTCGATTTAGATAAAAAGGTGAAATAGAAAATTTTATAAATTCACCAAATTTCAATCTTCTGCATGAAAAATAAAGGTTTGATATTTGTATTGTTCACTGCAATAATCTCTGGATGTTCCATATTCTTAAACCAATTTGGAGTAAAAGGCATAGATTCAACTGTTTTTACATTCATGAAGAACAGTATTGTAGCTTTATTCTTATTAGGAATTATAGTAGGATTTAGTGAATTTAGACACCTCAAGAAACTTAGTAAGAAAGAATGGCTTACTTTAGTGTCAATAGGGCTTATCGGTGGCTCAATTCCATTTGTATTGTTCTTTAGAGGACTTCAATTAAGCGGTGGAGCAGTAGGATCTTTTGTTCATAAGACTATGTTTATTATGGTTGCTGTCTTGGCTGTAGTGTTCTTGAGAGAGAAACTGAGTAAGAGAATATTCATACCGATGGTTTTACTTTTAATTGGTAATTATCTACTTCTTAAGATAGGAAAGTTTGAGTTTAATGCGGCAGCATTATTGATTTTAGCAGCAACAATGTTTTGGGCTGTTGAGAATGTTATATCAAAAAGGGCGTTAAAGACCATAGAACCCAGAGTATTAGCTTTTGGAAGATTGTTTTTTGGAAGTTTGTTTATAATGGCTTATATGTTAGTGACAGGCAAATTCACTATGATATTTACTATCAATGTTGCGCAGTTTAGCTGGATTCTCCTTTCTGCTCCTTTTCTACTCTTTTATGTAATAACCTGGTATACTGGACTCAAACATGTTAAGGTTACTACTGCAACTTCAATTCTTTTATTGGGGAGTCCCATTACTACATTACTTTCCTTTGCATTTTTAGGAAAAATGGTCGATATAATGCAATTATTTGGCATAGTTCTTATCTTAAGCGGGATAGTCTCAATGATTTTATTTATGGAGAAAAAGGATTACTCTACAATTTCTATAGCATAACCGTAATGTATTGTAACTTTATCATTAACCTTAGCATCTGGCACAAAGTGATTTAAGACATTTCTTGTTTTTGTTTTTCCATCATTGCCTTTATATTCTACAGTTAATGCATCTTCTTTCTTATCCACAATAATTGCTTCCTCTACCTTTGATAATTCCTTAAGTATTGTAGGTACTTTTGAATAAACCCCTTCTCCATTATCAATAACCTCATTATGATAAGAATAAAAGTACTCCTCTATAACGCCCTTATCCCACCTGTAACTACATCTAATTTCAGCTAACCGATCTATATACTCAAAAGCCCTATGGAAGATTTTCTCTAGTTTTTCTCTAGAAATTTCCTTGTTATCTATTGCTATCTGCTCTAGTTCTTTCAACTGTTCTGATGTAATCTCCCCTCTCTGCATTATAATATATGCACAAGGGTAAGCGTATCTTAAGAAGAAGTTTTCAGTCTTCATTTTTTAAAGCTTGTTTCCATAGTTTTATAGATTCTAAAGCTTCTTGTTCTTCAACCTTCTGTAGAACGAGTTTATTCTGAACAACAACATAGTCACCAACTTTAATTTCAGGATTTAAGAGTTTTGCTTCTCTTTTTTCTTCTCCGTATTCAATTATCGCAAAATCTCCATTGATCTCAACTACCTTTCCTGGAATAGCAAGACACATTATTCCACCTCTACTAACTTTAGAATTATCTTATCTCCTTCTAAAACTGTTGGTTTTGCTCCACACTCAGGACACACAAATATCACCAAATCATGCTGCCTCTCGACAATTTTAGGGGGCCCTCCATAACCAC
>JAYEIZ010000049.1:0-4646 GCA_034660355.1 Nanobdellota archaeon
GAATTGTTTGGTGATAAATCTGAGGAGTCTTGGACTATTGCTATTATGTCGGATTTTAAAGATAAGGCTCATAAAATTCAAGAGGGAAGGCTTCAATGGATTCTTAGAACAGCATTACCACTTAGTCCAGGATTTAACTTATTTTTTAATGGAAATAAGATTGAATCAAGTAAAGTTTCTATCCCTCTTATTAAAAAGTGGGTTATTGGGAAAAAGGATAAAGTTGCTGAAAAGAATAAATATGAAACATCTGAAGAGGAAGGAAAACATTTTATTCATTTCCCCCACATTAGGGATGTTCACGGTGAGATAGAGTTATATGAAAATTCTTTGGTTAAAGGAAAATCTCAAGATGTCGGAAGAAGTCACGGAATCTTTTTGATGATAAGGGGCAGATTAATTAACATTGACAATCCATTAATAGGCTCAATTGAAGAGCTTAATCACGCAACATTTAATCGAATAAGGATTATGGTTAATGCTGATGAATTAGATAAATACCTGACTTCAGGTAGAGAATCAGTAAAAGACTGTGAAGCATTTTCAGAGGTTCAAACTTACATTAGTAAAAAATTTAATGAAGCCAAATCATTCTGGGATAATTACATAACAGCTAAAGAAGAAGAAAGAAATGCCTCTAATAAAATGGCTTATACTTCTACAAGCCTTTCAAGAAGACCAATAATAAATGTAGTAAAAAAATTCTTTAAAGGAGATATTGAAAAGCCTTTGCTCATTGATATTCCAGATAATCTAAGTAAAGAACAACAGAATAAGCTCATATCTGATTTAGAAGAAGAATCCATAAGCGAAAAAGGAATAATAAAAGACATTTATATGGAAGCACTTGAACCTGAAGACCCTATAGCTAAACTTGATTTAACTTCTAGAGATGTCAAAATTAATATCTTACACCCTTTCTTTACAAATTTTCTCCATGATTTTAAATCAAATCTTCCTTTTCAACTTATAGCAACAACAGAGATTTTAACGGAAGCTCTTATGATAGAGTCTGGAGTTGATCAAGAAATTGTTAAAATTGTTATGGAGAAAAGAGACCAACTTTTTAGAGAGCTAACATATAATGATAATCCAAATGCACCTTACGTTGCATCAATGATAAAAAATGCTCTTGCTGACTCTAGTGGATTAGAAAATGCTGTGTTCTTCGGTTTTAAGAGCTTGGGCTTCAATACTACTAAAATTGGTGGAATAGGGGAGCCAGATGGTAAGGCTTTAGCTGTAATGGGTATAATTAATAAAAATGAAAGAGGAGATTATTCCTTAACTTATGATGCAAAAAGCACAAAAAAGGATAAAATCAAGGCTGAGACAATAAAAGCATCCGCTTGTGTAAGGCACAGGAAGAAATATAACGCAAATTATTCTGTAGTTATTGCTATCGATTTCGAAGGAGCTGATAATCCCGAATCAGCAGGTAATATTGAAGCTGAACAGCAGAAAGTGACATTGATTCGTGCAAAAGATTTCTGGAAGTTAGTTTTATTAGCTATACCAAAGCAGTTAAATTATGCTGATTATAACGAATTCTTTGAAAAATGCCACAAAGTAACTGAAACAACTAAATGGATAAATGAAATTGAAAAAAGAAGTATAGAGAAACAACCAATAAAAGAATTGCTAGAAACAACTTATGAGTTAATGCAAACTGACATTGAACCACCCAACATAAATGCAATCAGGGTAAAGAATAAAGAATTGAATAAGCTTCCTAAAAATGAGCTAGTGAGTTTGGTAAAGAGTCTTAATAATTTAGTACCTAGGCATATTTCGATCGATAAAAAAGAGAATGTTCGTCTTGAAACTAATCCCGATAGAATAATGGAATGTATCAACAGAGCAGTTGAAGCCATCCCTCAAGAATTTAGTGACATGTTTATGAAAGTATTTGAAGTAAAAACTGAGAAAAAAAAGAAATAAGTCACATTTTCTGGAATACTAACAGCAAATCATGAGTTGGCCTAAGTAAGTCATTCCAGGCTAACTCAGCTTGAACAACTTTTCCTTTGTTGTGTATACTATTTGCGTGTTTAGTTATTTTAACTGCATAGTCTTTGTATGCAAAAAACTTTTTGAGAAGATTATATGTTTCAAAACATAATGGAATGTTTTTCCCATCTTTAATTTTATCTCCAACAAGAACACAGATATGTCCTTTTGGTTTAAGAACTCTTCTTAACTCTAAAAAAATGGATTGTAATTTAATATAAAATTCTTCGACTGTTTTCTTTCTGCTTAAATCCTCTTTATCATCTGAATATTTCACCATATTCCAATATGGTAGATGAATGAATGCCATGTTAACCCTATTGGCAATTACGGGGAGACTTGCAGAGTCTGCCCTTTTAATTTCTTTTCGTTGGGGGTTTATATCAAAAGCTAAGCACTTTCTTTTAAATTTTTTAGCAACATCATAAGTAGTTCCAGAACCAGACATACTATCAATAATAATGTCGTCTTCTTTGCTATATCTCAAGATGCATTGTTTTACAACTTGAGGTATACAATTACCATGAAAAATATGAGAGCCAAATCCTTTTTCTCTTGTTCCAAAATTCCAAACTGAAGATAATTCTATCTCTTGTTCTTCCATATTCTTTAACTTTTGAAATTTTTCTAATTGATATTTCATTTTGGAATCACAATATAGACTTCTTTATCTACTAAATCACTAGGAACAGTAATCTTACCAGAGGTGCTGTTATTCTTTGAGACTTTCCTTACAAGAAGACGTTTTACAGATACTTCCTGCAATGTCAATTTAGCATTTTTTAGTTTAATGTCATTTCCTGCCATTTTAATCTATTAATAGACTATTAATAGACTTAGTATAAAAATCTTTCGTTTTTATCCAATTATGCCTATTAGAATGGAAAGATTAAGCCTTATGACTTACAATTCAATTTGTGAGTTCTTATAGTATGTCCAACCCTGCCTTTTCAACTTAACAGCCAGCATCCATTCAACATTACTCTTCTCAGCAACTTCTTTCATTCTCTGCAACTGCTCTCTTATTCCTTTTCTCATGTAGAACTTCTTCTCTTTAGTTGCTTTAACCTCTACTAAATACACTTTTCCATCTTTAAAGAGAACACAATCACATACTGCTTCTCTTCCTGAGCCTGAGCCAGCAACCCTTTCGCAATGATAGCCCTTGCTAAGCATAAGCCTGACAAACTCATTCTCATATTGCTTGTTATGACATATTGCCATTTTAAGCCCTCACAAAAGGATTGACTTTCTGTCTTGCTACTTCCAGTTGCATCTGCAATATTTCTTTCTGCAACTGCAATGTATCTTTGTCTACTGAAACCTCTATTGCCTGTGGCTGTGGCAATCCAAGTCTTGATTTTGGATATGCGTATGCTATATGGCTTACTTCTTTCAAATCATCTTTAGCCAGCTCAGCATAAACCATAGTTGTGTCTACATCTTCATGCCCTAAGAAGTCTCTTATGTCCTCTATCTTCATTCCAGCCCTTCTTAAGTTAGTACCGCAGACGTGCCTTAAGGTGTGCATGTGATACTTGTATCTGGGCGTTCCATTCTTTTGCAGGTAGTCAATCTGCAATAATCCAAGCTTTTGCAGATATTCCCATAGCTTTTTCTGGAACTGTCTTATCAGGCTGTTATCATCAGGCCTTTTATTGAACCTGTTATCACCCGGAATAACATATTCCTGATCTGGATTCATTGCCCTGTATGATTTCCATACATTCATAAACATGTCATTGATAGGAACAATTCTATCTTTACCGTAACCGCTTTTGTATCTCTTTGTATTCTTAGCGTCAAGAATAAGAATTTCTCCATTTTCAATATCCACTTCACTCCACTTAAGCCTCACCATCTCTCCAATTCTAAGTCCCTGAAATACTCCCATGTAGATAATCATGCCCATCCTTGCATCATCAACTACTCCGAGGATTGCTACAAGCTGCTCCTTGCTGAATACATAAGGAAGCTTCTTCTTTCCACAAGTAAACCCTCTATCGCTAGGATTCATCTTAGCCTTCTTTTTTTGCATGGTTTTCATCTTATTACATACCTCATGATTGTATTTTTTACCTGATACATGAAATCCTTCTCAGTAACAGAACTAATTGTTCTCAATTCTCTTTTCTTCTCAACTATGTCTTTCTGCTTAAGTTCATCGCTTCTTATTCTCATCCTAAGATAAGAAGGAACTTTTGTCAACAGCATCCATTTGTAAACAGTAGTTGGATTAATTTTGTTAGCAATGTAAACTTCATAGAGCTTAGCTTCTTCCTTACTCAGCCTTACTTTCTTTTTCTTCTTGTAATGCCATTTATTGGCAAGCTTCTGAGTCATGACAAACCAATCCTTGTCATCTATATCAGGAACTAAGTTCTTTACATGCCTCAGCTTTTCAAACACGCTCATTTTATCTGCCTCCAATAATCCTATGTTCACGCTTCCTAATATCATGAACTCGGAATTTGTATAGCAAACCACGAAAGGCGGTCATTATGACATGTCAGAAAAAGCATTTGGTCGTCCTACCAGTGTTAAACGGATACCGTTTAATCTCCATAACTTATATTAACTACCTCTTCCATAAATCTTTTTGAGGTGATCATATGTTCTCTTGTCCGCATTGCAAA
>JAYEIZ010000050.1:0-4628 GCA_034660355.1 Nanobdellota archaeon
AAACTGCCTTTTGATTTCAAAACTCTGACAAAATCCTGATACGATAAGTGGTGGGTTCATTTTTCTTTTTAAACTTTATAAATGAATTGCCGCCGAAATTTTGTGCCAAATTTTGGAATTTCACATTTCAGACATGGGTGTTTTGAACAATATTCCCTATTTAAAAACCGAATAATTTATAAATAAAAACATAATTCTAAACTATGAAGTGAGAGAAGAAAAGAGAATAAAAAAGTAAAACTGTTTTCTCACAACTTTGTAAGAATGAAGATTAAACCTAGTAAAAGGCCAAAGAAACGTTATATTGTGTTTGAATCTGATATAAACAATGACTCAGCAGTCTATAATGCTATAAAGAAGTCTGCCGCAAACATATTAGGGGAGAACTATGCTGAAGCTGGGATAAGGTTTATAAAGAATAAGTATAAATACTCCCTTCATAGGGGGGTTGTAAGAGTAAATAACAAGTACACTACCAAGATGGTAGATGCTATCAATCAAGATAAAAGCATGAAAACAATAGGAATAAGCGGAATTTTAAAAAAAGCTGAAGAAAAATATTTAAAAAAATCTTTTTGAGGTGAATGAAAAATGGTTGAACCAATGCCGCATCAATTAATGGGTTATGATAGGGCAATAACAATGTTTTCTCCTGATGGGAGACTTTTACAGGTTGAATATGCTAAAAAGACAGTTAGACAGGGATCTACTGCTATAGGTATTGTCTGTTCTGATGGTATTTTATTTGTAACAGACAAGAGAATAGTAGACTCCTTAGTTGTAGCAGAGTCTGTAGAGAAGATATGGCAATTAGATGAGCATATTGGCGCAACAGCTTCTGGAATACTATCAGACGCTCGTGTCCTAATAGAAAGAGCTCAATTAAAAGCTCAACAACATAGAGTTACATACGATTCACCGGTAGATGTAATCACCTTAGTTAAGGATATCTCTAACTTAAAGCAAGTTTGCACTCAAAGTGGTGGCCTAAGGCCATTTGGTGTTTCCTTGTTAATAGGTGGGATAGACAACAACAAGCCTACATTGTATGAGACAGACCCTACAGGAATATTCTTTGAATACAATGCATCAGTAATAGGCGAAGGTGAGGTTGAGATAGAAGAGATACTGCATAAAGAATACAATTCTCAAATAACAATAGATGATGCATTAAAGCTATCTCTTGCATCTCTAAAGAAAGTCTTAGGGGACAATTTCTCAATTGAGAGAATAGATGCTGCTTATATAAAAACAGATGAGAAGAAATACAAGAAGTGTTCTCGCGACACAATTGCAAGAGCGCTAGGTGAAGCAAAACTAAAAAAAGGTGCTAAGAAGAAATAAAAATTAGCATTATTAGGTTAAAACACAAGGTGGTAAATTATGGGTAAATTAATAGTTAAAGCAAAAGATATCGTTGTGCCTGGAGAGACGTTGGCAGAGGGAATGGACAATCTTCCAGGACAAGGAACATACAGAGAAGGAGACAAGATATTAGCAGGAAGATTGGGGTTAACGTACATTGATGGCAGAACTGTTAAGCTGATTCCATTATCAGGAAAGTACATGCCACATAGAGATGATGTAATAATCTGCCAAGTTTTTGATATAACATTTAGTGGATGGCGCGTAGAAACAAACTCTGCTTATTCTGCTATGTTATCGCTTAAGGATGCAACATCTGACTTTGTAAGAAAAGGGGCAGACCTGACTCAATATTATAATATTGGGGATTATATGGTTGCAAAGATAACAAATGTTACTCCTCAAAAGCTTATTGACATAACTTTGAAAGGTCCTGGATTGCATAAGATAAATGGGGGAAGAATAATAAACGTTTCTCCTCATAAAGTTCCAAGAATAATCGGCAAGCAGGGATCTATGGTCGGTATGTTAAAGAATGCAACAGGCTGTAAGATTGTTGTCGGACAAAATGGATTATTATGGATAGATGGAGATGTAGATAAGGAACTTCTAGTCGAAAGAGCAATCAGAAAAATAGAAGCTGAATCTCATCTAAGCGGACTAACTGACACAATGCAAAAATTCCTGGAAAAAGAAACAGGAACTAAATTAGGGTGATTATTATGGGTTACGAAAAAAGAATAGACGGTAGAGATCTTGAAGAAGTAAGAAAGATGGAAGCAAAAGTAGGAGTGATAAAGAGGGCAGATGGCTCTGCATACTTTAAATTTGGAAATACTTGGGCATATGCAGCTGTTTACGGTCCTCGTAATTTATATCCAAGATTCTTACAGGATCCATCAAAAGGCATATTGAGATGTAACTACAACATGATGCCATTCTCATCAGGAGGAGAAAGAGTAAGGCCAGGAGGCTCAAGAAGGTCAAAAGAGATCTCAATGGTAACTATGAAATCATTGATACCTGTTCTGGATCTTAAGGAATATCCTAATTCTGTTGTTGATGTTTTTATTGAACTTCCTCAAACAGAAGCAGGCTCAAGGTGTGCGGGTATTTGTGCAGCATCCATGGCTCTAGCAGACGCAGGCTTGTTAATGAAAGACTTGGTATGTGCTGTTTCTGTTGGACGAGTAGATGACAAGATAATTGCAGATTTAGATTATTCAGAAGAATCTTATGAAGATGGTCCAGTTGCAGACATTCCAATAGCTATTCTTCCAAGCACTGGTAAAGTAACTCTTCTTCAGATGGATGGATTGCTTTCAAGAGAACAGTTAAACCAGGCAATTGAAATAGGCAAGAAAGTCTGCAAAGAGATATATGAAGTACAGAAAAAAGCACTCAAGGAGAAATATAATAACGTTAAAGGTGATATCAATGGATGAAGAATTAAAGAAACATATAGTGACACTTCTCAAATCTGACAAAAGACTAGATGGAAGAAAGCCATTAGAATACCGTAAACCATTAAACATAGAGTATGGGTTCACAAAGACTGCAGAAGGTTCTGCTAAAGTCACATTAGGTGAAACTGAAGTTATGGTTGGTGTTAAACTGGAAGTAGGCAAGCCTTACCCAGATTCGCCTGATAAAGGCACAATAATGGTGGGTACAGAATTACTTCCATTGTCCAGTCCTAACTTTGAATCTGGTCCGCCAGGGATACAGGCAATTGAATTATCAAGAGTTGTTGACCGTGGAATAAGGGAAAGCAAAACATTAGACTTCAAGAAATTGTGCATAGAAGCAGGAGAGAAAATCTGGATTGTTGTAATTGATATATGCACACTGAATGACGCTGGCAACTTATTTGATATAGCTTCACTAGCAGCATATGCAGCTTTACAAAATACAGTATATCCTAAATTTGACGGTGAGAAGGTTGACTATAAAGAAAAAACCGATAAAAAACTAGAGCTTGAAAACAGCCCATTATCTGTAACAATTTGTAAGATAGGGGACACATTCATAGTGGATCCTACATCAGAAGAAGAAAAGGCTATAGACTCTAGGTTGACAGTAGCTACAAAAGAAGACGGAACATTATGCGCTATGCAAAAAGGTGGAGAAGGTCCACTAACTCAAGAAGAAATCATGAAGATGGTTGATATTGGAACTGAAAAAGCAAAAGAACTAAGAGGTGCACTAAAAAATGGCTGAAGAAATTGAGAAGTTCACAAAATACGAAACAGCTAGAATATTAGGTGCTCGTGCTTTACAAATTTCAATGGGAGCTCCATTTTTAGTTAAACTGAATGAAAAAGATTTGGAAGAGATCAAATTCAACCCTATTGAGATTGCAAAATTAGAATTTAAAGAAAACTTGATACCAATAACTGTCAGACGACCTTACCCAATTAGCGAAGATTTCGAAAAAGCTAACAAAAAAGAAAAAGAAGTTAGCTAATGAACGATAAAATAATAGAAGAAAAGCTGAATAAGTATATCTCTGTTACAGAAAAAGCAATAGCTAAAGCAGAGAAAAGCTCTAATCGAACTTCTTTGGTTAAGGAAAGAGAAGACTGCTTAGACATGATCAAAAGATATTTCTCAGACGCCTTGTATTATAAAGATAAAAGTGACTTTGTAACTGCATTTGCAGCTTTGAATTATGCCCATGGTTGGTTAGATGCCTGTGCTAGGATAGGGATATTTGATGTGCATGATTCTGAACTTTTTGTTGTTGACTAAGAAACATATTTATATGATTAAAGAATAATTCTATTAATGGTCTGGTTAATATTCATCTGCATATTCATACTTGCAAGGTCAATTGAATATTTATACTCGAAACACCTACTAAAAAACAAATCTCCATTATCATTCTCATTCATAAGATCTATTTTTGGTTTAGCATACATCTCTCTCTTTGCTTTTTTTGTTGATCTAAGAATCCAGTTACCTAATTTACTTCTCATTTACCTAATATCTATACTTGGAACAGCGGGAATCTACCTTAGAACAAAGTGTATTAAACAGTTCGAAGTTAGTTACGTAACTCCTATGCTGAATATTGTTCCTTTTTTTGTATTTATATTTGCTGTATTATTTCTTAAAGAATCATTATCTCCTGCCGGAGTCATAGGAATATTTCTAGTCACATTTAGCGTCTTCTGTTATTGATCAGGCAAGTAATGTTGCTACAGGAAGTTATACTATAACAGAACCTACAGCATTAGCTTTATCAGAAGTTATTACAGATG
>JAYEIZ010000051.1:0-4576 GCA_034660355.1 Nanobdellota archaeon
ATGCAAGGTTGAAGGTGATTGGGACTGTAATAAGTATATCGGATCTTGGACATCAAGTGCTGCGATATAACTAAACATTAATGGTTGGCTCTCTTTATGGGAGTCAACCTATTGTGAGGTAAAAATGAAACCAAAAGAATATGTTGAAAAGGCTGCAAGTTCAAATCCTTTAGCTAAGTATGTTATGATTTTAGGGGAAAGGATTACAAAACTTGAAAAGGCTTTGAAGAAGAAAAAGAAATAACAACCTCCCTGGGTTGAGCGGGGAGAGTTTACTACCCCTCAGTTAATGTAATACTCTCTCCGTGATTTTAAGGATTAAATATGATACAAAATATGGTGCTTTCTATAAAGACAACAGCTAAATGCCAGAACCGTTGCTCGTTCTGTCCAGTGGTACATTGGATGGATGCAAAAAAAGGATGGGAAACATCATTACAAAATATTAAAGATTTAATTAAGTATTCTAAGTTCTCAGATTATACATTTAAAAGAATTATTTTTTCAGGCGGAGAACCTTTATTGTGGAAACATTTACTTGTAGCAGCAAAACTAATTAGAGAATCAGGAATAACTGTAGATACAGTTGCTTACACGAATGCTTTAGCAGTTAATAAAGATAATATGGCTTGGTTTAAAAGTATTTGTGATGCTATAGACGGAATAAGAATTTCCAAATACGAGAATAACCATGAAAACATAGATTTGATATTAAAAGAAAATATACATAATGTGAAAATAGTAGATAGACCTGAATATTATGAAGTTTCCGATAAACCTATACCAAAATCATTACCGGCAGATTGTGGATGTCCGGCATTTGGGATGGTTGGAGATACTATAACATTATGTTCATTTCAGGATCACATGATCTATTATCAAGGATGGAATCCTGAAGATTTTAGGGATCAAGAAACAAAATTAGCAGAATATTATTTAGATAAATTTGAGGAGTTAAATCCTTTTACAAGAAAGATGTGTGCTTTTTGTTATGGCAATTATAAGACAAGAAAGCACTTGAAAAAATATAACCAAAAGGGAGGGTTGAAATGATTGAGATGACAGTAGCATTGCCCATGTTTAAGGCGGGAATGATCGCAAATGTTACATTAGAAGGACTTTGCAGGCAAACAGATATTGATTTCAAGTGGGAATTAATAGTTGCCGAAGAGACAAAGAAAGCAAATAATCCATTGGTATTCGGGAAGAAAAGACTGATGAGTTATAAGAAGAGATTGAAAGAAGTTGGTTGTGAGAGAATAGTTTATATTCCGGTAGAAGAGTGGATTCCACTATCTCATAAATGGATTGATATTTATAACCGAAGAGCAGAAGGATCAAAATGTTTTGTTCTTCAAGCAGCAGATTGTTTTCCTCATTCTAAGAGATTGGCTGCATCAATGAAAGCAATAAATAATCATTTTGACTGGTATCAGCAAGAATCAGGTTATTTCTATGATATTGGGAGTAATGTGGTTGCTTGGTACAGTTTAGCAGATACAATTCGATATCATCCTTGTGCTTTAAATATGACCATTGATACAGCTATTATGGGTGGATTAGAAAAAGAAGGTATTGCATCTGGGATAGACTCATGGTTATTTAATAGGACTAAACCAAAAAGTGTATTCCTCGATAAAAATATTTATGAAGATGGACTTGATATTAATGGACATAATGTTATTTCAAGAAACAGAAAAAAACTAATTGTCGAAGGAACAAAGCCATTTTCAAAATGTGACAAAACGCTTGAGGATATTATTCCTGATCCAGACATAATTAAACATCTTCGGAAAAGCAGGGAAAATCTTCCTGCAATAAATACAAAATTTCCTGATGTTACAATAGCAATATTATGGAGTAGAGAACAGAAGATATTCTTAGAGGCAGCATCTTCTGGAAATAAACAAGTATATCCGGGGATATGTAAGGTGAAATTTCTTGATAATCAAGACGGTAAATATTCAGTTCCTGAAGGCTATAATAAGCTTGTAAAAGAATGTGATACTGAATACATTAGATTTTTAGGTGATGATGATAAATTATCGAAAGATAACACTCTTTCATTGATGATAGCATTGGAAGCAGCAATAGATCATAAACACAAAGACCCTGTTTGCATTGTAAGCAATATGACCCTTGTGGACAGCTTAGAAAAACATAATCCTATACCCGTACAAGCGATATGCCCTGGTATGTGGAAAACTGAATGGGTAAGAGAGCATCCGTTTGACGAGGAAGTTAAGGGATATGTTTCTCACAATTATCATAAAACTATGCAAGAAGAATTTGGTATAATTCCAATTCACGCATTTTGGAATTATGGATATTTCTACTTTCAAGGTAAAGATAATATGAGCGGTAATAAATTTGAAATTCATAAAGAAGAAATTGGGGAGGAAAAAAATGAAAACAAGATTAGTAAAAGACAAAACACTAAAGAGGGGAAGACCGGCTTCATCTAAATTCCTTACAGCAGATGAGCTCAAAAAGGTTTACCCAGAGAGAAATGAAAAAAGAAGTGCTGATTATATGTTTGATCCCGGAATGGCTTTAGCTATTCCAGAAAAAGAGGCATTTGCTTTAGTGAAGAAATATCCTGAACTGATTATATATAGTGACAAAAATGTCGCAGTTGACACTAAAGATGAGTGGGATGAGCTTGGCTGGGATGAATTTAAACATAAAGCTGCTCTTTACGGCGTTAAGGTTACTCATAGGAAACGAGTAGATATAACGTCAGATTTAAGACAGAAGATAGCAGATGGAGCGGTTCCTATAGATCCAGAGGAACGCACTGAAAAATTAAGATTAAAGAATCTTGCGGCTGCTCAAAAGTCTCTTAAGAATAAGGAAAAAGAAAATCAAGAATAGGGAGTTATTATGGCAATGTGGGCATTAGATAACATAAAGAAAATGATAGGTAGAACTTGTGGTGATCCAGAGGCAATCACTTATGCTGATGCTATTCAAGATCATTTTATAAATGCAATCGAATCATTAGCTGAGGATATTGTTGCCATTAAAGATCTTAACAGGGCATTGAATGATGAAGAGAGAGAGCAATATGCAGAAGTTTTAGCAATCTCCGAGAATGAAATTTACCCTATGGTAAACCACTATGTTGTCAATCCTTTGTTTAGTAATCACGTTGCTTTGATAGACGTTAATGATAGTGGACGGACGGATATAATAAGAGTTAGGTATTTAGATGTTAATCCACAGAGTAATGTTGCTTATACCTTTAAAGAGTTAAATTCCTTAGAAGAAATGAACAGGATAAAAAAGAATCCTCACTTACGTCCATCTGAAAATGAGATAGCTTGGGTAAATAACGGCAATAAAATATTCGTTTATTGGATTTCAACTGATGAAAATTCCAGAGTTCCAGAAATTTATATGTATTGTTTGTTAAGTTCAAGCTATGATGATTGGAGAACTGATGAAAATATTCAAGAGCTTGGTTTTGGAACGAACTTTATTGGAGCTGCTATTAAAAGGGCTTCATATACAATGAGACTACAACTCGGATTTGAAAAGGAGTAATTTATGGGACAATATGAGTTAGAATTTAGTTCTCTTTATAACGAGGTTTCAGCATTGTTGACAGAGACACCACTACGAAACGAGGTGCTTTTGGCACTAAACAGAGCACTGAGAAGAATTAACAGTTTAATGACTCCTGAGAAGAAAATACTTGTGATAACCGGATCAGAGTCTGGAGTTACTATTGGTGATATGACAACCACAACCATAGGTGGATTAACAGATAGTAAGATTAAAGAATATACTAAGTTCGGAACAAACTTCAGTTATGATAGTGATATGTATGCTCTCAAGATCGATCACTCTATAACGAGGGTAGTGGCAATATATCTGGATGATGAAGAGTGGGAGAATTATGATTATAAAACTGTAAAGAATACATCTAATTCAGATCAGAATATATATCATTTTGATGGCAGATATATCTATTTTCCTAAAGACATTGGGGCATCTACTGAAGTTATTAAAATGCAAGTTGAAATGTATTTCCCTGAAATAGAAGATGGGATGATAGCAGTTCCAAATACATACAAATCTATGCTTGAAGATGGAGCCCTTTACTATTTAATGATGATACCAAAGTATAGAGATATGAGCAAGTACGCTACTTATTTCAAGGAAATTCGCAAGAATTTCTTTGATCAGATAGAAGAGATGGAACGCAAGAACTTTGATTTACAGCCGATAGAGAATGGCAGCAAGGATTTTATTTATCAAAGTTACAGTAAATATGATGATTAAGGAGTAGTAAAATGAGAAAAAGAACATTAGGTTTAATAGCAGTAATGGTAATTCTAATTATAGGCTTTGGAATACTATTCTCTGATGATTTCAGTAATTTATACTTAGGAACAGCCTATAAAAGATTATTGGTACTTAGAAATGATGCTACATTAACAGGACTTCATGCAACTACTCCTGAGCGGGTTTATGATGGTGGGTTTACGGATGCAACTCCATTTTCCTTATCTCAACAAGAGATGCTATTCGCTACAGATTTACAGCTACAGTTTAGAGATACTGGAATGTA
>JAYEIZ010000052.1:0-4555 GCA_034660355.1 Nanobdellota archaeon
ATTAATATTATATGTGTATACAAAATGTATACTTGGGTATACAAAATGTATAGAAAATAATGTCAAAGAAACAGGGAGGTATTAATTATGAAGAAGTTAATTTTAATGTTGGTAGCAATAATTATGTTGCTAGTAGTGCCTAGTGTGGCTAGTGCTGAGTATCGGTTAGAAGTATCTCAAAGTGGTTCTGTATATAGAATTGATAGCAGGACAGGAAGATGTTGGATTTTACGGCAAGAAAAACTGGATGGAGCTACATATTTCTTTTGGCAATTTTTGATAGAAAGAGGGCATCTTGAGGATATCAGAGAGCGAGGTTGGGAAATTGCAAATGAATCTGTGCAGGTGGATCTATAATAAATGATTTGATTATTGACAAATACTATATAGTGTGCTAGGGTAATATAGATATACAAAATATTGTATGTTAATAATTTGGGGCGGTCAACTGATTAACAATTATAATATAAAAGAGTCTAGTCTCGACCGCCCATTATTTTATTTATATTATGCCAAGAGAAGATACACAATTCACTTCAGAAAATCAGCCAAAAAAACATGGTAGTCGTAAAGGTATTCCAAATACTGCTACTATTATTAAACAGATATTAGCGCAAGAGGTGACGGACAGTAACGGTAATAAGGTTACTCATGCATATTTAATGAATAAAGCAATAATAGATAAGGCTGAAGCAGGCGATGTACCAGCATTCAACTCACTATCTAATCGAATGGATGGTATGCCAAAACAATCAATAGATCAAACAATTCGCACGCCGGAACCAATTTCGATAGAGTTTTCTTTATTTGAAAAAAAGAAGAAAAAGGATAAAACGGATAAATGAAAAAGAAAAGACCTGAAGGAGGTGATGCCCTCATATGAAGATTAGCCAACAATTTAGTGAGAAACAATTAGATGCATTTAAGACGCTAGATGACTCTAAAATTAAAGCATGCCTTTATGGAGGTAGCAAGGGGGGTGGGAAATCAGTTTTTGGTTGTTTCTGGATGTGGTCAGAGTGCATAAAGTTAATTAAGAAATATAGCATACTTCCTTCTAAATATCCAGCGCCAGTAGCATTTATGGGCAGGAAGCAATCAGTGGATTTTAATGATACCACACTAGAGACGTGGAAGGCATTTATTCCAGAAGACACATATGAGATTAGAATTGGAGACAAAGAAATAGTAATCCTCGACGCTGTTAAAATAAATTTTGGTGGATTAGACAGTTCCGACGCTGTTAAGAAGTTTAACTCTGCAGAGTACATTTATATATTTATTGACCAGGCAGAAGAGATTAGTAGAAATGATTATGGATTGGTGCGAGGTACATTGAGGCGTAAAATAGATAACGAAGCTCAACAGTATAAAGTATTGCTAACAGCTAATCCTGCTGATTGTTGGTTAAAAGATGACTTCATTACCACAGAGAACCCCGAGAATGCGTTTATTCAAGCCCTACCAGCAGATAATCCGTTCTTGCCTGGGGATTACATAGATAACTTAAAAGAAGCCTTTAGACATCGTCCTGAGTTGATTGACGCCTATGTCTACGGTAAGTGGGATGTGATTGCAGGGTTTGATTTAGTCATTAAGCCGAGTTGGGTTGAGAATGCGATAGATTTAGAATTACACAAAGAAGATGAAAGAATAGCTGTCTGTTGTGACCCTGCGAGAATGGGGAATGATGAAACAGTAATCTATGTAATGAAAGGGTATAAAGTTATTGATGAAATGATTTATGGGCAGAAGACTACGATGGAGACAGCAGGGCATTTAGTACGTTTAAAGCAGAAACATAAAACAAAAGAATGCCCAGAGCCATTAATAGCCGTAGATGGTTGTAATTTAGGTTGTTCAATAGCTGATAGATTGCGAGAGCTTAAACATAAATGTCTTATTGTGAGAACAGGCTCGACAGAGATGAGTGACTCAGATAAGCTAAAATATAAAAACCTTAAAAGTAAATTATGGTGGGGAGCAGGAGAAAAGTTTGCTAATGAAGAAGTGTCATTGCACAACGATAAAGTATTACGTTCTCAATTATGTACTCCTACATACAAACAACATTCAGAAGGATGCGTTGTTGTTGAGTCTTCTGATGATATTAAGAAAAAGATGAATGGTAAGTCATTGGATAGAGCATGTGCTTATTTGATAGGGTTATACGCTATTGATAAAGTAGTATTGCCGTCAAAAGATTATCATAGGAATAAACCATTTAAACAAAATATTGACAGATACGGGTGGAAGAAAAATAGGAGTCCTTATGCAATCAGACAGTAAAGCAGCAATTAAAGATCAGTCAAAGACAGGGAAGCTCAGCGATAAGCTAAGAGATTATATTAAAGAGTTAATTACTAATTGTGATAGAGATTATAATGATACTCAGCAATGGCGTGATAAGATGCTTACTGCCGCTAATCAAAGACTAGGTATTGCAGAGATATCTTCACTTCCATATGAGAATGCTCCGAGTATACCATTGCCTGAGACAGATAAGCTGATTCGTAAAGCTGTTCCTAATATGGTGTTGGCAATGTGGAGTCCTAAGAAATTATGTACAGTTGGTATTGAAGAAGGTACTCAGGTTAAGCCTGAAGATGAGCAAAGGGCGAAAAAGTGTGAAGCTGTAATGAATATGTTATTACGTAACAAAATGAATTTATACGATAAACTCGAGTTGAGTGCTGATAATGCCAAAGAGATGGGAATAAGTATAGCAAGAGTTGTTGAAGAGTATAAAACTCGCATTGTACATAAAGTGTTAGACCTTAAGGATTATCCTAAAGAGCAATTACAAGAATTAAAGCAGCTGAAGAATGCAGAGTTAAAGCAATTTCTTATAGATAGATATGAGTTCGATCCAGAGGATGATTTTGATAAAGAACAGTGTAAGAAGATTATAGATGATTTTCGTAAAGGTAAGAAAGTTATTGAATTTGACATTGAAGAGATATCTTCATTGCCTATGATAGAGATTGTTAATCCGACTAAGATAACAGTACCTGTCTATACAACAGATATTGAAGATTCATATAGATTAAGATATGATTATGAGTTGACAAGACCTGAAATTGAAGGGTTGATGGATGCTGGTGTGTTTATTAAAAAGGATTTAGACGCATTAGACTTTAACGCTAAAGAT
Source organism: Nanobdellota archaeon (assembly GCA_034660355.1). Classification (GTDB taxonomy): domain Archaea; phylum Nanobdellota; class Nanobdellia; order Woesearchaeales; family JACPBV01; genus JAYEIZ01. Next base: position 3,152 of record JAYEIZ010000052.1, read on the forward strand.
TCTCCTACTGATGATATGAATACATTAAATCAGCGAAGAAATGAAGGTGTTATTACGAACTCCGATGATAAGGATTTGTATAGACTTCAAGAGATTGAGGCATTATATAAGCCAGAAGGGGCAGATCTTTATGAGAGATGGGTATTCACAATTTTCGCAGGTGTATCTGATCCTGAGACTGCGTTGTTGCAACGTATAGCATTTCCTTTTGAATTTGAAGGATTAAATTATGTACGTTATGATAATGAGAGAAAGAATCCAGGACATTATAATTCAAGAGGTGTGCCAGAGCAAATACAAGCTATCCAGGAGGTGATGGATCAATCGTTAGATAATATGTTGCAGAGAGATGCGATTAATAACAATCCTTCTTATAAAGTATTAGATACTTCAGAGATATTACAGCGAGATTCTGCTATTCAAGATGGCGAATTAATACCAGTTTCTGATATGAATGAGATTCAGCCATTGACGCAGATGTCAAATGTTGATATGTCTTCAGAGCGGATTATACAAATGCTTAAGGCAACAGTCGAAGAGTATATGGGCAATACTGACCAGTTATTTAATAATGCTACTAATACGGGCGGTGGCAAAACCTTAGGAGAGATTCAAGAAGGATTGAGGCAGACAGCAGGACCTATTAATATTGAAATTATACGATGGAATGAATTTTGGACTAAAGTATATCGTATGGTGTTTAATATTCTTAAAGAACGATTAGGTCAGTCAATATGGATTGATGGACAAGAGGTAACAAGAGAAGATTTTAATTTCAATGCAGATGTTAAGGCTAATGGTTCTCTTGAGGTAGCTGATAAGAGATTATTAACACAAAAAGCATGGATGAGATTGCAAGCAATTGCTAACTTTGTACAGGCTGGCGTAGTTAATCAAGAAGATGTGTTTAATGCATTGCAGGATTGGCTAGAGAAAGATGGAGTAAAAGATCCAGAGAAGTTCTCAACACATCCGAACGAGATATTAAAAACACAATTAGCTCAAATGCAACAGCAGGTTCAGCAGTTAACACAGCAAACTCAACAACTTCAAGAAGCTAATGTTAATGGAATGAAAGATTTGGCAAAAACAAAGAAGAGTATTGTTAAGGAGCAAATAGATAATATAGCAGAATTTGAATCAAAGAAAGAACAAATTAGCACGAGGAAGATGTAATGGATCCAATTACAGCAACAGTAGCAACTAAAGTATTGTGGGATATGGCAGCAGTAGCAGCAACTGCAGTGGCATTAAAGCCAGCATATGATAATTTTGTTAAATCTAGAAAAGCTGAAGATGGAGATTTTGTTAATGGGTTTCTTGATAATAATATAAATAGAGCCGTTTTAGGTTTAACCACTATTTAGACTACAAAATAACTAATTTAACCAAGGGGCAGTATTT
>JAYEIZ010000053.1:0-4544 GCA_034660355.1 Nanobdellota archaeon
GAGATTAAGAGAAGAACAAATTGGTTTAAATCATTTCAAGCATTGAATGGGGCTAAAGCATTTTTTGGATTATTCTTTTATCATTTCAACCTAAACTATCCCAACACAGAATAGTTGACTTTGCCCTGTTATTTTAAGGTTAGATAAATATTTTAGCTAAGAAAGAATTATTTAGTCTTATCGCCACTAAATGTAAACTGAGTGGATTGAAGCATGGATTGCTCGCTATTAAAATTGAATTCCTTTGGTGGTATGAAAAAGTTTGTGTTGAACCACATCTTAACTGTCTAGAATGAAGTTTTATTTAAAAAGCTTTTTGTATATATCCTTTAATCTCAGAGTAGAAGTTCTCTTTATTCAATAGGGGAATTCCTCGTTCTCTGGTTTCTTTCCTGTTTTCTTCGTTGTCATAGCCCCAGTCTACGATGAATAGCTTTACTCCTGTTGGGATTACAGATCTTGCATACTCTAGCTGGTCTTCTACGAACACTATGTCTTTTGGTTGAGCCCCTTCTTCTTTGATTAAGTGCTCTATCATAGCTGTTTTTGTTTTTGGTGCACGACCTTTGAAGTTCACATCAAATATATTTCCAAGTGGTATGTCAAGATTGTATTTTGATAAGACTCTATGGATTAGGTCTTTTCTGTTTGCTGTCAGGATGAATACTTTATCAAATAATTCAGATAGTTTTTTCACATCTTCAATAACTGATTTATGAGGGGGGACTAATTTAAGATACTCTTCAAAGTTTTCTTTTTGAAGGCGCTCCCTTTCATTATGGAATTTTTCTTTGAAATGAGGATCCTGATAAAGTTTAGAACCATACTCTAGAAAATGTTTCTTATCCTTGATATCTATTTTATCGTCTAAGGCTGCAATTATTGTTGAGAACTTATATAATTTCGAGCAGAATGGCCTTAACCTATCGAATTCACTTTCCTGTTCTCTTAATTCAGTATCTATCTTGTTAAAATTTTTGTGGCTTAATAACTCTTTGTTTAGGTTTTTGAACCCATAAAGTTTTTGATATATGTTATAAGCAACTGCAAATGCCTCTTTTTTGCTATCGACAAGAACTCCATCATAGTCTAAAGCTAGAATTTTCATTTTATCTTTTCTTTAAGCTCCATTAAATCATCAATATCTCCCATCTTATAACCAATAAAATCACAGCCAGCTGCTTCTGCTGCTTGCTTGTCGTAAATTGTGTCTCCAATCATGATTGTTTCTTCTGGTTTTAGGTTTAACTCATTACATGCAACTAATAGAATTTCAGGATTTGGTTTTCCGTGCTTAACTCTTTCTCCACCTATCGTTATATCAAAGTATTTTGATATATCTATCTTTGTTAAAACAGTTTTGATAAGGTTGGTTTGTGAGTTTGAAACAATTGCTGTTTTCAAACCTTGTTTTTTAATATGAACTAATATTTCATCAACATTTTCCATTTTCTTTATATTCTCTATAAATCTATCAGAATTAGTGCGATAGTATTCTCTAATCTCATCTACTGTCTTTCCTGGGAAATATTGATGTACTGTCTCTGTAAAGTTTATCGCCCATATGTTCTTATCAAATTCTTCAACAGAAATCTCACTAAAACCAAAATGTTTTAGAGCAGCATTGAATCTTTCAAACCATGTATCGTGTGAATCAATTAGGACGCCGTCCATGTCGAATAGTATTGCTTTTTTCATCTTTTTTTTTAATCTCTCTTTCAATCTCCTTTTCTTGTGTTTCTCTAAGCATCTTATTCCATTTCCATTGGCCTGCAAAAACCCAATAAAGGGCCAATAAACCAACTAAGGACAATATCAATAATAATACGTCATTCATTTTAAAGAAAACTTTTTATCTTTTCTTTATATTTCTCAATCTCTTTATCTGCATATTTTTTATGCTGCCAGTTAGTCCTAAAGCCGTCATTCTTGAATCTTGGAATTATATGAAGATGAACATGAGGTACTATCTGTCCTGCAACTTTCTTGTTGTTCATTGCCAGATTAAATCCATCAATAGCTAATGCAGATGACATTGCCCTAGCTATCTTCTTAGCAGTAGCCATTATATCTGTCAGATCATCATCAGGCACATCAAGTAGTGTTTCGTAATGGCCCTTAGTAACAATCAATGCATGTCCTTTGTTGACAGGAGCTATATCTAAGAAGCTTATTAACCTATCATCTTCATATAATTTTGAAGAAGGTATGTCTCCTTTGACAATTTTGCAGAATATGCAATTATCTTCTGGTTTTGTCCCACTTTTTTTTATTTGAACTTGCATCAGTATCACCTACTGTACTTCTATGAATTCAACCTTATCTTTTTCAACATCTAATAAGACAACTTTGTTTTCGCCACCATAATAGTGAGCGCCAGGATTGATTATTCGAGTTTTATCTTTTTTTTCATCTCTTGATTCATGAGTATGTCCTGTTAAGATGAAATCAAATTCTTGCCCATCAATGAAATCTTGTAGTTTGTCTTTTTTCTCCCCATGATATATAATAATCTTTTTTCCCAGGATATTTAGTTTACCAACTTCTCCTAAGTATTCTCCTTTGATATCTTCCATTGTTTTCTTAAGGCCATCTACTTCACCATCACAGTTGCCTTTGACAAGTTTTGTATGGATGCCATTAAAGTGTTTCATGGTTAATGGTGAAACTACGTCGCCGCAATGCACTATGAAATCTACATTGTTGTTTTCGAATATTTTTATAGCTTTCAATACGTTGTTTACGTTGTCATGTGTATCAGATATTATTCCTATCATTTTGAAATGGACCGACCGAGACTTTCAAAGAACTGCTTCTTTTGAATGTGCTTAAAAACCTTAACAGGTTTTTTGCATCCCAAAATCGCGAAGCGATTTTCAGGACATCAAACGCAGTTTGATATTTGAACTCGGGATCACCCGATTGCCAACCGGGCATTCTACCAGGCTGAACTACCGGCCCATGTAAGAACTAGTATTAAAGCATAATATTTAAAGCTTACTTTGTAAATCTACTTCGCAGCTAGTTTAATATCTGAATCCTGAACTGTCTTTCTTCCAGAATGCTTTGCAATCTGTACTGCTTTACCAGCAAGATCTTCAGAATACTGTTCTAAAACCTCTATTAAGGCGTTTGTAGCAGAGTTTGACACTCTCTTCGCACCTGCGTTGAATAAGATGCGTGCAACTGGCGCTTTAGGTAGTATAGTTTCTTGTTTCACTTTTTTAACCCCCTTTACTTAAAAAAAACCCCGATAGTCTTTGTAGTACCATATTCATTAACATAACTTATTTATATACTTTTCGGTATACTAGGGTGGAAAATGGGTTATTCGCCTGAATATAGGGTTATTTTCGTATAATAACAACAGAATTGTAAAGGTAACTTATTTTAATATAGCATGGTGTGGATTTGTTGGGAATTTCTCTTCAAGCCCAAATTCAGGGCCGTTGGGCACAAACCCCATTGCTTTATATTTATCAGCTTGAGCCATAAAAGTTTTTGTAGGAACGTTTGTTACATAAAGAACCTGGTCAGGATTAGTATCACTAACAACAATTATAGAAGGCCTGAATTTCCTTGATACTGTTTCGCGTGTATTTAATCCGTTGACCGATGGGCCTTCTGTGCAATCTCTGATTGAAGGATCTCCATAGAATTCAGCCATAGCAGCCATGCCTTCCCCATAATCTCTTTCTCTAACCTTAAGCAGATCCTCGTATCTTTTTATTTCGCCATCATGGCCCCTAAGTAGCTTAGATTGTTCATATTCAAAAATCTCTATCTCTCCGTTTCCTTCTGGAGTGAGAGGTACTTTTCCCCCTCCGCCTACCATGTTTACAACGTATGCGGGAATGCTCATTCCGGGTTGGCCCCTAAGCTGTGCAATAAAAGATTGTCCTAAATATATTGGAACTATTTGTGTTGCAAGTCCCTCAACTTTATGACACTGGAATAGGTAATATGGCTTAACACCCATATTATGCAATCCTTGAAATAACTTGCTAATCCTAGAGAAGTCATCATTAACACCATTTAGAAGAACTGTCTGATTAAATATCCCTGAGAAAGGGTATTGTATAATTCTACTTACTGAATCCTGCATGTCCTCTGTTAATTGTTCTGGTGCATTTGCATGTGTAACAAAATATATGTTGGGTAGATCGTTTGAATTTCCTGGGGCGTGTTTTGAGTACCGTGCTATCATCTCTAATTTCTCATATGTTACAGCAAAAGGATTTGTTACAGGCAGTCTTGATGCGATTCTAATTGATTCAACATGTTTGATTGAGCTTAAGGTTTTAAGAATATATTCAAGCTGATCTTTACCCAATGCCAAGGCGTCTCCTCCAGTGATTAGAATTTCACGGGCATTTTCGTTTTGTGCAATATATTCTAATGCATTATCTCCTTTTTTTGCTGATTTTGTACTGCCCTTATCTTTATCCCTTTGACAGTGTGTGCAGAAAAGATGGCATATTGAACTTGGACTTGACATAAAAGCAACTGTTCCAACATATCTTTGGTATGCTGAATCAAGTGAG
>JAYEIZ010000054.1:0-17162 GCA_034660355.1 Nanobdellota archaeon
TTTTTTCCTCCGCCATTACTGGCAAAAGAAAGAAATAGACTATTTGTTTTTAATTTTCAGAAATGATTTCAAAATTATGTCACAAGGTTTAATCTAAAGGGTGTGACAGAGTTTTGAAATCGCACAAACTTCACAAAAACCGACAGAAATATAAACAACCTCTTCTTATGTTCGTTAAAACCAGTGGGGTGATTATACATGGGAGATGTAGTTTGTAAATGCGGAATAAAAAGAGAAGCAGGATACCTTTACTATGTTGATAAGAAAGGGAACGCTGCCAGAGTAAATATGAAACGGGCTGGAAAGCCATATAAGAAGAAGATTGAAGTATTGCAGAAATGCGGCGTTAAGAGGGCTACAGGATACCTTTACTATGTTGACAAGAAAGGTAATGTCAGCAGAGCAAAGATGGCACGTGGCGGCAAGAAAAAGAAGAAAAGATAATTTTATTTTTTCTTTTATTTTTTTATTTCTATAGGTATTAAAGTTTTTATTGAATTTATCATTGATAAAGTTAAGAAACAACGGCTTTTTAGTCTTTGTTCATAGGATTCTATGGTTTCTGCTCCACACCACAAAAAACAATAACATTTTTAAAGAGGATAATACTTCTCAATGCTTAGACGGCCATAGGGGCTTGGTACACCCGTTCTCATTTCGAACACGGATTGAGCTTTGGACTTTGCTCACGTGAGAGTTAAGCAAGCCTCCGTTCCTTGGAGTACTGCATTGCGTGGGAAACTAGGAAAGCTGTCACCTTTTTTACTTAAGAACGGGAAATTAAGTCCATTTTTTCTTTTATTTTATCAAAACCTTATATGATTCATATCTAGAACGAGGCAACAACAATGACGCAGACGAGACGGGGGTTGTCCCTTACAGGGTGTCTCGTAGAGCATTTTTAGTGTCAAACTAAAAATGACCGTCTGCAGTCCTTATTGTTGTTGCCGAGTATAACTTCTAAATCCAACCTTATGTCCTTTTGTTCCATAATGTTTTTAAATAAACCATTTCTCCTTCATTAATATGAAAATAGCTATCATAGGGACAGGATATGTAGGGCTTACTGTAGGTACCTGCTTGGCAGAACTCGGTAACGACGTAATTTGCGTGGATGTAGACGAGCAAAAGATAGAAAACCTAAATAAAGGCGCAGTACCTATATACGAACCAGGAATAGAAGACATGTTAAAGAGGAATTTCAAGGAAAAAAGGATTTCTTTCACCACAGGCATTAAAGATGCTATACAAAAGTCAGAAGTTATCTTCATAGCAGTAGGAACCCCTCCAGGAAAAGACCATAGGGCAGATCTGTCTTTTGTAAAACAAGTGGCTAAAGATATAGGCACATACATGAATGACTATAAGGTTGTTGTAGATAAGAGTACAGTTCCTGTAGGTACAGCTGAGATAGTCACTAATACTATAAAAGATGCTCAAAAAACAGAAATAGATTTTGATGTTGTTTCTAATCCTGAATTCTTAAGAGAAGGAGAAGCTATTAATGATTTTATGATGCCTGATAGGGTAGTTATAGGTGCAGATTCCAAAAAAGCAAGAAATGTGATGGAAGATATCTACAAGGGAATAGCTAGGATAAACAAACCTATAATGTATACAGATACAAAAAGCGCAGAAATCATAAAATACGCAAGCAACGCTATGCTGGCAACAAGAATAAGCTTTATGAATGAGGTAGCAAGACTATGCGAGAAATCAGGCGGTGATGTAAAAGAAGTAGCAAAAGGCATGGGATTAGATTCTAGAATTGGTCCAAGGTTTTTACAGGCAGGAGTGGGCTATGGAGGATCATGTTTTCCTAAGGATGTACAAGCATTAGCACAGACAATGAACCATCATGAAGTTGAAAGCAAGATCCTACAATCAGTAGAAGATGTCAATGAAGAACAAAAAAAATCATTATTACCTAAAATAAAGAAATTATTACCTGATTTAAACGGAAAAACAATAGCAATATGGGGTTTAGCCTTTAAGCCAAAAACAGACGATATGAGGGAAGCGCCAGCTATTGCCATAATAGAACAACTCCAGAAAAGTGGAGCAAAGATAAAAGCATTTGATCCAGAAGCAGAGAAAACAGCAAAGAAAGTATTAAAGGACATAGAATATACTTCTGACCCTTATGACGCAATCAAAGATTCAGATGCTTTAGTTATAGCCACTGAGTGGAACGAGTTCAGGAATTTAGACAAAAACAAGATAAAAGAATTAATGAAAGAACCTAACATTATTGATGGCAGAAACGTTTACGAGCCTGGTGAGATGAAAGAAGCCGGATTTAACTACATAGGTGTTGGCAGGGGTGTTACAAAATAAAATCAATAATTCTAGCTGCAGGATACGCAACAAGACTCTATCCATTGACAAAAAACACACCAAAACCGTTATTGGAAGTAGCAGGTAAACCTATAATAGATCATATAATAAGAAAATTAGAAGATATTGAAGATATTGACGAAATATTTGTTGTCACAAATGCAAAATTCTACACTAATTTTGAAGAATGGAAAAACAATTTGGAATGTAAAAAGAAAATTAAGATTGTAAATGACTTAACAACATCTAACGAAGATAGATTGGGCTCTTTAGGTGATGTTAATTTTGTAATAGAGCAGGAAAAGATAAAAGAAAGCATACTAATCATAGCAGGGGATAATTTATTTGAATTCTCTTTAAGGGAATTTGTAGAATCTCATAAAAAACATAATAAGAGCGCAGTTGCTTTATATGATGTGCAGGATAAAGAGCTTGCTAAGCACTATGGTATTGTTGCAGTTGACCACGAACATAAAATGGTAGAATTCGAGGAAAAACCAGAATTACCAAAATCAACATTAGCATCTACAGGAGTTTATATCTACCCTCCACATGTTCTGCCAATGCTTGACCATTTTGTAAAACAATTTGAAAACAGCGACAAAGCAGGAAACTTCTTAGAGTGGCTTCATAAAAAGGAACATGTTTATTGTTATATCACTGCTGAAACATGGTTCGATATAGGCAACCTAGATCAATTAGAAAAAGCAAAAAAAGATTTCAAACCATAAATTTCTAGATTCTTCTTATTTTTCTTAACCTATTATAGTCATAAAAGTGAAGCAGCCCAATAACAACCCCGATATAATATACAATATGCTGTATAAAGAGAAGAAGAGGCAGTAAAAGAAAAATCCTTGCATCTTTTCTTAAAAAGCTTAAGGAAGTAAATATTAAGACTAAGAAATAAAAGAACAACGCAAATAAAAACATTAAAGGATTGATAAAAAACAAAATTATCCCAAAAGTAATCCCCATCATAAATAAAAGAAATTTCTTATTCCCTAAATACAGCCCAGGATACACATATATCATCTTTCCATTATTAACCCTAAACTTCAATCTTTGTTTAAAATACTCTAACCCAAACTTCCGTTTTTTATGAAAAACATAGATAGAAGGTTCATACAGGAATTTTGCATCGTATTTCTTCTGAAGTATATACAATAGCTCAGTATCCTCTCCACCATATCCTACCTTATAATTGAAACCAACCTTATCAAATAATTTCTTTCGAAGAATAAGATTACATAACGCTATCGCACTTGGCTGTTTTATTATCTTTTTCTTCTTAGAATAGGAATGTGCAAGAACCCCACTTCCAAAATATTTATGGGATAATAAAGCATCTGTAATCTTCTCTGAGAATGAAGACTTAGGCGGCATAAAATCAGGTCCACCAACCCCCGAAATAGACTCCTTATCATCAAGTATTCTTTTTCCATTCTTAAGCCAATCCTTGCTTACAGTAACATCATCATCAATAAACGCTAAATATGGAGCTTTTGCACTCTTAGCCCCCACATTTCTCCTTAAAGCAGGATTTATGTCCTGAAGCTCAATCTGCACTATATTGAGTTTATTAGGCAAATCCTTGTACCTCTTCCTAAGAATAAGAATAACCTCAAATTTATCAAATGAATAATCCATCTCTAATAAACTCTGTAAACATCTATCAAGCAGCTCTCTTCTAGTAACAGGAATAATTATGGAAAAATCAATCATTTTTGATCTCTTTCGGATTTTTTTCTAAAAAAACATTCAGAGTATACTTTAACAACTTAGGATAAAGAAGCGGGTCAAATAACATTGCAGAAGAAACAAAACAAGAGTGAGTGCATTGTTTACACATCCCTTCTCTCCTTTTGAGCTGATTTCTCTGCTTCATTGCATTCTCATTAAACCAGACTTTCTTAAAATCATAATCTGTATCTCTTAAATTACCAACAGGAGGCCACAATTCACAAAGTGAAACATCACCCATTGCAGATACTACTCCTGCAATACTTCCTGCAAAACAAGGCGTCTTTATTCCTTTCGCTAATATGTCAAGTTCAATATCTCTTGCAAGTATCTTAGTAGCTTTCAATACCTTGCTAAAGCCCATATTATAGAATTTCAACCTTATCCAATATCTCTTTATCTTCTTCAAAGCAACCTTATACTCAGATACAGACGGAGTTTTAAATGAAATATCTTTTGGAACCCCCCTCAATAATTCAAATCCATGGAAATCTACATCTGAAAAGTTATTCTCACAATACTCTAGCAGTTTATCTAATTTTGAAATATTCTTATTACTTAAGCAAGTATTCATGTTAATAGAAAGATTACTAAATCTTCTCTTTAATTTTACAAGCATACTATAGGTATTCTCAAGATTCTTGAAATTACCAGGAAAACCTCTTATAACATCATGCTCTTTTCCAACACCATCTATAGACAAGCTTATCACAAGCTTTAATTTAGGGCATTGGCTTAATGTGCTAGTAATATCTGATTGCATCTTCTCTGTTAGCACAGCATTAGTGGGTATTGTAACTCTTCTTACCTTATTTTGCTTATAGAATACATTGATTATCTCATCTAAATCCGATCTTAGAAATGGTTCTCCACCACTCATTAAAAGCCACTCTATATTACCCATAGAACTTGAAATCTTCTTTATCTCTTCTATCTTCAATTCCTTATCTGCATCCTTATTTAGATACTTCCAGGCAAAACATATAGAACAATTAGCATTACATCTGTTTGTCACATTAAATATGAGGTATATTGGTTTCATGCCTTTTTTATAGAATATCCTAGGAATCTGTTTTATCATTACAATACCCCACATTACATTGACTTACTTGACTTCTGAAAAGGATAAACTATTTAAATAAGTTTCGAATGCATAGTAACGGACTAAAGCAAGTTATAATAAATAACTGCTATTGTGTATAGAAAGACAAACAAATTATAATCTATATTTGTCTTTCTCTAACAATAATTCATTATGAAAACTATCTTAGTTACTGGCGGAGCAGGCTTTATCGGGTCGCACCTATGTGATAGGCTTCTTGAAAAAGACAAGGTTATATGCGTTGACAATCTTTTTACAGGAAATAAGAAGAACATCCAACACCTCAATACTAACAAAAATTTTAAGTTTATAGATCATGATATAATAGAACCTTTATTTATAGATGATGAAAAGATAGACCAGATATACAATCTTGCATGTCCAGCATCTCCAGTACATTATCAGTTTAATGCTATACGTACAATTAAAGCAAACATACTTGGCACAATAAATATGTTAGGGTTAGCTAAAAAACATAAAGCAAGAATCCTACAGGCTTCTACCTCAGAGGTATATGGCGACCCTACTGAACACCCTCAAAAAGAGAGCTATTGGGGAAATGTAAACTGCACTGGCATAAGAGCATGCTATGATGAAGGTAAAAGATGCGCAGAAACACTAATGTTTGACTATCATAGGCAAAACAAGATTGATATCAGGGTTATTAGAATCTTCAACACATACGGCCCTAGAATGGCTAAGGATGATGGAAGGGTTGTTTCTAACTTTATTACACAAGCAATACAAGGAAATGACATAACAGTATATGGAGATGGAAAACAGACAAGAAGTTTCTGTTATATATCGGATATGATTGAAGGTTTTGTAAGGATGATGAACAATAAAGAGTATATTGGTCCAGTTAACTTGGGCAACCCCATAGAATTTACTATCTTAGAATTAGCAGGTAAAGCAATAGAACTCACAAATTCAAAATCAAAAACAATATTCCAAGACCTTCCGGAAGACGACCCTCAACAAAGAAGGCCAGATATTGCATTAGCAAAGGAGAAAATTGGTTGGGAACCGAAGATACAGCTTAATGAAGGGCTTAAGAAAACAATAGATTACTTTAAAGGCCTATAACATCTTTTTCTTATACCATTCCACAAAAATCCTGATACCTTCCTGAATCTTAATCTTAGGATCATACCCTAATAGTCTTTTTGCTTTTGAAATGTCCGCATAAGTCATAGGAACATCCCCTTTTTGCATAGGCAATTGGTTTATCTCAGCCTTTTTGCCAGCTTCTTTTTCTATAATCTCTATGAATTCCTTAAGCTGAATAGTATTTGAATTACCTAAGTTTATTATCTCAAAATCAAGGTTTTTATCTAATGCAGCTAATATTCCATCTACAACATCTACAACATAAGTGTAATCTCTTTTAGTATCACCACCACCATACATATCTATTTTCTCTCCTTCAATTATTGTCTTTGTAAATTTATATGGTGCCATATCCGGCCTGCCGCGTGGCCCATAAACAGTAAATAGCCTTAAACAAGTTATCTTTAAGCCAAACTTATCATGAAATTTCTTGCAAAGTTCCTCAGCCTTCTTCTTTGTTTCTGCATAAGGGCTTATTATATTCTCAATAGGGTCATCCTCAGAAAAAGGCACTTTCTTATTAGTGCCATAAACAGAAGAGCTTGATCCAAATACAAAATTCTTAATTCCAAATTCATTAGCTAGTTCAAGAAGATTTCTTGTTCCGTCTACATTTACTGATTCATAAATCTCCTTATTATCAAAAGAAGCTCTCACACCTGCCCTAGCTGCAACATGCACAATCTTATCTATCTTATTTTTTTCAAAAACCACCTGTAATTCATTCTTATTCGTGATATCAACCCTGTACAAAACATAGTTAGAATTCTTAAACATATCTTTGATATTATCTTCTTTTACATTAGGATCATAGTAATCATTGAAATTATCAACACACACTACCTTATTCCCTTTAGCTAGAAGCCTTTCACAAACATGGCTGCCAATAAAACCAGCACCCCCTGTTACAAGAATAGTTTCCATATTCTTATTGGTTATCCTTTAATTTATAAATCTAACGCGTAAAATCGGCAAATTTAGTTTTAGGACTGATTAATCCATAATCTTTAAATAAATTGCGTCAATCTTCCTGCCTATGAAAGTATGTATCTTAACAACATCATTTCCAGCTTATAAGGGCCATTTCTATTGCCAGTTTATATTCAAACTAACTGAAGCTCTTTCAAAAAACAAGATAGATGTTGATGTAGTGAGCCCTTTTTACAAAGAGAGCACAAAAAAAGAAGAGAAGATTGATAAAGTTAAGGTACACAGGTTTCAGTATCTTTGGCCTGTTTCTTCACAAAAACTAGTTGGTGGGGGAGGCATACCTCATAATCTTAAGAGAGGCTGGCTGGCTAAGCTTGAATTAATCCCTTTCCTATTCTTTTTCATACTTAAGTCATTAAGATGCGCAAGGAAAGCAGATATAATCCATGCACAGTGGATATTATCTGGGTTAATAGGTGTTTTCATAAAGAAGATTTACAAAAAACCGCTAATACTATCTACAAGAGGGGTAGCAGTACAGATGGCCTCAAAAAATAAGCTGATGAAACCAATCTTAAGGTTTGTTCTTAGGAACTGTGATTACATCACTCCTAATAATCTTCATCATATAAGCGAAATAGCAAAACTAGGCATATCCACAAATAAGATATCTACAATACCTAATGGGATTGACCTTAAGCTGTACAAGCCAAGAGATAAACTAAAGCTAAGAAAAGAACTAGGCATAAATAAAAATACTAAGATAATTCTCTTCATAGGATGGTTAATTGAGAGAAAAGGAGTAGACTATCTTATAAAGGCCCTTCCAAAGATTGTGGAAAAGAATAAAAATGCAATTCTTTACTTAATAGGCACTGGCTCATTAAAAAAAAGCATAGAAGAAACAGCAAAAAAACTAAAGATAGACAAAAACCTAAAGATTTTACAGCACATGCCACCAGAAAAAACAGCATTGTGGATAGCAGCAGCAGATTTATTTGTTTTGCCGAGTTTATCAGAAGGACGGCCAAACGTGATTTACGAAGCAATGTTATCAGAAACTCCTGTTGTTGCTACAAATATTGGTGGAACAAACGAATTAATAGAAGACGGAAAAACAGGAATTCTAGTTGTACCTAAGGATTCTGGTGCAATCTCAAAAAAAGTAACGAAATTACTTCAAGATAAAAAAATGTCGGCAAATATAGCTAAAAAAGCAAGAAGCCATCTGCTTTCACTTGACATTTCATGGGATGCAAGTGCAAAAAGATTTATAGACATCTATCAAAAAGTAAAAATCAAGTAAAATGTGCGGAATATGCGGCTTTAATTGGGAAGACAAGAAACTTGTTAGGGAGATGGTCTCTATACTACAGCATAGGGGCCCAGACCAAAACGGATTCCTTACAGATAGCTCTTTTTCTTTTGGTCACACTAGGCTTAGCATTATAGATTTAAGCACTAAAGGAAAACAGCCAATGTCTAATGAAGAGAACACAATATGGGTTGTTTTCAATGGTGAAATATACAACTTTATGTCGCTTAGAGAAGAACTAGAAGGAAAAGGCCATAAGTTTAAGTCAAACACAGACACAGAAGTAATAATTCACGCTTACGAAGAATACGGAGAAGCCTGTGTTTCCCTATTTAATGGTATGTTCGCATTTTCTTTGTGGGATGCTAGAAAAAAACAATTCTTTATTGCAAGGGACAGGTCAGGAATAAAACCATTATACTATTCATTAAAAAATGGAAAGTTAATATTCGCTTCTGAGATAAAAGCACTTTTATTATGCGAGCATATAAGAAGAAATATAAGCCCAGAATCATTCTACAACTTTCTTACTTTTAGATATACTCCTGGAACACAAACAATATTCAGAGATATTCAAAAACTTTCTCCAGGGAACTATATGACCTATAACACAAAAACAAGTAAATTAAGCATAAAGAATTATTGGAATCTTAAATTAAGACCCAAAAGAAAAAGCACATCTGATTACTCCAAGGAACTAAACAACACGCTATTAGAATCCATAAATAAAAGACTTATTAGTGATGTACCACTGGGAGCTTTCTTAAGCGGAGGCCTAGATTCTACCTATGTTGTTGCATTAATGTCACAACTTACAGATCAACCTGTAAAGACATTCTCTGTTGGATTCGACGCCGGAGAAGGTTATGATGAAAGTAAGTTTGCCAGATTTGTTGCAGACACTTATCAAACAGACCATCATGAAATATTTGTTAAAGAAAAATCATTTAATCTTCTGCCAAAGGTATTGTGGCATATGGATGAGCCTATAGCCGATTTTGCTTCAATTCCAACTTACATACTTTCTGAATTTGCAAAAAAGAAGGTCTCTGTAGTACTAACCGGAGAGGGAGCAGATGAGATCTTCGGTGGCTATAAAAAATATCGTTACTTGAGAGCATTCCACCCTTATCACAAGGCCATGCCATTAAACATCAGAGAGATTATTTCTCAGGTAGGTGGCATTTTCAATAAGTCGCTTTTCTTTGATAGGATGAAAGATTTCCATTCTGCAAAGACCGTTCCAGAATACTACTTACAGCTTATTTCTTTCTTTACACTAAACGAAAAGAAAAATCTGTGTACAAAAGATATTCTCAGTAAAATAGATAATAGACCTGATATAGAGACTGTAAAACCATTCTTCAATAAAGGTCCAATCATAAATTCTCTTATGACTTTAGATTTTAGAACATGGCTTCCTGAAGATTTGCTTATGAAGGTTGATAAAACAACAATGGCACACGCATTAGAAGCAAGAGTTCCTTTCCTAGATCCTAATATGGTAAATCTAAGCAGCCAAATACCCTCTAATTTGAAGATAAGGCTCAACAAGGAAAAGTACATACTAAGAAAAGCAATGAAAAAAGCAGTACCTAAGAAGATATATACAAGAAAAAAACATGGATTTAATGTGCCAATACATAAATGGCTAAGTGAAGACCTAAAAGACATCTCTCTTGGGTTATTATCAGAAAAATCTATGAAAAAAAGAGGCATGTTTAATTACAGGTACATAGAGAAGATGTTCAACAACTACAATAAATCAAAAATTTATTATAGTAGGCAGTTGTGGACATTATTGAATTTTGAGATTTGGGCTAGAATCTATCTTGACAAAAACAATATAAAAAAATCCAATATAAAATTCGATAATATTTTAGGTGGTTAAACTGAATAATAACATATATCTAATCAATCCTCCAACCAGAGCATACTCTGTAGTAATGCCAATGGGCTTAATGTATATCTCAAGCTACTTAAGCAGCAAAGGCATTAAAAACGAAATATTAGACTTCAAAACAACAAATGAAGATATAGCATTAGGAAAGATTCTGGCAAAATTAAAAGAGGAAAAGCCCAGAATCATAGGTACAAGCTGTTTATGTACAGAGGTAGTTTATGTAAAGCATATGTGCACTAAGATAAAGGAAATTCTGCCGGATTCAAAGATAATAGTTGGCGGAGCACACCCAACAAACTATTCTCAATTATTTCTTAAAGAACCCTGTTTTGATTTTGTAGTTATCGGGGAAGGCGAAATGACCTTTTATGAACTATCAGAACTGCTCATAAAGCACGGTAAACCAACCCAAGAGCAGCTCCTTTCTGTAAAAGGCATAGCCTGGGACAAAAATCAGTCTCCTCAAAGGCCATTTATTCAAGAGTTAGATAGATTGCCAATGCCAGCTTATGATAAGATTGATGTCGAGTATTACGCAAAACCTAACTCATTTCAGATAAGGCCGGTTTTAGCATCTGTTGCAAGCATCTCCACAGGCAGAGGATGCCCTTTTAGGTGCAGGTACTGTGTTGCTGGAGCAGTTTTTGGCAAGCAGGTTAGAACCCGAAGTGCAAAAGTAGCAGTTGATGAAGCTGAATTGATGCTGAAAAAATATAAATTTGATGCAATATACTTTAATGAAGAGTCATTCACAGTAGACAGGCAAAGAGTAATAGCTATATGCGATGAAATTAAAAAAAGAAAATTGAAGTTCATTTGGGGATGCCAAACAAGAGTTCATCTCATTCAGGAAGACCTTTTAAAGATAATGAAAGATGCAGGATGCATCCAAATAGATTTCGGAGTAGAGACTTGCTCTCAAAGATTACTTGATGTTATAAGAAAAGACGTCAAGGTAGAATCTGTTGTTAAAGCAATGAAGTCATGCAAAAGAGCAGGTATAAGGAGCTTTGTGAATCTGATGACAAACTTGCCAACAGAAACCAAAGAAGATCTTCAGATGACAATAGACATAATGAAAAAAACAAAGCCCAACGCAATCATATGGAACGTTACAGTACCCTATCCTGGAACAAACCTAAGTGATGTTGTAGTGAAAGATGATGATTTAGAGATCTTGAATAGGTTTCCATCAAAAGAAGCATACGCTCTACTGGAAAAACACTATAAGCTGGCTGAATATGATTACACCTTATCAGATTTAGTATACAATAAGCTTTATAGAGTATTTTTTCATCCCAGAAAGATATACTTCAATCTAAAACCCTCTTATATCGGAAGCTTCATAAGATTCATTGACTTTATTTTTAACCCAAGATACATTGGCATGCTTCTAAGAAGTAAAAGAAAGAAACAATACTCAAGTGCTATAAGGCTGGATCCAAATAAAGGTAAGGCCAAAATACTAAAGGCGAAAATGCCAAAAGACACTCACTGATCTAACATCTCTCTTATTCTTAACTTATGTTCTTTCGCATCTAAAAGCAAAAATATACAAACAAAAGCAACCAGGTAATTGAATATAAGGAATAGCAACAGAACACTAGTACTGACTAATACTGGAACGCCTGCTACTGCAAAGAAAGCAACTCCTGCTGATTCTTTTATTCCCAGGCCATTTATACTTACTGGAATAAGAGAAACAATAGCAAGTGTAGATGCCACAACAACAACAACAAAAAGAGAAACTCTATATTCCATAGCAATGAATAATGTATATAAGACAAGAGAATTAACAATCCATTTCACAAAACTTAACATGATATTGTAGAACATTGCTTTCTTATTCTTCAATAATAGGAAAAGAGTTTTTGAAAAACCAACAAATTTAGATTCCCATTTTCGAAGTATATACTTTTTTATTAACTTTCTTCCAAAATCAGAAAAGACCATATACACTACAATAAAAAGAAAAAACAAGAACAACACAATAATCTTCAATGACTGAGTTATGCTAAAAAATATGAAAATTCCGACTAACGCCAATGAAAAAGTAACAATTACTCCAATGAGTTTATCCATAACCACAACAGCACTACCCACACCCAACCTTACCTTATCTTTTTTTAAGAAATAAATCAAAAACAACTCTCCAACTCTTCCAGGTATGAATGAACTCAAACATCCGCTTAATAAATAAAGCCGATACAATCTGGGAAAAGACACGCTAATTTTAGTAGGTTTAAAAAACAAAAGAAGTTTCCAGGTTCCAAATACATTTACAAATAAAACAATCAAGACCATAGGTAAGACATAGCCAATATTTACCTTAGATATGGAATCTATTATAGATTTCATTCCAATCTTATACACAAGAATTCCAAGGATAGCTACTCCAATAATTATTCTAAAGAAAACACTTGTTATTTTCATCTTCTGTTCATATCAGCTAAAAATCCAAATAGTGTTATTTGGATTCCAGTTACTATCAATAGCATGCTTAATATCAGGGAAGGGACTTTTCCTATAACTCCTTCTGTTAAATACAGATAAACTAGCCATAGGCCTAAAAGAAAACCCACAGAAAGAAAAAAACCGCCTATTCTACCAAACAGTTTCATAGGTTCATAGTCTCTATAGACTCTAAAAATATTCAGCCAAGCCTTTATCGCAAAATCAAAAGGATTCCTCATCAATCTGCTTTTGCCTTTTCTTTTTGCAAAGTAGATAGGAACCTCTTTTACCTTAAACTTATTCTTTACAGCACGTATTATCTGCTCCTGTGTATAAGTAAAAGATGAAATTATTCCCAATTGAGCAACCTTACTATTGAACGCCCTAAACCCAGTTTGTGCATCACTGATTGTCACACCAGAAATGTTAGATATTATTCTGGAAAACAACCTATTTCCAAGTTTCTTTATAAAAGGCATACATTCTATCTTTCCTTTAAACCTAGAACCGAGAACAAGATCATTCCCTTTCTTTACTCCATCTATAAGTTTAGGTATCTCTGAAGCAACGTACTGTCCATCAGCATCTATATGCACAATTACATCTGCTTTTAACTCAAGACATTTCTTCATTTCAGATTTAAAAGTCTCTGCTAAACCATAATTGCTTGGATGAGAATATACTATTGCCCCTAGCTTCTTAGATATATTCACAGTATTGTCCTTAGAGCCATCATCAACAACAAGAATCTTATAATTGTACTTGCCACTATCCATTATCTTTTTTATATTAGAAATTACTCTGCCTATTGTTTTCTCCTCATTATAAGCAGGTATTGTAACAACTACTTTCATCTATCCTCTATGAATAGTTAACTATTTAAATAAGTTTCGAATGCATAGTAACGGACTAAAGTAAGTTATAATAAATAACCGTTATTGTGTATAGAAAGTCAAACAAATTATAATCTATATTTGTCTTTCTCTAGCAATAATATACAACAAACTATATAAACATAATATTATAAATTTATTCAAGGGTGGTGTGATTGAGTTTAATGACGATCTTTTTGTTTTTTGTTTATACCTACGGTCTAGGCTATAGTCTTACGTTCTTCTTGAAAAATTCAGATAACTTTCTCGAAAGAAACATCATGAGAATAGGATTTGGTTTAGCGGTTCTCCCTTTATTAGGACTCATACTGAGTATTCTACACATCCCTCTTGATTGGAGAATAATTCTCCTGTTCAGCATAGCAATTCCCGCGTATTCTTTATCTAAATCATTAAAGAACTTTAAAACCCCCAGGCTAAAAATTAATAAATCAAATATAATCATTATCTTGGTTTTGATTCTATTCTCATTCACTTTATTTATGTACGCGAAAGGCGCATTTATATATCCTTATTTTGAGGACGACGATCCGTGGGTTCATGCAACAGGAGCTAAGTATGTAGCATTAGAGAAAGATCTGAAAGATCCTATGAACCTCTTTAAGTATATGGATCCTTATCCACCAGGATTTGCTATTCTTTTAGGGACCCTACATCAAACATCTCCATCTCTTATGTGGACTATGAAATTTTTCAATGCATTGATAATTTCATTAGGTATATTATTCTTTTATTTCTTCGCAAAAGAATTCATAAAAAATAGAAATAAAGCTTTCTTTGCAACAGTTATTTTCACAATGGTTCCCTGTTACCTAAGCCATTTTATCTGGGCACATTCATACATTGTTACGATGTTCTTTCCTTTGATGTATTCTTTTTTGATGATAAAACAAGATCCGAGATGGAAATATTCTTCTGCTCTAATCTACACAGGAGTATTGTTAATACAACCCACACAGGCAATAAAACTATCTATAATGCTTGGTTTATATATTCTTATTGACTCTATCCTAAAAAAACGAATACAATGGAGTTCTTTTGTTGCATTGATCAGCGGAGGATTATTGTCTTTGTTGTGGTGGTATAATAGGATTGGTGAAATGTTTGGTAGTCAGAGATTAAAAACACCAATTTTCGAAATTCAGGAAACTAATCTGTTGACTAAACTTATAGGTAAACTAGCAAAATCATTCCCTACTAACTCAGGTACTGCAACAAGAGCATATACTTTTGATGACTTTTTTGTTGCAAAATCTCAGAATATGATTAATAACCCTATAGGTGTAGGGATTGTGTTATCACTATTACTTATTTTTAGCCTCATCATAATAATAATGAGCTATAAATCTCTTCTTAAGGAGAAAAATCACTGGCTTGTTGTATCCGTGTTTTGGCTATTCTTCACTTTTCTGGGTATAAATAGTGTAACTTTTCGCCTCCCAGTGGGTTTATTTGCATTTAGATTCTGGATGTTATTCGCAATTCCACTATCTCTAGTTGCAGCACATGGTTTCTCATTCATAGTTAGATTCCTCAAGCAAATAGGTGTGCCAAAGATAGCTACAATTTCCTTGCTTATTATACTCATATTCCTAACATCTGGGCAGCAGAAATATACTGTGAATACTGCTATGTGGGGTCCAGGACAGGCATGGACATCTATGGAAGAGATCTCAGCTTATGTTTGGTTGAAGGGTCTCCCTCCAGACACAAAAGTTTTTGCATATTCTAGTGATGAACATATTCTCGGTTTCGATAAGTTTAGTTGTATGTGGTGTGATGATATCATTGAATTCAGGAAAGATTTGTTAAATAAAAACGCCCCACAACTCTATAATTGGCTTAAGAAAGAGAGATACGAATACTTAATATTTGACGGTAAAGCTTATAGGGAACTCGGAAGCGTATTTGGTATTAATGAAACAAATGAGATACTCCCTCAAAGATTAGATGAAATAGGTCGTCATGGAAGATTCCAAGTAGCACATCAGACACAAGGAGCAGTAATATTCCGTATTATATAGTCTCTCGCGGCCGTCCTAATAAAGGCGAATTCTTTTTGTAAATAGCTTATACAATGCATAATCAACTGGAAATCTAAAAAACTTTAATTTCCATCTAAGTTTACATACTAACGAGAATAATGCTAAAAAAGGAGACACATTCCATATATTCTTAAAAGGTTTCACTGCCAGTGTACTATATTTGCCAATATTTTGTACATAGTGATATGTTCCTTTTTCTATCCAGGGGAAGGTTTTTGTAGAAACAAATCCTGAAAAATCAAGACTATCTACCCATTCTTCAAGACTTTGAGGTTCTTTAAAACCACGTTTAACGCAATAGTCATATATTGATGCGCCAGCATAAGGCCTAAACGGAACAGGACCATTAACTATAACATCTTTATTTATCTTTACCGCATTTTCCATCATATTCATAGTGTCAAAAATATCCTTTTTTGTTTCGGTTGGATAACCAACCATCATATTTATGTAGCAGCCAATCTTATGTTTTCCACATAACTTAATAGATTCATAGACGTGCTCTTCTGTGATGTCCTTTTTCATAAACTCCCTTATTCTTTTTGAGCCCGATTCAACACCAATGTATAATGCATAGAGGCCGCTTTTCTTCATCTTAGCCACGAATTCATCATTAAGATATTTACCGTCAAAGTAACTAGCTCTGCAGTTGCTTCCCCACTTTATCTTTATGCCTCTTTTTATCAAGCCATCAACAAAAGCCTTCACTCTTTCCTTGTTCACAAAGAAATCTTCTTCTCTAAGGTTAAGAATCTCGAAATCATACTTCTCTTTTAGATTTTCAACTAAGTCGAGAATTTTTTCTACAGATAAGGCTCTCCAATTATGTTTCCATTCTATGGTATTCATACAGAAAGTGCACCTAAAAGGGCACCCCCTGGAGGTTTCAAGCTGTAATCTTTTTATCTTCCCTTTATTTAAATTCAGAAGAGAGTAATCCGGATCTGATACCAATTCATTGATATCTAATAATGGGCGAGGAGGATTAATTATAATCTTTCCATCTTTTTTGTATCCTATGCCTAATACTTCACTTAAATCCCCTTTTTTTTCTAGACACTTTATTAACTGGTATATTGTTTCTTCTCCTTCCCTGTAAACTATGTAATCAATAGCATAATTTTTGATTGTCTGTTCTTTGAAGAGTTCAGGGTGTATGCCACCCCAGACTACTGGTTTTCCAAACTCCTTCACTTTTTTACTCATCATTAATGCATGAGCGATTTGGGCAGTCATAACAGTAAAACCGACAATCTTAGCTTCCTTAATATGTTCTAATATTTGTTCCATATAGTCTATTTGGTTTCTTGTATTGATTATTTTAACAGAA
>JAYEIZ010000055.1:0-4504 GCA_034660355.1 Nanobdellota archaeon
CACGTAAATCATGGTCCACTGTTTCATAGTAATACTCCTCGAACATGATTTACGTGAAGGGACACTTGCAACGGCAGGCCGTTGCAATCGCAAACAAGCCACTCCACGTCGAGTGCTTAACGCGGAGATTGGTTAAAAGTAACACTCAAGGAGATTGTTTTTAGGAGTATAACATGAAATACAAAGGTCAAGTTGTTAAAGGTAAGAATCAGGAAATTATCCCAATTCCTCGTGAAGGCGGCGATATTATTTTTATTGCCAATGCCGTGAAGTCCTGGGATGAATTTGAAAATCTTGTACCTGAACCGGAAGTCCCTGTTTTACTAAAACCGGGAGGGAAAAAGGTTGAGGATAAGAATGATCCTCAATATAAGAAAGCTGTTGATAAGTACAACGAGCTAAGAACCCATTATATTGTTCTCACGTCAATTAAGGACACCCCTGATGTTGAGTGGGAAACAGTAGATTTTGGAAAACCGGAGACATGGCATAATTACAGGCAAGAGTTGCTAGATTCAGATTTTTCTGATATTGAAATTGGGCGTATTATGGTTGGGGTTATGCGGGCTAACTCGCTAGATGAGAATATGATTGACGAAGCGAGATCGAATTTTTTACATGGTCAGCAGGGAAGCGACAAACCAGACTAGCTCCAGGACGTACCTATTCTTATATGATTTGGAGGATATGCGAACGTTGGGGTATATTGCCGCCGGGTGTTACACACCGATACGAGGATAATGACCCCTGGGCCGAAGCATGTTTGCTTGCGTATGAACAAATACGGGAGTATGAAGACACGCCACCAGAAGTAAAACTACCAAATATGCCTAAAAGTCGAGGTAGACGGTAATGGGTTCCATAAATATGAAAGTTAAAGGGGTGCAAACCTTAGTTACAATTGATCTAAATAGATTCAAAACAACTCTAGTTAAGCAGTGCGAAGTTCAAAATAGGCAAGCTGTTAGGGCTTGGTTAAAGGAAGCCGTAAAACATATACCTGGCTATACTGGGCTGGCTAGAGGTACACTTGTCCCTGTAGGTAGACTAGTCGATAGAGTAGTTGCTCGATTTGGACCAGGGGGGCCGTCAGGAGATCAAAATCGAGCAGCAAAAAAGAAAAAAGTTCACTATGGTGGGCGAACTTTTACGGCCGATTTTCAGTCTGGAAAATCGTATGCACAGGCTGCAATTACAACAAAACTAAGTGGGCTTAAAATAACAAACTCGTTTACTTTCACTAATGAGTTACCTTATGTTGCAAGAAATGACATAAGTGGACCACCACCAGGTTTTATAATGCCAAGTAACCCACCGTGGCAATCTCACGATAAAGCTGCTAAAGTTTGGAAAAAATATATTACCGCTGTAGCGTATAAACGCTTGAGGGTTTCGTCCAAGTTCATAAAAATACGAAAGTTGCGGGTGCGATAAATGGCTGATCAAAATGCACAAACCCGTTTAGATTGGGAAGTAACTGGTGAACAGGCAATTAAGTCTATCACCACTGCTCTTATTAGATTAAATAAGGCACAGAAAGACCTTAATAGAACCCTTGGAAAAGAATCTAGGGTTTCCTCGTCTTATACACAAATGTTGGATGCACAGCGAAAAATGAAAATAACTGTGTCGGAGACTGCAAAAGGTGTCCGGCGGGTAAAACAAGAAATATCACAGGTTGCTCAAAAAACACAAGGTGCAAACGAGCAGACCGGCAAACTTCGCATTTCATGGCAAAGTGTTGGACGAATTATTGCAGGTTCGATACTATCTCGCGGTATTGGAAAATTATTAAGAGTGATACGGGAAGCTGGGACTGAGTCTACTGATTTTGAAGCACGTATAGGCGAATTAAGAACAATATCTCAAAATGCACAATTACAATTTGACACTTGGGCTGACTCTGTAAAAAGATTATCGGATGAGTTTAATAGAGCCCCATTAGATGTTACTGAGGGACTGTATCAAACTTTATCAAATCAAGTAGCAGAGGGGGCCAATGCTGTAGTTTTTATGGAGGAGGCGTTACGTCTTTCTTTAATTACTGTTAGTTCTGCTGAAGAAGCAGTACAAGCTTTAACAGCAGCAATAAATGCGTATGGTTATAGTGTTGCAGACGCAAGACGACTTTCAAATATTTTCTTTAAGACTATTGAGTTGGGGAGATTACGCTTAGGTGATATTGCTAATACTATTGGACGCATTCTTATTTTGGGGTCTCAACTTAGTATAACAATAGAAGAGATGACTGCATCTATAGATGCTATGACTATTCAAGGAGTTAGAGCTAATGAGGCTCAAACTTGGATGCGTAACGTCATGTTAAAGTTAATTCGTCCAACTGAGGCATTAAAGGATCTTTTTGATGAATGGGGTGTTGTTTCTGGGCAAGCTGCTGTACAGACATTTGGGTTTGCTGGTGTTATTAAGAAACTTGAAAAAGCTACAAGTGGTAGTAATAATGAATTAACTGAATTAGCAAGGATATTTAATAGAATACGTGCAACTACTGGTGCAGCCGCACTTGTTGGAAATACAGAAACACTTATAGAGGCCCTAAAAGCTATGGAGATAGCAGCTAAAGATGCTGATGCTGCTCTTAAACTAATACAAGAACCTGCAGGATTTAAGATACAAAAAGAACTCCGGCAAATACAAAACTTTTTTACTGTAGATATAGGGCGGGCCATTCTTAAACAACTTGAAGCTATCTCAGAAGGATTTGTTGATTTATCAGATGCTGTAAAATATACAACTATTGCGATTTTAGCTACTGTAAAAGCTGTAGGTCAGATTGTAGGTGCTACAATTATATTGCAATTTTTGGCCGCATTTACAACTGCTAGCACTTTTGCTTCTACTGCAGCAGCCCTACTTACAAAGAAAATAGTTATTCTTGGGGTTGCCTTTAATGCTGCAACGATATGGCTAGGGGTTGTAGCCGCCGCATCGGCTAAACTTGGAGCCGCCCTCTATAATAATTTTAAAAATTCGCAAAAATCTGTTGATGAGTTTACAGACAGTTTGCGAGGGCCACTTTTTACTGCAATGGGGGAACTTGCTGCTAGAGAAAATCAAATATACGCTGATAGAGTAGCTAAATCAACAAGGGCTACTAATATAATGAAACGCGTTTATTTGCAAGCCTTAGCTGCAATGATGGCTGCTGTAAATACACTTCGTGATATTGAAAGTAATAGGTCTGATGCAAGTAGACTTTTATATGAATCTACTTTAACTATAGGTACATCAACCCAAAAAGAGAAGGCTTCTTACGAACGGTTAATTTACTTAAAAAGTCAATTACGTGGACTACTTAAAGAAGAAAAAAGAGATACTGCTGAAATAAATAGAATTTGGTCTCAGACACAGGCGGCATATGCTACTATCAATAGTTTGGAAAGTGAAAACTTTAGGGTCTCTCAACGTAGTTCGCGTGTTATGAGAGATATACACGGTATGATTAAGGAGAATGCTGATAATTTAGATAGACTCCCTAAAACTTCTAGGGTGCAACTCTTACAACTAGATAAATTAGGTAAAAAATTTGAGAAGCATACTGATCAGATAACTGATTTTGAAAATATGCAACAACGCATAAAAACTACAATAGAAGAGACGAACTCTAAAGAAAAAACCCACTTAGCAGACTTATCATCCCGCTTTAATTTATTAGAGGAGGCTGGACGGACATCTACTGGGTGGCTGGCTAAAATGCAAGCTTTACTTTTTAAGGATGTGGGTGAGGTTCCAGGTTTATTTACGAGTATGTCGGATGTCAATAAGGCTTTAACTGAAGCCAAAGAAAAAATGGATGAGCTACAAAGAAAAGGTGGAGTAGAGGCAACAGATACAGTAGAACTTGAGCAATTACTTAATAAATTGGAATTGGCTTTTAAGGTACTTG
The DNA here is from genome assembly GCA_034660355.1 of Nanobdellota archaeon. Taxonomy (GTDB): domain Archaea; phylum Nanobdellota; class Nanobdellia; order Woesearchaeales; family JACPBV01; genus JAYEIZ01. The sequence goes on from JAYEIZ010000055.1 coordinate 3,908, forward strand.
AAGACCGTGGAGTTATAATAAAAGGGTACTCCGAAGCTTTGTCAAACTTAGGGCTAACTTTACGGGAAGCAGAAAATTTGTCTTCAATGAAAGACAGCTTAGTTGAACAATTAGGCGTTATAGAGGGGGCTCTTAAAACAGTAAAAGAACCGGTTGATGCTTTTAAGAAAGCATTTGAAGATGTAAAAATTGTTGGGGATGATGCAGCAAACCAATTGGTACTTGTTATGCAAGAGGCTACTGATAGTTTGAGAAGTATGCTTGAAGCACTTAGGATTGAATTGGCGAATACAAAACTTGAGGCGGCCTTAATAAAAAATACCTCAGAGTCAATAAAAACAAAGAAACCTTGGGTTGGTGGCTATATGACTAGATTTGCATCAGGTGGTTCTGTTGGAAGTGACAGTATCCCAGCTTTACTTAGCCCTGGTGAATTTGTAATGAATCAAGATGCTGCAAGAAGATATTTCCCACAGCTTGTAGCAATGAATTCTGGGGCTGCTCGTTTTAGTGCTGGAGGGGAGGTTGTTAATAACAACATTGGAGATATAAATGTAACTGTTCAAGGTAATCAGGGATCAGAAACGACGGCACGTC
>JAYEIZ010000056.1:0-4497 GCA_034660355.1 Nanobdellota archaeon
AGAAGGATTAGATAATGTATCTCTTACATTATCTAATCCTTCTAGTTTTTTTGCTTCTTCTTTTGATAGGTTATCTGCCATAAACTCTTTAGCTTTGTCAAAGTTTCCTTCAAAGTCATCACCCCATTTTTGCTTTAGTCCATCGGTAAATTCTGTTTCTCTAACTTTAGACTGCTCTTCCATATATGTGTTAAAGTTTTCTTGAACTGCTTTTGCTTGGTCTTTAGTAAGGTTTGATTGATGGGCTAAATCTTTATACCAATCTATGCCTTCACCTTCTAATTCATAACCACTTGCTTCTTTTGGTATATCTCCAAGTAAGGCTTCTTTTTTAGCTCCCATTTTACTGGATAAATTCTCATATCCATTTTCAAGGTTAGCTATATAATCGTCTTTATTTTCTGCTTTTGTTGCAAAAGGTTCTAAAGATGTCCTTTGCATAATAGGCTCTTTCCAATCAGTTGTTGGTTCTGTGGAAGGAGTTGTTGTTTCCGTTGGGTTTGAAGTAGTTGGCTCGTTGGTTTCTGGTATCTGTGTTTGTTCGTTCATTTTGCGACCTCTTTGTATCAGTGTTAATTAAAGTTCTTAGCTGTAAGGCTACCGCTCTCATACCTTCATTATATGAAAATTCCATAGGTGTCAAGCCTGTAGGGTTGTTAACAGTATCAGGCATAGCAATATCGTTTATAAATTTCAATAAAGTTTCTCCTTCTGGAGTTTTTAATAATGCTTGTATAGCTTCTATATCTTCTATTTTCATATCTACTCCGCAAATGCTTTGTTAGCATCACCAGCTGTTTTTGCTATTTCAGCCCCCTGCTGTATCATAGCCATCTTTTGATTTTGTGCATCTTGTTCTGCTTTAGCTTGTTTTGCTTCTGCTACATACTCATCATCGTTTAATAACTGTGCAGGTGTTTCTAACCAATCAGCAACAATCTTAACTCCTTCATCTGCATTTACTCTTAATGCAACTGATGGGTCAATCTGTGCTAACATACCTATTGTCTGCATTAAAATTTGAAGTGCTTGTAAGCCTTCTTCTCTCATAGCTCTTGCTATTGGAGATTTAAATACAAAGTCTATTTGTTCAAAGTCAATTTCTTCTGGCAATTCACCAAATATGCTTTCTTTTTCTAACTTGTGATTTGTGATTTCTTTCTTTATTAGAATATCCATTGCCAATTCTAATACTTCTGTAAGTCCAGCAAATAATCTAGCTATAGTAGGGCTTGCATTTCTTATATCCCTATTGTTGTTTATTACAGCTTCCGTTGCTGACATATTGTTTTTTCTCATAGCTTCAAATGCAGAAACCATAAAGAATTCATCTATGATTGTTCTGCTTTCAGCTATAAGTTCGTTGTTAGGTCTAATATCTCTTTGTGTGTATATAGGTGAAACTACAGCATTTAATGGAGTTCCTGCTCTAACATTTACAATATTTAATGCTCCTGCTGATAAGTCAAACTCTTCTGTTCCCATTACAGCATCATTTCTTGCTACTAACGGGCTTCCCAATGCTGATATTTCTGCTCCTTGCTCTTGCAAGTATTTTATATAGTTAAGCAATCGTATAGTTGCTATTGAGTTTATAGCAGGACTATCAGGATAAACTTCTCCACTTCTTACCCTTCCTCTAAATATAACATACGGCATTGCATCATAACCGCTTTCATCAACTAAATGATTGTTGTCTTTTTCTAAAAAGTATCCTGCAAATCTCTTATGTCTCTTTTCTTTCTCTGCCTTCGCTATTGTTCTATTTCCTCTTGGCACTACACAATGTATGAATTCCATTTTATCAAAATGATTTTTATGGTCTTTGTATTTTTCTTGAGTAGCAGAATGCAAGTTTTTTAATCCAAACTTTGCCACTGCCTGTTGCAATGTCATTGTAAATGACACGAATATCCTGTTAGGATTTCCTTCATCATCTTCACTAAATACAAAATCTCTATAGGAAAATGTTCTAAAGTTTAATAATTCTTTTTTGCTCTGTTGAACAAAGCAAGCTGATATTCCATAACTTCCATCATCAAGAGCTATTTTATCTAATGAGTTATAAAATTTACTTCTAGGGTTTTTTAATATTGCAATAAACTTTAATGTCATTTTTTGCAGGTATTCTTTTAACTCGCTTGTTGGGTCAACCTCTTGCCCCTTTAAATGTATCTCTATCCATTTTGTTTCTGGATTTGCAAGTATTCCTTTCAATGCAGAAGCTCTTTTGTTATTAGCTAATACTGCCGTATCATCATATCTATCATAAGATTTATCGTCTCCTTCTTGTGAAGTTTCTGTAATATCACTATTACTAGGCATTACTAAATTACCCACATATTGCAATAGGTTGTCCCTGTTAAACCTTTCTGTTTTTAAGTGTGTTTGTTCTGCTAATAGTAGCTTTACACTATCTTCTGATAAACTCATTATTGCCCCAATAGTTCTTTTCTTCCAACTTGTGCATTTTCCATAACACCCTGCGAGCCTGTAAGAGTGCCTTCGCTTCTTTGAATTCCAGCTAGTCTTTGTCTTTGCTTTTCTTCTTCCGCTTCTTTTAGCTTTCTTTCTTCTAATGCACTTTTCTTTTTAGCACTTCTTCTGTCTTGTTCTGCTTTTACAGTTGCTCCAGCACTTACTGCCCCTGATATAGCCCCTACAACTGCTACCGCTGTTTCTATGCCCATAACTCTACCTCTTAATAAATTTTGGTCGTTTGTTTTTAACTTTTGGTTTATATGTTGCCATATTACCACTATCTATAACTTCCATACCTAACAAATAAGCAAATGTCAAGCATATAGCATCAGCTAAATCTGGTGAGGATATTCCCCTCTTTCTCATATCTTCTTTTTTCTCTAGTTTAATTCTAGTATTACTATCATAAGAATACAATGGTTTCATTATATCTGCTTGTAATACATCTTCGTCTGGAATATCTACAGGCAATTCATCGTCAAGCCAATCTTTAAATCTTCCCCACATCTCCGCTCTTAAATTAAAGTATTTATCTTTATCGTCTGCTGTTGCTCCTGCATTTACTGCAATTACAAGGCTTTCATATCCAAGTTCGCATAACCTATCATAAACACCTGCACCAATTCCAATAACATCTAAAAACACTTTTGCTGGGCTGTGTTCTTTTATAATCTTTACTATATTTCCCACAACTTCCATAGTGTCATTTGTGTTTAACACATCAACCTTTTCTATTTTTCTTCCTCTTCTATATGCAATAGCTGTTCTATCTTTTCCTTTCCAAGCAGGGTCAACACCTAGCAATAAAGGTGCAACTGAATTAGTGCTGTCTATTACTGTTTTTCTAGCTTTTAAAATAGTTTGTGCAGAAATAAATACTTCATCTGTATCAACTTGAAATGCCTCTATTGGATTTGCAGGATATTCTTGTTTGAATTTCCAATCTCCCAAGTCTTTAGTTTTCAACCTTCTCCAATATATCTGCTCATCTGTTAGTTTGTAAGTATCTTTATATTCTTGCTCTTCTGTTGTAAGAAGAAACCCTTCTGGAGTTTCTTTTTTATATTCATCTTGCCAAAACCAAGCTAAGAATACTAACTGATAATCGCTTTCTCCTCTCATAGCTTCCATACATTTTGTATAGAATTCATTACCCATTCCGTTTGCTGTGCTTTCAAGTATCACCTCAGAGCCAGCACAATCTGGCACTGCCTGCAATGCCCCTGCGAAAATCTCTTTTGCATTCTCCCAAAACCCAGTTTCACTTCCGTGCATTAACTGTATAGTTTGACTTCTACCAGATTGCTTGCTTCCTGCTGTTGCAACTTTGTATCCGCTATCCATATCATTAAAGGTTAGTTCTTTTGCGTTATCAGTGCTTGCTTTAGCTTTAACTTCTGGTGGGCAGTATTCGTGATACCTTGAAACCATATCAAATAGGTTAAGAGTGGCTTCTGCTTCGTGTGCCATAATAAAACATCGTTGTCCTAATGTATTTGTAGTTCTATGATAAAACCTAGCTCCTATGTAAGTTGAGCAACCTTGTTGCCTTCCCTTTAAAACTAATGCTCTAACCTTTCCTGTTTTTTTTCTTTGTTCTTCTAGCTTTTTATGTAAGTAAAGTTGTGCTTTATTAAGTGTCAATGGCAGGATTTGCCCGTTTTTAGCTCTTAATTTCAATGATAGTTTTGCATAAGTAAGAAAGTTGTTTGGACTTGCCAATGCCATCCTTTCTTCTTTTGTCATCTTTAGCTTTTCAGTTTTTGCCATATTTGCCATATAGCAGACTTTAAGCTAATTGTTAAGAATTATTATTATTGGCTTGTTGCTCCAGATTTTCTTAGCTTTAATTTTATATATTTCTTTATCTTCTTTCATAAGAATATCAGCAACCGCTTTTATCATATTATCTAAATCTGGCTTTTGATTGTGTGGCTTTAAAAATAGCTCCTTTCTTTTCTTCTTTGAATAGCTTTTTGGAAAGGGAATACCAAAGAGAATTGAGAATGATTTCCC
>JAYEIZ010000057.1:0-4471 GCA_034660355.1 Nanobdellota archaeon
GTTTTTTCCTCCGCCATTACTGGCAAAAGAAAGAAATAGACTATTTGTTTTTAATTTTCAGAAATGATTTCAAAATTATGTCACAAGGTTTAATCTAAAGGGTGTGACAGAGTTTTGAAATCGCACATTGTGTTTTTTGAGCAAAAAGTTTATATACTACCTATTTCTATATTCTCTTATAAATTATATCAAGTAAAAGAGAGGTGGATAAAATGCTAGGTGTTCAAGAGATTACTTTGGCTATAATTGTAGGCACGTTAGCTGCAATAGTATATTCATTAAGAGTTCTGGTTTTGATGGAGAGAAGGATAGCAAGAATAGAGCTTCATGTTGAGAACGTTGTAGGGAGGATAATGAAAGAAGAATTGAAAATAGAAAGGAAGCTAAAGAAGAAAAGATAATTATTTTATCAATTCTTCAAATAATATTCCTTTTCTTTCTGCTTTTTCTATATTTACCATAAATGCCTTATTAGTCTCTTCTAGGTCTTCTAATGTTAAAAATAGCCAATCTTTTTTACTGAATTTTATTGCAATATAGGGCTCTGCATTAAATAACTCTGAGAATTCCCTTAATTGTTCAATATCCTCTTTTTCAATGTATTTCCAGGGCGTTTTAGAGGTTTTACATTCTATAGCTAATTTTCTTAGTTTGTTTGTTGCTAAGACATCTGCAGAGGGATATCTCATTGAGCCGGAACCTGCAATTCTAACAGCCGCCCATTTATTACCCCAGAACTTATGGATTAAATCTCTTTCAGCGTTTATGCCTTTTGATTTTCTGCTCATTTCAAACCTTAAAAACCATCAAATCCCTTGCAGCTACGCTATTGTGAAAAACTCCTTTAGCATCTTCTTCTACTTCTTGTGTTGTTTTGTATCTTGCAGAGAAATGTGTTAGAACTAGTTTCTTAGCATTAGCTTGGTTAGCGATAAGCCCGGCCTGCTTTCCAGTCATGTGGCCGTACTCTGCACTTTTTTCTTCTAATTCAGAAGAGTATGTTGCTTCACAAACCATCAAATCTACATTCTCAGCAAGCTTTACCGCATTCTTACAGGGAACAGTGTCAGCTATTATTGCTATTTTCTTTCCTTCCTCGATATACGTTACATCTTTTGGATTAACTTTTTTCCCTTCAAATGTAATTGATTGGTTCTTTTGTAATTTTCCAAGCAAAGGACCTTGAGGAATTCCTAGTTTCTTTATCTTTTTCACATCAACATGCCTTATGTCTTTTTGAACAAACCTATATCCTAATGTGATAACGCCGTGATCTAATGGTAATGTCTCTAAATAGAATTCATTATTTTCAAAAAACTTCCCTTCTTGAATCTCTTTAACTTCGAAATCTATTCTTCTGTCAAATACAAACGCTTTAAACATTGCTTCAAAATGTTTTTTAGTCCCTTGTGGCCCATATATCTCTAATGTTTTTGAGTATTCACTTGCGCCTAAGGTAGAAAGCACACCTGGCAGACCAAAAACATGATCACCATGCCAATGCGAGATAAGGATCTTAGTTATCTTTGTTAATGGGATGCCTTTTTGCTTGAATTGCCTTTGTGTGCCTTCACCACAATCTATCAGAATACCTTCATTCTTATAACTAATTAAAACTCCTGATTGGTTTCTTTCTTTTGTTGGCACCATTGAAGATGTGCCTAAAAATGTAACTTCCATTTTATATTCTAGAATATAAGTTTATATTTAAACATGTCGGAAACTGAACTTAATACTTGAATGCACTTTGAAAAAATCTTTTTAGAAATTCTATGGATTTCTAGAACATCCACTTTCGATAGCAGCTTTCTTAACAGCTTTTGCAACTTTTTTTGTTACGTTCTTATCTAAGATATTTGGAAGAATCTTTTCCTTTGAAGTTCTTTTTAGGTAATTTGCTAATGCGTGTGCTGCAGCTATTTTCATCTCTTGAGTTATCTTAGTTGCACACGCATCTAATGCGCCTCTGAATATTCCTGGGAACGCTAATACATTATTTATTTGATTGGAGAAATCTGATCTTCCAGTTCCAACAACAGCTGCGCCTGCTTTCTTTGCTTTGTCTGGCATGATCTCTGGAACAGGATTGGCTAATGCAAATACTATTGGATCTTTATTCATAGACTTAATCATATCTGGTTTAAGTATATTTGGTGCACTCACTCCTATAAAGACATCAGCTCCCTTCAAGGCATTCTCTAATTTGCCTTTTCTTTTTTCATGATTTGTTTCTTGTGATATTATATATTTGTATTTATTATTCAATAAATCTTTTCTTCCACGGTAGATAAGCCCTTTCCTATCACATACAAATATCTCCTTCACTTCTCTACAGATCTTTTTGTCTATACCTAAGCAGCGAAGTAGTTTGAATATTGCGTAACCCGCAGCTCCTGCTCCATTAATAACTACAACGAGACCTTCTAGTTTTCTGTTAGTAACTTTACAAGCATTAATCAAAGCGGCTAACACAACAATTGCAGTACCGTGTTGATCATCATGCATTACAGGAATCCCTAAATCTTGAAGCGCTTCTTCAAGTTCAAAACATTTTGGTGCTGCAATGTCTTCTAGGTTTATCCCTCCAAAGATTGGTGCGATATTCTTTACATCCTCTATGAAATCAATGTGATAGCCTTCAAAGCAGATAGGGAATGCATCTATATTTGCAAACTCTTTGAATAAAGCAGCTTTCCCTTCCATTACAGGTATTGCAGCATACCCTCCAATATTACCTAAACCTAGAACAGCAGAACCATCTGTCACAACAGCAACAGTGTTCGATTTAATTGTGTACTTGTATGCCTTATCTTTGTCTTTTGCTATCTCTCTGCAAACTTGAGCAACTCCTGGTGTGTATGCTAGGCTTAGGTCTCTTTTTGTTTTAAGTTTAACTTTAGGGCGCACTTCCAGTTTTCCTTTCTTCTTCTCATGCAATCTTAATGATTCTTTGTATAAGTCTTTCATTTTATCTTTTGACAAACAACCCCTGCCAACATTCTCCTTCTTTTGTATCTTAAAATTATAAGGGCATATTAAATACATAATAAAGGCTTTCCAAAAATCTGGAAGTAGGTTATTTGGTTAAGCACCACCCTATAACCTTATTCGTTTCCTCCTTTGGCTGTTTCATCTACAAAGACTCTTGCTGATAGATCCTTATCCATCATAAATAAAGCTTGAGGAGAATTTTTTGTAAGCTTAAGTTTTTGTACAATCTCCTCAGCATTAGCTTCTTCTTCAACCTGCTCATCAACAAACCATTGCAGCATTGAAGCAGTTGCATGATCTCTCTCTTTTGTTGCTAGATCTACTAGATTGTTGATCATAGCAGTGACTTTTTGTTCGTGCTTGTATGCATCTGAAAATGCCTCTAATGGGGTTTTCCACTCTTTTTTTGGTTTTTGAATAGTGTCTAATGTTATTGTACTGCTTCTTTCAAGGATAAAATTATAGATTTTCATTGCATGACTCATCTCTTCTTTTGCTTGTACGTTCATCCAGTTTGCAAACCCCTTTAGGTTTTTACTTTCAAAGTCTGCAGACATTGAAAGATATAGATATGCAGAATATATCTCTGCATTGACTTGTTTGTTCAATGCATTTTCCATATTTTTTGATAATGCCATTTTGATACCCCCTTAATTACATACATCACATTTTTCATCAAAGCACATACACTCAGGCTCAAAGTAAGCTCTAGGATGTTTACATGAAGGACATTCCTCTGGGGCTTCTTCTCCTTCATAAATATAACCACATTTGCTGCATTTCCACCTTACTGGTTTTTCTCTTTTGAATACAGTTCCTTTTTCAACCATTTCCAGTAATTTCTTATACCTGCTTTCATGCTCTTTTTCTACTTTTGAAATCTGTTTGAATATTTGTGCTGCTTTTTTGTTTCCTTCTTCTTCAGCTTCTTTTGCAAATGTTGGGTACATTTCTGTGTGTTCATAGTTTTCTCCACTAATTGCTTCCTTAAGATTAGTTTTTGTATCCCCTATTCCATTGAGTAGCTTGAATTCATCTTTCGCATGCTGTTTTTCATTTTCAGCTGTTTCTTCAAATATCTTGGCGATATATTGATAACCTTCTTTTCTTGCAACCTTTGCAAAATATGTGTATTTGTTTCTAGCTTGACTTTCTCCTGCGAATGCAGCTTTTAGGTTTTCTTCTGTTTTAGACATTTTATTCCTCCTGTTTAACTAGCCACACCTTCTACAACCTACACAAAACTCACAGTATCTGGCTTTCTTATTTGTTTCGTACTTTATACTGCTGCTACAATCTGGTTGAGATGTGTTGTACTCCATCTTATTCTACTTTAACTTCTTTAGCGTATTCCCATATTCCGTGTAAGTTGCATCTTGCACGGGCTTTTAGCATATGGGTTTCGTTTAAGGTTATTGTTAATGTTGCTTTTGGGTTACCAACTAGTGGGATAAGCTCTACTTTGCTTATGAAGAGTTGG
>JAYEIZ010000058.1:0-4416 GCA_034660355.1 Nanobdellota archaeon
TGAAAGATTGAACAGAGAAATTAAAAGAAGACTGAAGTGGTTTAGTACCTTTCAAGCTTTGGACAGTGCCAAAGCTTTCTTTGGGTTGTGGTTTTATCACCACAACACATAGTACTTGACTTCATCGGATATTAGTTAATTCTTAAAATTTAAATCCCATATTTTTGGTAAAAATTTAAATAATAGGCAATTATTTAGTAAATTATGAACTATGAAAGATTGTTACACCTAACTGAGATTCTTTCTAAACTTAAGAAAAAGCAGTTGCATAAACTTGTTAAGAATTATCAAAAATATTGTGAGTTACATAAGAAAAAACCTGAATTAATTCACAATTTTGTTGAATGTTGGCACGAATCAAATTTAGAAGATTTAAAGGAATATATGGAACAAACAAAATATCTAGTGGAGGTTAATAATGAAATTATCCAAATTGAAGAGAAAATTGATGAAGAATGTATCATGGAATTAAGTAGAGCCTTGGATGATAAAGAAATAGCATTAATAAGGGCAGACTTGATAAAGTTATTCCAGGTTTTTGAGAAGGTCAAGATACAGGTAAAGAAGCAATTGGATTTCTTTGATAAAGCAGGGGACAATCCTTGGTATGAGTTTAATTATAAAGAGGAATTGATAGAATCTTTAAATGAAGAAGCTAGGCTATTATTTGATAGCAACTTAAGCAAAGAGGGAGATAATGGGAGAGATTTGATTATTGAGTTAAACAATGAGATTGAACAAAAAATTATTACTGTAAACAATTTTAGGGAATCATTAGAATCTCCAAATTACACTCTCAGGAAGAGATTAAACTTATTGAGAAAATTTTCGGAAAAAGATGGAGATTTTAATTCTTTTGTTAATAATGGTGTTTTTGATTATTCCAGTATTGTACGAGGTTATGGGAAAAACAACTGCCTAAAATTCTAAGAAAAAGAGAATTTACAGGGTATCATGTTTGTAGGCAGAGCCATGAGAAATCAGTGATAAAGAATGGTATCTATCATGATAAAAGTCCAACTTTGACTATTGATGTAAACTCAGCAATATTTCAAGCAGCCAGGTACCAGAACCAATTTAAAATTCCAACATCAGTTTTAGAATGGAAAGTTCCTACCGGAGGAGTATGGTTTGTTATATATGATCTGATGGGCCAGGGTTTTCTGCCAGTCAAAAAAGTACCTAAATCGGGCGTCCCTAAAGGGGTTTTTAAATTAATTGAAGGCGATTTAATTACATGTAAGGATAATGTTTATTGGCTTGATCCAAAGTATTATGTGAAAACAGTGTACAGATCAAAGCAAGGCGGCCTTTAGTAGAACATTCTGATTATCTTAATCCAAACATTTTTATATAACCCTTTTTCCTTTATTTATTGATGAAAGATATTCTGGAAATAAGAATCCATGGGAGGGGCGGACAAGGAGCTAAGACTGCATCGCAGTTTATTGCAGAGTCTGCGCTAGGAGAAGATAAGTACATACAATCTTTCCCAGAATATGGGCCGGAAAGAGCAGGAGCCCCAATGAAGGCTTATACCAGGGTATCTGATAAGCCCATTACATTATATTCCCCTGTAGTTAACCCGGATATCGTGATGGTAATAGATTCAACCTTATTAGATTCTATGGATGTTACAGAAGGGCTTACTGATGAGGGAAGCTTAATTGTGAATACACCTAAAAGCGCTGAGGAGATAAAAAAAGAAACAGGATTTAAAGGAAAGGTTTACACATTAGATGCTACAAAAATATCTATAGATACTGTTGGAAAAAATCTCCCTAATACGCCTATACTAGGCGCTTTTGTAAAGATAACAAAAGTAATTCCTTTAGATGCTATAAAAAATTGTGTTAAGCACAAATTTTTGAAGAAATTAGGGGAAGACAAGACGAATGCTACTATAAAAGGGGTTGAGTTAGCTTACGAGGCAGTTAAATGAGCAAATTAAAATCAGCGAAGGAAATACCTATTGGCGGGTTGATAGATGAAGCAGGATCTTCCAGGAAGTTCAAGACAGGCGACTGGAGAAGCTTTAGGCCCATAACTGATTTGAGTAAGTGTATTCACTGCATGCAGTGTGTTGTATTATGCCCTGATGATGCCATTCCAACAGAAGGCAGGGGTAATGATATAAAAAGAAAAGAAATAAATTTTGATTACTGCAAGGGCTGTTTGATCTGTGAGAATGTGTGCCCTGTAAAATGCATTTCCCATAAAAAAGAATCCGAGTTTAATAAATAAAAATGGCAAAAACAAAAGCAATGACTGGCGCGCAGTCAGCAGCAGAAGCTATGAGGCAGATCAATCCGGATGTTGTTCCAGCTTATCCTATTACTCCCCAGACAGAGATTATGCAGAACTTTGCAACCTATGCTGCTAATGGAGCAGTGGACACTGAAATAATCAGGGTGGAATCAGAGCATTCTGCAATGTCAAGCGGTGTTGGAGCAGCTGCGGCAGGCGCAAGAGTAATGACTGCAACTGCTTCTGCGGGATTAGCGTTGATGTGGGAGATTGTAGGTGTTGCATCAGGCTTAAGGCTGCCGATAGTTATGGAGATCGTTAACAGGGCATTGTCTGCGCCAATTAATATTCATTGTGACCATGGAGATTCTATGGGTGTTAGGGATTTAGGATGGATTCAGATTTATTCAGAGAATGCTCAGGAGGTTTACGAAAACACATTGCTTGCAATGAGGCTGGTCGAAAAAGTTTTATTGCCTGCTATGGTCTGCCAGGATGGGTTTATCACTTCACATGGAGTTGAGAATGTTGAAATATTTGAGGATAAAAAGGTAAAAGAATTTATTGGAGAGCATAAATATCCTTATTCTTTATTGGATATAAAAAAGCCAGTGACTCACGGCCCTTTAGAGCTGCAGGATTATTATTTTGAAACCAGATATCAGCAGATACCTGCGATGGAAGATGCTAAAAAGGAATTCCTTAAAATTGGGGAGGAATTAAGTAAGATAACAAATAAGAAATATCCGTTCTTTGATGAGTATGAGCTAAAGGATGCAGAAGCAGTTATTGTAGTATTAAATACAACTGCAGGAACAACCAGGGCGGCAATCGATAAGTTAAGAGAACAAGGCAAAAAGGTTGGTTTATTAAAGTTAAGGCTGTTCAGGCCGTTCCCTTATAATGAAGTTGCTGAGGCATTAAAGAACATCAAAAAGATTGCAGTCTTAGACCGTTCAGTATCATTCGGAGCAAGCCCCCCATTATATGGGGAGATAAAGAATGCTTTGTATGATATTAAATACGATGGAAAGCTTCATTCATGTGTTTATGGATTAGGGGGAAGAAATATATTTATGGGTGATATTGAGGATATTTTTGATAAATTACTTGATGATAAGTTAAAAGACCACTCCTATACAGGTCTTAGGGAATAAAGATGAATTATAAACAATTAGCTGAAAAATTACAAAAACAAAAGCTTGTGCAGGGGCATAGAAGCTGCGCTGGCTGCGGAATTCCTTCAATAATAAGGGCAATACTAGCTTCAACAGATAAGCCTATAGTAGCAAGCTGCTCAACTGGCTGTTTAGAGGTTACTACTACAATATATCCATTTACTTCATGGAATATGCCTTTTATACATTCTGCTTTTGAAAACTCAGCAGCAACAATAACAGGAGTAGAAACAGCCTATCGCGCTTTGAAAAAGAAAAACAAAATAAAAGAAGATATAAAATTTATAGGCTTTGGCGGTGACGGCGGAACTTATGATATCGGGCTGCAAAGCCTGTCTGGCGCATTAGAAAGGGGCCATGATTTCCTTTATGTTTGTTATGATAATGAAGCTTATATGAATACAGGAATCCAAAGAAGTTCGGCAACACCATTAGGTGCTTCAACAACAACAGCACCTGCTGGAAAAGTACATCAGGGGAAAGAGGAGTTTAGAAAAGATTTTGCTAAAGTGTGCGTAGCGCATAATATTCCTTATGTTGCTCAGGCATCATTATCTAATTTGATGGATTTAACAATGAAAGCAGAGAAAGCATTTAGCATTAAAGGGCCTAAGGTCATGGTTGTACTTCAACCTTGCACACTGGGGTGGAAATACCCGATGGAGAAGACTGTTGAGATTGCTAAATTAGCTGTTGAAACAAAGTTCTGGCCTTTATACGAAGTTGAGAACGGAAAGTACAAGTTGAATTATAAACCTTCAAAAGATGTTCCTGTTGAAGAGTTTTTGAAGACTCAGGGAAGATTCAAACACTTATTTAAACCAGCAAATAAACATATAATAGATTCAATCCAAGAAAAAGTTAATTCTGAATGGGATAAATTGTTGAAGTTGAGTGAGTAGATAGAGTTCTTAGTTTATTCCGTTTAATACGATCGGCGCACCTGTTAAGTTCTCCATCCGAACTTCGTAACGGATGGAGAACTTAACAG
>JAYEIZ010000059.1:0-4380 GCA_034660355.1 Nanobdellota archaeon
TTTTTCCTCCGCCATTACTGGCAAAAGAAAGAAATAGACTATTTGTTTTTAATTTTCAGAAATGATTTCAAAATTATGTCACAAGGTTTAATCTAAAGGGTGTGACAGAGTTTTGAAATCGCACAACGCCACCTTAAACTCAAAAGGTTTTTATAGTAATAATGGTTAAATAAGTGAAATATGAAAAAAAGAGGTCTGAATCTACCAAAGGAGAGGACTATTATGGGGCCTGCTTTAATCTGGAAAAGAGGGCTGGCTTTTTTAGCGGATATACTCATTGTTAATTTAGTGATATTCTTTCCGTTCAAGAGCCTATTAGAGAGATCAATACCTGAGTTTAGCACATATTCTGAAGCTTATAATTTTCTGATTAACAATCAGAGCTATGTTAAAACATTGACAATAATCTCTTTTGTAATGTCTCTCTTCGCAATATTATATTTTGCAATGATAGAATATAGAATCCAGCAAACACCCGGGAAGATACTATTTAACATATCTGTTGTGAGCCAAACAAAAAGATTATTGTTTTGGCAATGTTTAGTTAGGGGTGTGTTTCTTATCCCATTCTTTCCGTTTTTCTTATTATGGATAATAGATCCTTTGTTTATGTTTTTTACCAAAAGGAATCAACGCTTAAGTGAGATTGTAAGCAGGACTAAAACTGTTCAAAAGTATAGTATTGGGTGAGATGATGAAGCAAGAAAAAAATAAATGGTGGGAATCAATAAAGGTAATAATAATGCTTGCTATTGTCAGTTTTATAGTGGCAAGTTTTATCTCTTATATATCTGGAACAGAACTTCAAGAAGGTAATGTTGCTCTAATCCCTATTAAAGGTGTAATAACTTCTGAGAAAGTTAAGGCTTTTGGCCAGAGCATAGCATCTTCCCAGACTATTGTTGAGTTTATAGAGGAGGCTGACAAAAACTCTAAAGTAAAGGCAATCATTCTTGAGATAAACAGTCCGGGTGGATCTCCAGTTGCGACAGAAGAAATAGCTAATGCTATTGAAAGGGTGAATAAAACGACTGTTGCATGGATCAGAGAGGTAGGTGCATCTGGAGGTTATTGGATTGCGGCAAGCACTGATACAATTGTTGCTAGCAGGATGTCTATAACCGGGTCAATAGGTGTTATAGCTTCTTATCTTGATTTCTCTGGCTTTTTAGAAGATCATAATGTTTCATATGAAAGGATGGTTGCTGGGCAGTATAAAGATATAGGTAGTCCGTTTAAACCAATGAGTATGCAGGAGCGGAAGATGTTCCAAGATCAGCTTGATTCATTACATTCTTATTTTATTAAGAGCATAGCTAAGAATAGGGATTTACCAGAAGAGGAAGTAAGAGAGATAGCAACTGGAATGTTCTACCTGGGAGAAGAAGCAAAGAATCTAGGATTAGTTGATATATTAGGTGGAAAAGAAGATGCTAAGGGCGTAATAGAGGAAGAGCTGAACATAACAGTGGAATTGATTGAATATAAGGAAGAAAAAACCCTTCTTGATGTATTAAGTGAGATCTTTTCTGAGCAGTCTTTTTATGTAGGTCGAGGTATTGGTGAATCTGTTTTTGATGCTAGAGCGAGCAATAAAATAGAATTGTGGACTTAATCGTAAAGTTCTTATATAGGCTAGTTTTAGGTTTTTTTGGGGTAAAATGAAAAAGAAATTAGGTGTGCTATTATTTTTATTGGTTATAGTTTTGATAGGATGTAAAGGGGAAGAGTATTGTAAAGAAGATTCTGATTGTGTAATACAAGCAACGGATAATTGTTGCGGTATAAGGCCTATAAACAAGGAGTTTTATGAGCATATTCCTAGGATTTGTACCCAGGTTTGTGAAATTCCTTCGATTGGGTGTGTAGATAGTAAGTGTATGTTTATAGAATGAAGTTTAGTAAGAAAAAAGGGATGATTTTATTAGTATTTTTGTTATTCTTACTAGTTCCAGGAATAATTGTTTCTGAAAAAGAGGATAAAAAAGAAAAGATAATACTTAAGACAGGAACTATAGATGTCTCTGAAGGTTCTGCTAGCTTATCAGAGGGCACTTTTATAATTAAGTTAGATTATATACCTAGTGAAGAGGAGAAAAAGAGGTTAGAGAAAGAAGAAGGTATAAAGTTAGTTTCTTATGTCTCTACCAATACTTGGATTGCCAAGATTAAAAAACAACCAAAAATTACTACAGGGACTAGTTCTAAAATAAGATATACTACTGAATTTAAGCCAACAGATAAAGTTTCCCCTTATCTTAAGGAAAAAAAGATAGGCAAGTGGGCAAGGAATGCAGATGATACTGTTACTATAGTTTTGAGCTTTCTTGAGGAAATGGATGATGCAACTATAGATAGAATAGTTGATGATTATGGGGGTGTTTTAGTTAAGAAAGAGAAGATAACAAACTCTATATATATTGCAGTAGATGAGAATAAGATAGAAGATATCTCTTTAGAAGATGGTGTAAAATGGATTGCACAGGCGCCTCCCCCTATGAGTGTTGTTAACGATGGAACAAGAGCAACTACAGGTGTTAATGTACTACAAGGAACAAACTATAATTTGACTGGTGAAGGAATTGTTGTTATGGTTTATGATGGAGGATCAGTTGATGCAGACCATCTGGACTTGAACAATAGAGTTACTGTTGGAGATGCTATTTCAGAAGATTCACATGCAACACACGTTGCTGGGACTTTAGCAGGCAATGGGTCGCAGTGCCAAAAAGGAATGGCGCCTAAAGCAAGCATAATCTCTTATTATTGGAGTGGGTCACCTTATGCTTTGTATAATAGCACTGGTGACATTCAAAGCGATTATAATGCTGCGATGGATACTTATGGTGCTTTGATTTCAACCAACTCAATAGGATCTAATGCAGGACAGAATAATTATCCATGTGGATGGAACGGCGATTATGAGCAGACTGCTCAATTAGTAGATAATATTGTGAGGGGAAGCTTAGGTGAACCTTTTATTGTTTTATATGCTGCTGGTAATGAGCGCGGTTATGGGTGTGCAAATAATTGGTCAGCTTATCCTGGTTATAACACAACAGGAATTGCAGGTACTGCAAAGAATCCTATAGTTGTTGGAGCCACTGATGATAGTGATGCGATGACTACCTATAGCTCATGGGGACCAACTGATGATGGCAGGATTAGGCCGGATATAGTTTCTCCAGGAGGGACATCAGGTGACCCAATAAACTCTGCTGAAGTGGGAGGGGGTTGCACTACAAAGTATGGAACATCAATGGCAACTCCTGCTGTTTCTGGAATTGTTGCTTTGATGTTAGAACAATATAATAAAACAAATGGTAATTTCAATATATTGCCATCAACTGTAAAAGCTGTTCTTATGCATACTGCTAAAGACCTTAATAATACTGGTCCTGATTATACGACTGGATGGGGCAGGGTGAATGCAACTGAGGTTGTTGATTATGTTAAGAATGATGCTACTAAGAACCAGATAATAGAAGGGAATATAACTGCTTCTGGTGAGAACAGAACATACTATTTTATTGTTCCAGCAGGGTTAAGTGAGTTGAAGGTAACTTTAGTGTGGGATGATGCTGCAGCAGAGCCATTAGCTACAACAACTTTGGTTAATGATCTAGATTTAGTTGTGAAGAATTCAACTGGAGATATATTCTATCCATGGACTTTAGACAAAGATGACCCTTCTGCTGATGCTGTACAGACTCAAAAGGATTCTATCAATAATGTTGAGCAGGTATATGTTTCAAGTCCTGCTGCAGGCATATGGTCAGTGATTGTAAATGGGACTACTGTTCCTACTCCGCATCAAACTTATTCCATAGTCACTAATAATAATGGTGATATGGCCCCTGCTTGGAAGAATAATGCTACAAACAACACAGTACCGAAGAAGAACGAGGTTGTGCAGTTTAATATTACGTGGAATGATTCAATTGCACTTTCGTCTTATCTCTTTTCCTGGAATGATACAGGTACCTGGGTTAATATTAGTAATGGCACTATGAGTGGGAAGGAATGGAATATAAGCCTGAATATGAGTGTCTCGGCAACAAGAGGCAATGTTGTTAGCTGGAAATTCCATGCTAATGATTCAGAGGATAACTGGAATGTGACAGATGAATGGAGCTTTACTGTTCAGAATACAGTTCCTATTGTTGGAAATCTAAGCTTAAATTCTACTGATAATCTGAATAGGACAAATGGCAGCTTAACATTATATTTTGATTATGGTGATATTGATAATGACGCTAATACGGTAAATGAAACAAGATGGTATAATAATAGCAATTATGTTCCTGTTCTTGATAATATATCAACAATAGGTTCTGGTAATTTCACTGCAAATAACATATGGATTGTCTCTGTTAGAGC
>JAYEIZ010000060.1:0-4371 GCA_034660355.1 Nanobdellota archaeon
AAGGATTTGAACTTGCAGCCTTTTCAACATATTCTTTTGGTTTCATTTTTACCTCACAATAGGTTGACTCCCATAAAGAGAGCCAACCATTAATGTTTAGTTATATCGCAGCACTTGATGTCCAAGTTCCGATATACTTATTACAATCCCAATCACCTTCAACCTTGCATTCAAGCTCTACAGACTCTCCAATAGCGTTAGCATGGATTACATAATCTGCTGTTCCTTGAGCACCTGTTGATGGAACTGCAATAGTTTCGCCAGATGCAGGAGCAATAGATAATCTACATGCTGCTTGTACTAAGAATCTGAATCCCATACCAACCTTAGCGGCTGGCAGTTGAAATGCAACTACTCCACCACCAGTTCCGGTACCGGACGCACCTGAATTTGAAAAAGTAGCCCACATATCTTCTGTCATTGGCAGAAGAGTATAATCGGCTGTCTTGATTTTCAGGACTTTATTCTGTTCTTTCTTCTTTGCATAATGTGATAACATAATAGTCCCTCCTTAAACTCTATCTAACATCAGCATAAGTAGCTGATTGTTGATAACTTCTTTTGCAGTTTCATAAACAGTAAAATCATCTTTGCCTTTAGCAAAGAATACGCTTTCATCAGAAGAACTAACAAAGTCAACTCTTTCGATTCCGTCTATGATACTTCCTGCAACTTCAATGTCACTTTCAAAGTCACTTGCTTCTTCTTTAACGCTGTATTTTGTAGGTTCGGATACAGCAAGAGCACCTTTACCCAAGATGTAAGTACAGTCATTAACTTCATGCCCAGCAGCAGTATTGTATGTTCCTCTCGCTCTCCATCCATTTGCACCGGCAAAGTCTTGGAGAGTAGAGTTCCAAGGTCTTACTGCAAGCATATCAACCTTGAAAATAAATCCCATATAAGCATTAACTGCACCGTCAATGAGAGGGCTTTCGCCTGATCTCTTTCCGTTTGTGAATGCTCTTTCAGAAGCTAACCAAGTTGTATCTTGACGTAGTTGATGAAGGATATAGGGAGAAATCACCCAAACCCACATAGGTTTTCCTTTATACTTAGCTCCTTGACCGATCTTCAGTTCCTGGCACAATAAAGCGGCAGCATCAATAGACTTGTTGTCTAATGTTACCTTTGCAGCAGCAGAAGCGGTATCAAAATTCGCTTTGGATTTATTGTACCCTGCTGTTCCAATCGCTGTATATGTTCCAGAAGAACCCAGATAATATGCGTTTGAAGGGAATCGTGCAGACAGACCGATACCATTCTTTGCAACATCCAATCCGGTTGTAAGGTTACGTGAAGCACCTTCATATATCGCTTGTGTGTAATTAGCGTTCTTCTCTTCCACGAACCAATTTTGAAGCTTAGGTCGTGCTCTCTCTCTGATGTTATATCTGTTTCCACGAAGCTCAGACATATTACCGGATTTAACCTTTACCGGCTTACGAGTTTGACACACATGAACTCTCATGTGGTTCCAATCCCACTCTTCTCCTGCTCCTGCTACCTTTGTGTCACCATAGAATGCGTCACCTACAAGGTCGTTTTCCATTGTAAGTATTCCATGATCCACACCATCATTGAAATTTATTGGAGTGGTGCTTTTTTCAATGATCTTTCCAGAAGCTCTATATTTTTTCTGACCATTATCATCTCTGCCTGCATCTTGCTGTAATCCAATCATGTCTTTCCAGAGAATATTATCAGTAACCTTGCGATACATCCTTTCGTCGACTTTCGCAAGATTCAGTTTACTATCTTGATCAATAGGCATTATAGCCCTCCTAACTACTATTCGTTTTCAAATAGCTCGTCATCGGACATATTACCAACGATATTCTTAGTTTCGTGCATAGACATATCATCAGTTACAAGGATAGTTCGAGTTCTCTTACCACCCTTCTTAGTTGTGGAGATTTTTTTCTCACCCTTTTCGAGTGCTTTAGTAATCTCCTTTCGAGCCTTTGAGTTTCCTGCTAATTCACTAAGCTTGTTAACACCCTCGAAACCCTTAAGATCAATCATGCCTTTTCCCAAAATGTTCAGATTTAATTTACCATCTTGTCCGACATAACTTTTTGAGGCTTCAATGATCTCATCGAATTCCTTATTTCCTATTCCAAGCTTATCCTTAAATTCTGCTCTCTTCTCATTTAGAAATTTGGCATTATCTGCTGAAGCGAGCTTTTTATTAACTGCATCTTCCGACATTCTTTGAGATAGATCAATTTCAAGTGCATCCTGGGCATCAAACAATTTATTGAGTTCTTTTTCCGCTGCCTTTACTTTTTCTTCGCCGTCCATATCTGGATCTAAATTATCCAGTGTTGAACGTGCAGAACGGATATCCTTCTTGAGTTTTATGGCTGCTTGTTTCAAACCATCAGAACCTAATCTCTCTTTAATTTGATCTGCTGAGAGATTTTCAGCATCGGCATCTTTGTACTTCTTCATCTCCGATCCCTGTTTCCCGATAGTTACATCCCTATCCTCAAGCATTTGGATTAACTCGTCAGTGCTCTTACCCTTATACTTTTCCTTGTCCTCTTTCTCCTCAATATCTTCCTCTTCTGATTTATCATCTTCCTTTTCGTCTTTCTCTTCTTCGTCTTTCTCTTCGGTTTCTTTTTCCTCTAAATCTTCATGTTCTTCTGATTCTTCATCATCCGGAACTTCTGCATAAACTTTTCCATCTTTTTCACTAATAACATTTTTCTGCTCTTCTTGCTCTTCTACAACTTCTTCGTCAATAAACATACTTCCTCCAGTGCTCTACCAGTTGGCAGGCTGTTCGGTTTTTGGTTAACACACTAACTCGCCTTAGCATTTTCCGGCTGTGACGAGTTTTTCTCTTTTTGAGCCTTCATTCGCTCAATCTCTACTTTTTGTTCATCTGTTATCATGTCTCTTTCTATCTTCAAGTTCTCTAATTGTTGTTTAACTTCCATCAGGTTCTTAGCTCTATTTGACTCTTCGCCTTCTTGTTGTAAAACTTTATCAATATGTGCGATCCATTCATCAACTTCTGGAATTGGAGCTTTTTCCACTAAGCCCCTAACATCTACAAGTTGAGGATTTATACTGGCTATCACGTTTGCTAAAGCTAACCATTTTTCAAAAGCACCTTCTTGAACGCTTACAGAATCTTCACCTTGATCTATCTCAACGTACATTGATAAATTCTCTACATTATTTAATATTTTACCACCAAGTTCGAGGTTTAGTATCTGCTCCTCAAATTGTCCATTGCCCTGTTTGATTCTGATAACTCTATCTTTTTCACTATAAACGTAAGGAAATAGATCCACAAAATCCTTTGCGATTAATAAATCCATTATCCAGAGGTTATGGAAGAAATCATTAATTGCAGCAGCAGCACTTTCTACTTTCTTTTCTCTTAGTGCACCGGATTCAGAGCTTTTACCTTCTCTACCAAGAATAGCATCCTGTACTCCAGATATTGCACCTATTAAACTAATAGCTCCTTGTGAGGATGCAAATATCTCTTGCTGTAAATTTTCCGGAGGCATTCTCTTTGGCATATGCTCAGTTGATTTAACATCATAAACCGTTCCGGCAGCATTACCTTTTTCTCTAATATCTTTGGCGAGCTTCTTATCTCTGGGAACAAACATCGCAGAAGAAATTGATTGAGTGGTGAACTCTCTTATTTGGCTCATTGATACATTAAGATCATCTTGAGGATCTATCAATAGTTCACCTAAAGAGGTTGTCTCTGATTTTTGTATATTAAAATTATAGCACCATGCGGGGAATACATCGAATTTATTAATTGGTAATTTACTAAATCCGTCTTCCAAAACTACATCATCAAAATATGGGCTTATTGTTGTCAGTTTAATCCTCTTCTTTGTGTCTGATTTTACTATAGAATAGCCTTCATAAAGGTCTTTGTTTTTATCATATTCACTCTTGAAAACATATTCATAACCTTCTCCATTAAATAAAATGTAACAAGGTTGTTCCGTTCTTTCCTGCATTTCATAAACACGATACTTATCGTTATATTTATCGTAATGATCTTCTTTACTGTAGGATGAAGATGTCATTTTTTTAATGCTATCTACAACCTTCTCCCACCATCTGAGATCAGCTTCTTTATAAGATAAATTTTTATCTATGCCCCATTTCTCTTTAATCTCTTCAAGTGAATACCAACCTTCTTTGATTACCCATCCGCAATCTGAAAGGTCATATTGTCTTGTTTCAGGATCTATATAAATTCTCATGTTATTTGGAACTGAATATTTGAAATCAAGATAACCTAATTCGTTGGGAACTATGTCTCTCTGAATCCATCCACCCATCCTGGTAATAATAGCATCAACAAATACAAGCAATCTCTTCTCT
>JAYEIZ010000061.1:0-4369 GCA_034660355.1 Nanobdellota archaeon
AGGTCATGTGTTATTTGGTGAAGAATTGATTGTTGATTGTATAAAGAGGGCAATGAGATGAAGAAGAAGTTAATAGTTAATATATTATTGATGATCTTCTTAGTTAGTTTGTTCTCTATTGTAGCTTATGCTGCTTTTGAAGGGGCATTTAGTGCTTTTGAAAGTTTCTTTGATGGAGGATGGAGAACTTATGAGAAAACAGTAGCGTTTGTCATTTTCTTCTTTTTATTTTTCTCTACTTTTATGATAGGTATGAAGAATGCGTTTAAGGAGTTAACCCGGCCGCATATTATTTTTGCATTAGTTGCTTCTCTTTTATCTTCTTTGATTGTTATAAGTACTATGAATTTTGATTGGATCAATCTAAAGTATATTGCCTGGGGGCTTATCTCTATTTTGTTATTATTCCTGATCTATTTTGTATTCTCGAAGATGTTTGGAGAGAAGAATAAGTTTTGGGCATTCTTCTTAGCTTTGATCTTAGCAGCATTACTGTTAGGGTTGATATGGTATCTTTACAATGAAGGTATGGGATTTGGTGGTTTAGGTGATTTTGGTAATTGGTTTGAGAGATTAGGTAAAGGTGAGAAATGGGAGCCTGCTGATGATGGTTTAACTCCTCCTGGGCCAAAGCCTACGCCTACTACTCCAGAAGATGGTGGTTGGCCCTGGGGTAGAATAGGTGGTGGAGGACTGGGGGCATTATTGTTTGCAATACTCATATGGGCTTGGATGAAAAGGAAGAAGCCAGAACCAACACCTACTCCAGCGCAACCAATACCTCAGCCACAACCTCCGATACAACCTCAGGTTGTTATTGGAGGATCAATTAAGAAAGAATTAGAAGCGGCTTTGGAAACAAAAACAACTGTTAGTGGACATATTAATGAGTTAGAGAAAAACAAGGAAGAAATTCTTAAGGATACTGCAAAACATGCTAGTTTGCTGGCGATTATTAATGATGCAGGCGGAATGGAGAAGTTCTTTGAAGAAGAGTGGCCAAGGTTAAGAGATGTTAGTGATGAAGATTATGAAAAGTTGACTGGCGAAGAAAAGAACATGAAAAAACTCATTGAAGATAATGCTAAGTTGTTTAAATATTTCACTGTATTGTCTGAGACAGAAGAGATGCTTATCAGGAATAGTGAGCTTATTAAAACAAAGATAATTGAAGAGTTTAATCTGGATCCTGGTGAAGTTGAAAGGGGGATGGTGGTGCTTTTGCGTGTTTGTAATGGTGTGTTGGTATTATTAAGAGAGATTTTCTTGGATGAAGAAGAGGAAAATGCAGTTGGTACAGAGATTAGCCGTTTATTAGATGATGAACGTATAGAAGAGAGAATAAAGCTGAGATGGGTTCAAGCTGAGAAGGATTCTGAGGGTAAGATTGAGAAATTACTTTTACATGAATTACATGATTATTCAAAGGTAAGGAAATTAGTAGAAGATCAGAATAAGGTAATTGGAGTTATTATTCAAGGTTTAGAAAAGGCAGAGGTGGAAAAAGAAGAAGAAAAAGATAAGGGTGGAGAAGGAGAAGATAAGGGTGGAGAAGGTAAAGAAAAGAAGAAAGGACCTACAATACATATTATATCTCCTGACAGGGCATCAGTTCCTGAGTTCAAACTTGGAAAACAAGAAGTAAGGTTAGAAGCTGATATTGAAGGTACTGATGATTCAAAAAAATATTCAGCACAATGGATAATAGCTAAAAAGGATTTTAGGGAAACTAAAGGAGATAGAATAAAGTTAAATAAGAAGTTTAAATTAGGAAGTAGTTTGCTGATTGAGAGTGTTACGATAAAGGGAGCTGAAAAACTTTATGGAGAAAAAGATTTGGTTTTAGCTGCAATTCTATGTGAAGTAAAGAAAGGAAGATTGCTTTCGGAAGTAATACCTTTGAAGGATGGAGAAGGGCGTGAAATTGTAGATGATATTCCAATAAAAATGAATCTTGAAGAGAAAGGAGAAAAGCCAGAGATAAAGATAATAGAGCATAATCCTAGGTTGCTTGTAGGTAGAAAGATTGGAAGGTTAAATGCAAATATTTCAGGTAAGCGTGTTAAAGATACATCAAAGTATGATGTTGAATGGGTATTAGCAACAAAAAGAGATAAGGAAATTATAGGAACTGGCAACCCTATTGATGCTAAATATGTTGTTGAGAAGAAATGGTATGATTATGAAGAAGATAAGAAGATAGGATTAGTTGCTTTCTTAAAATATAAAGGTGGCAATTATGTACGTAATGAGTTGGGAGAGCCAGTATTAGATCAAGTTAGTGTTTCAACAGAAGAGTTCTTGGTATGTATATCCTATACTGACCCAGCATTGAATAAGAGGAAACGGTATGTACTTAGAGATGATGTTACAATAGGTAGTGGTGCTGATAATGACATAGAGCTAAGTCCTTATGGAAATCCCCAGCTTAATGAAAGTATTTCTAAGAATCACCTTGTTATCAAGAAGAAAAATCATAAGTATTATGTTGGGGATAGATCTGAAAATGGCACATCAATAATTAATGGTTCTGGTGAGAGAGTTATTAAAAAGAAATCAATATGGCTGCAAAATGAAGATTTCATAGCGCCTAATGTTTCTGAACAGGATAGGTTTGGCTTTACTATTTATTTCCTTGATCAAGTCCAGATTATGGAGAGAAGTTTCATTGATCTGCCTGAAAAATTAGTTATAATGGGGCCTCCAAAGATATTATCTATTGAGCCTAAGACAGGACCCATCACAGGAGGAACTAAGGTTACAATAAAAGGCATACATTTTACTGAAGATATGCATTTCTCTATAGGCTCATGGGAAATAGAGGAAAAGAAATTTGTAGACAGTGAGACTGTAGAAGGCAGAACTGGAAAGGTAAAAAGAATTGTTTTTGAGGATGAAACTGGAGAAAAGAAAGGTCTTAATAGCGTATATGTTTATGATGAGATTAATCACGATTCATTAGAGGGTGCTTTCTTATATTTTGAGGAGAAACCAAAAATAATGGGCTCCTTAAAGCCAAGGAATTCTATCCTAGACAATGTGCTTCCTGATGGCGTAGTATACTTAGACCCCCATATTTGTGAGGGGGAAGACTGGATGTGGATCGGCAAAAAAGAAGGTAAGATACAATTATTAGATTCTAATGTTGAAGGAGTTATGGGATTTATCCATTATGATAGCAGGTTAGAAGAATTCAAGATACAAAAAACAGGGGATGCAGAAATAAGAGTAGATGATAAGGAAGTTAAAAATGTAAGTGAAGTATTGAAAGAGGATTCTAATGTAAAGATAGGCAACTATGAGTTCTTGTTTAAGAAAGTCAAGTATTCTGAAAAGAAGGTATCCCAAATTGAATATCCTGTTGAGTTAGCATTGCCTAAGACCAAGATGGATGTTATAGAGCCAAAGCCAAGTTCTAAGCACAGCATTGGTGCACCAATAACGAAGTTATTAACTGAGATTCGAGGATATTTTGGAGAAGAATATAATGATGAAGATAATGAAAGGGTGAAGAAGAAATATGGGTTTGAATGGCAAATAGTAGATAATGAAAGGAGGAAGCAGGTTATATTTAATTATAGAAGAACAAAACTGAATGAAACAAGCAGAGTTATTTCTAATAAATTTAATCCGGGTAAGGCTTGGCTTATTGTAAGAGCTTTTGATATGCGTGGTAAGCCCACAGTAATATACCAAGAGATGGTCCCAATCATATTAGAAGAAGATCTGCGTGTTAGGCCACCTAAGGATGAGAAAGCAGAAAGAACAAAGAAGTGGGCTAAGAAGAAAGCAGATGAAGGAACCAAAGGAAGAAAAGAAAAGCAACTGCCTAAAGAAAGTACAGAATCTATGCGCAGAGATAAACTTATTGATCTGTTGAAGGGATTGTCAAGAAAGCAGGTTAAGCTAATTAGGGCAAATCCTATAATAAGAGAGTTTGTTGATAGGAAGAATAAAAATATAAGATTTGACTTAAGTGAAGCAATAAAATCAATTGTAGGGAATGAAGGTGTCAGAGAGCAGAAGAATATCTTTACTGAGATGAATTCTACAGATTTCTCAGAAAAACTTCTAAATAGTGTATGGGAGATAGAGGGTATAGATCAAAAGATTAAGATGCTGAATATAACATTGCAAACACAAGTAACGAAAAGGATTAATCCTATTTATCCATTTATTAAAGAGATAGGAGAACTATTTGATAGATTGGCTAATAAGAAGGAGTTTAAGGACTATATCTCCCTTTAAGCCACTCTAACTGTTCATCTAAGCCAAAGAGTGCAACTGTAGGAAGTTCCATAATAAAATAGAAAAAGAAAACAAAACCAACGCCCAAGGTTGTAAATGATTTGAAGGTTATTTTCACGCC
>JAYEIZ010000062.1:0-16631 GCA_034660355.1 Nanobdellota archaeon
GAGATAAAAAGGCAGCCAGCACATATATTATTAGGGTTGTTTATTGTTGTTTTAGTTTATCATGATATTCTAAGCACTTTAATGCTGGTTTTAGCTATAGTTACAGCATTAGGGTTTTCTTTTCTAGTTAAAAAGGTAAGGCCTAAAAAGGTAAGTAGGCTATTGCAATTTCTAGAAAGAGAAGATGATCTAGAAAAATTTCCTGTAAAAGGATTGATAGCTTATCTTATTGGAACATTATTGGTTTTTTTGCTGTTTGAGAAAGATATTGTAATGGCTTCTGTTATGATGTTAGCGTTAGGAGACTCTTTTTCCAGGTTGATTGGGCCGTTTGGCAGGATTGCTCACCCATTTAACAATACAAAGTTTTTGGAAGGGTTAGTTGCAGGTGCTATTGCTGCTTCTTTGGGTGCTATGTTGTTTGTCAGTCCTCTTAAGGCCATAGTTGCTTCTGTTATTGCTATGATATTAGAAGGGCTTGATCTAAAGATACATAAGTTAAATATTAATGATAATATCTCAATACCTTTAGTAGCAGGAACAGTTATATGGTTGATTGGCCTTCTGTGATTTATTATATAAATTATATATAAAAGGAAAGGTTTAAAAATAGAGCTGTATTCTCAATTATTGCCCGATTGTAAGTAGATATACTGAATATTCTGGGTTTTTAAAAATGAAAACAGTACATGAACTATACGTAAGCTTAACAGACCATGAAGGTGAATTACCTAAAGTTATGTCCTTAGATAATCAAGAACATAGAAGGAGGATGGACAAACACATTGGAGACCATTTTGATGAGGAAGTCGCACAAGATGGAGCAACAATAGACAATTACCTTCATTTTCATAGAGATCAAGGTGGAGAGTTAAGAGGCGATATTCTTGTCAGATATAATTCAGGGAATGAAAGTGTTTATTTTGAGCTTTCAGATATTGAAGATTCCTCTGTTCAGGAAGCAATCAGTAATCTTAAACCAGGTGGAGATTTACGTTTGCATCTGAGAGGCAATAATAGTGCAGAGATAGCAGAACAACTAAGAGCATATGTTCCTGCTAATAGAACAGAACCTGAAGGAAAAGGGCATTCCGGGGTCGGAATAACTTACGGCACAGACAGTGAAGGGTACGAACATGTTCATCTGAGAGTCTCAAATAAATTAGGACTTCATGCAAGACCCGCTGCAATGGTTGTTAAAGAATGTCAAAGATATTTTCAAAATTCTGAGTCAGAAGTCTTAATAGCAAAAGGCGAAGCAGAGATAAATGGAAGAAGTATTCTTGGGGTAATGATGCTAGCTGCAGAAAAAAACCAAGTGCTCAGGATTAGAGCGAAAGGACCAGAATCTACAGAAGCATTAAACAGTGTATATACTCTATTCGAGAATAAGTTTGGTGAAGAATAACCAAATATTTTTAAAGTATTCTTTCTTTCTCTTTTGGTTTAAACAGGTGATAAAATGATAACAAAAAAATTAGAAAATGTGTTTTTAGAGAAAAAGGATTCATTTACAGATATATTAGGGCAGGATAAGGTAAAGAAGCAGATAAAATCTGCTTTAATGACTAATAGGCACATAATAATTGTTGGGCCGCCAGGTACTGGTAAGACAACTTTAGCTAAGAATATAGCTAAGTTGTTAGATTCTGGGCTTAAGAATTTTGTTAGAGTGCAAGGTTCACCTGATCTAACTGCTGAAGACTTATTAGGAGATATTGATCCTATCAAGGCTTTGAAGTATGGCCCTTTAAGCTTAGAAGCATTCCAGAAAGGCAAGATCTTTAAGGCTGACAAAGGAATATTGTTTTTTGATGAACTTAATAGATGTCCTGAGAAACTTCAAAATGCTTTGCTTCAGGTTCTTGAGGAAGGAAAGGCAACTATAGGCAGCTATGATGTTGATTTTGATATTGACTTAATCTTTATAGGAACTATGAATCCTGAGGATAGCTCTACTGAAACATTGTCAGATGTTTTACTTGATAGATTTGATTTAGTGTATATGAATTATCCTGAATCAATTGATATTGAGAAGAAGATAGTTCTAGAGAAAGGGAGGAAACTAGATGTTAATTTCTCAGAGAATTTGCTGCATTTAGCAACCTGTTTTGTTAGGTCTTTGCGAGAAGATGATAAATTAGAGAAAAGACCTTCTGTAAGGGCTTCATTAGGGTTATATGAGAGGGCACAAAGTAATGCTTTATTAGACGGCAGAAAGAATGTGAAGTTCGAGGATATTGAAGAAGCTATTATCTCTGTTTTGTCCCATAGGATAAAGTTGAAGCCTTCTGTTAAATACTTAAAGGATCCTAAGGATTTTGTTAAGGAAGAATTTAAGAAATTCCTTGATTCGAATGAGGAATTGAATGAAAGTGGTGGTGACCCGTAGCTATTC
Source organism: Nanobdellota archaeon (assembly GCA_034660355.1). GTDB lineage: Archaea > Nanobdellota > Nanobdellia > Woesearchaeales > JACPBV01 > JAYEIZ01. The sequence continues at coordinate 2,399 of JAYEIZ010000062.1, forward strand.
ACAAGAAAAAACAGAGCTGAAGAAAACAAGTGATATCGAAGAGCTAAGTGGTAAGCTAAAGAAACAGGATGAAGAAAATAAGTTGATGAATTCTGTCTTAGATAATGATAAAGACACTATAGATGATGGAAAGACAATTAAAGAAGCGTTAAACCAGGGAATTAGTTGTTTTACTCCTGATTTGATGTTTGAGCAGTTAGTGAAGAATTATTCTATTGCAAAACAATTGTATGGCCCTACTTTAATAAAGCAATTAACAACTTATGATGAAAGATATGTAAATAGGAATATTCGTATTCCTGAGTTCCAGAAAGAATTGAAGAAAAATATTGAGAATAATATTGGTAAATTAAAGGATGATGGTTTTCTGAATAGAGAAGGGGTAATATCTGACAAAGGAGTAGAACTGGCTTCGCTTATCTTGTATACTGAAGAGCTGGATAACTTGATGCCTAAGGGGATCTTAGGTGAGAAGATACACAAGAAGCATTTTATTTATGGTGACAAGGAAGATACTAAGCCCTATAAGAAAGGAGATAGGTATAGAGATATTGCAATAAAGAAATCTATTAAATTAGCTGTAAGAAGAGGGCATTCTAAGTTAGGGGATAAAGATTTACAATCTTTTGAGAAGCAAAGCAAAGGCCAGATATATCTGATCTATGGTCTAGATGCTTCTGGTTCTATGAAAGGCAAGAAGATTGAAACCTGTAAGAAAGCAGGCATAGCTTTAGCTTATAAGGCTATTCAGGAGAGAGATAAGGTGGGGCTGCTTGTTTTTGGCTCTGAGATTAAGGAGAGTATAGAACCTACTGATGATTTCAAAAGACTGATAATGGAGATTACTAGGATGAAGGCTTCAAAGGAGACAAACATAGAGGTAACTATCAAAAAAGCGATTGAGTTGTTTCCAACTAAGGATGTTACAAAGCATTTAATCTTGTTGACTGATGCTATGCCTACTGTGGGTGAGGAGCCTGAGAAAGATACTTTGGAAGCGGTTTCTTTAGCTAGGAGCAATGGGATTACTATTTCTTTAGTTGGCGTACAGTTAGATGATGAAGGTAAGAAGTTTGCAGAGAAGATAGCTAATCTAGGAGAAGGGAAGTTGTATATTGTTAAGAACCTGGAGGATTTAGATAAGATCGTTTTAGAAGATTATTATAGTATTGTTTAGAGTATATGGGTCGAAATAAAACGTTCATATAGATTATCAAAAATGTGGGCAGGTAACATTCCGAATTGTTCTTCAGAGAGTATATCAAAAAGTAGTTTATCAAGCCGGGTTTCTTCTTCTTGAGACATTCTTTTTAGCTGTTCAGGTGATATTTCTCTTGCGAAATTGGATAATTGCTCTGCAGAAAAATCTTCAAAACTATATTTTACTGTTTCTTCTGGTACTTCAGATATCTTAACTTCTGGTTTTTTTGGTTCTGGAGCTAGAGGTTCTGACTTTTGTTCTTTTTGATTTCCCTCTTCTAAACCAAATCTGCATACTGGTGGCCAACTAAAATATGTGCTGAGGGGAATTCTTCTAGTTGTTATTCTATATTGTGGGTACACACTTTGGTAAGGTTCAATATTACATCCACCTGTCAAATAAGATTCTAGTTCAAAGTTTATTACCTCTTCCAACCAATCTCTAGCCTTATAGTCTCTATTGAAACCTGCCCATCCTGCTAAGTCGACTTGCCTTCCTTCTTCTGTCGGTTTTAGCAACCTCCATTCAATAAAATAACTACTAGGATTTGTTTTGCCCCCTTTAACTAGGACTTGTGCTGACATAGAGGTTTCTAAAGGATATTTACTATACACTCTAGTGTAACTATCAATCTCTTCCCTTTTCCAGCCTAAATCTCTCATGGTTCTTTGTGTTCCAGGTCTTAGTTCAAACATATATATAACGAAATAGGGGTTATTTAAAAATCTTATTGTTTTTTATTATTACTTAGTAACTACAATTAACTTTAAATATAAGTTAATGATTTAGAGTTAATATGAAAATATTGGCTTTTGTAGACTTACATGGAAGCTCTAAAGCCTTAAAAAAGCTAAAAGAGAATGCCAAAAAGGCAGATATACTAGTTTGTGCAGGAGATATCTCTATATTTGAGAATGAGTTAGATGGGTTGTTGTATAAACTAGATAAGATTGGTAAACTGCTTTTAATTATTCCTGGAAATCATGAAGATGATGTAGATCTAAGTGAATTGTCTAAATTGTTTGATAATATTACTGACATTCATAAGAAAAGTTATGTTATTGATGATTATTTGTTTTTAGGTTATGGTGGCGGTGGGTTTTCTATGGTTGATGGAGATTTTGAAAAGTTAAGTAAGAAATTTGAGAAAGAGATTAATAAGAACATTGGGAAGAAAGTAATTTTAGTAACTCATGCTCCCCCTTACAAGACAAAATTAGATGATATAATGGGAGAGGATTGCGGTAATAAGACTATAAAGAATTTCATAAAGAAGGTAAAACCGGATTTAGCAATAGCTGGACATATACATGAGAATGCAGGGAAAGAAGACAAAATAGGAAATACAAAAGTGATTAATCCGGGGCCAAGTGGAAAGATAATTTCGATATGAAAATTATACTTTCAAAACTTAAATGACTTTTATTTTCTTAGAAACTTGAAAATATTGTTGACGAGCTTTCTTCCACTCAAATTCTCCTGCTTTTTTAAAACCATTTAAAATCATTTTATAATACTCTTCTCTACTATCTTCATTTTTATAAAGGTTAGTTTCTATCCTTAGTGACTGATATAATGCCTCGACCATATCACCAGACCATTCGTTTCCTTCTCTTTTTCCAACTTCTGAAGAATGCCCAAAAAAAGATCTTATATTTTCGAGAGTGTAATTCTCAGCCCTTTCCAAATATAAAAAGCCATTACTGCCGTGAACGACCTGATTTCTAAGTCCTCCTGTTGCTCTTGCAACAACTGGAGTTCCATTTACCATATATTCTATAGCTGCACCAAATGCTTCATAAATTGAGGACATTACCCCAAAAGTGCTTCCTGTTTGCAGTTCCATATACCCCTCCTCCATCCTTATTGGGAAAACAGTTAAGTCACCATCAAGTTCTTCTGCAACTTGATGAAAGAAATCAAGATCAGACTTATTTACTGCAAGAGGAGTTAGAATAGTTTTTACTTCACCTTTTTCAAATTTCCCTAACGCTCTTAGTAGTATATCAAAACCCTTTTGGGATGGATCTAATCTACCAGTCATCATGAATATAGGTACATCATCTGGAAGAAATGTTATGGGCGCCCCACCATAAGTAAGATTACCAAATCTTTCATCTGGCCCATAATCTTCAAGGATTTCTAAAAGGTTATTTCTGTTTCGTAGCTTAATTTCTGCTACTTCTTTTATAGGGTGGTTCCCTCTTTCTGGAAATTGATTAGAAAATGGTACAAAAGGACCATTGTTAACTCCAATAACACCTTTACTCAAAAACCCCTGAAGGTGGGGTGCAAAATACTCTGTGTGAATAGGATCATCTGTAAATTCTACTGCAAAAGAATCACTTACAGTTGTAATAGGTGCATCAACAAGACCAAGGCCAATTCCATATGCTGTCATAGCAGAATATGCATTCCAAAAGTCAGATTTACTAGTAATCCTGCCTCTCATTTCAGGAGTACTTACAAGCTTTTCCAAATCTTCTACCCTAACAGGAGAATCAAAAGGATTATGCATTGTCTGAATTGTTCCTATGGATTCTAATGTTCCGTTTAACATTGCGTCTTTTGCAGTCAGAGACATTAAGGCTGTCTGCCACTCATTAAGATGGAGTACAATATTCTTTGTAAAACCAAGTTTACTTAATGCAGCTGGAACAGCTTTAGAAAAGAACATAGCATCTCTTAATAAAAACTCATCCCGCCTAGCTGAATCAGAATGTACATAAGGATCGCTATTAGGATTCTCAGCTTCAAAAAAACCAGGTGCACCAATGTAAAGTTCCCTAAAACCATCTCCATTAGGAGATTCTGATTGTAGTATCTCTACTCTGACACGATCATTGCCCCACTCTACCGAATATTCTATTCCTGTTGAAGAAACTCTAGCCCTATCCATTATCCTAGAGTGAAATGGACTAATTGAATCAGAGGGCATATTTTTCTGTACTGCAGCTAAACCACCACTTCTTGCATCTCTATTCTCCATAGAACAAAAGAATGTATGCTCTGGTTCTAAACCTACAAGCCTATCTTGGATTATACTAATATCATCTGGCCTAAAGAAACGCTCCATATGAGTCCAATCTTTTTTCCACTGTGATAATTTTTCTTGATCCATCTTATTAGAAAATTAGATTCTATTTAAAAAGCTTTCCTAAACTATTACTAGTTAATAGTAAAAATTTAACCTAGAAATTCACAATCTAAAATTTCATAATCCTTTCTTTAGAATCTTTCTCCATCAATAGGATAACTCTGGATTCTTTCTTTTCGTCAATTATCTTGTAACCTGAGGTTTTACAAATCTTTTTTGAGAATTCTTTTATCTCTTCATGCAAAGGCATATTCTTTATTGTCATTCTTTCTCTTGAATGTCCCACCCACATGTATGCCTTAGCCTCAACAAATAAGGGCTTATATTTTTTTATTAATTCTGCATATAGTTCTGGTTTGATCATGTTTTGGTCTTTCACTAGAGTCAATCTCGCAACGCTTCTTTTGAATCTTTTTAATAGGTTTAGAGATTGATTAATTTTTTTCCATCCATTTTTTATTAAAGGGTTACAATACTTTTCATATGCTTGTTCGTCTGGAGATGGTAATGTAAGGTAAAGTTGTGTTGGTTGATGCTTTAGAAGTTTTTTTAGCATAGAAGGATTGGTTCCGTTAGTGACTAAGAAAGAAGATATCTTTCTTTTCTTTAGTTCGTCTATTAATTGAGGTAGTTTAGGATAAAGAGTAGGTTCGCCTGAGAGGCTAATTGCAAAATGAATAGGTAAATGGGCTTCTTGGTATCTTGTTTTGTTGGTTTTAGGGTTACCTCCAAAGCCTTTTAGGAAGGTTATTTGATCTTGAATGCATCCATCAACTATTTTCTTAGGAGAATCTACTTTACCTTGCCATTTTGGTTTTGTGAAAGCTATGTCGCGCCAGCACCATGTGCACCTATGTCCGCAAAAAGGCAGTGCAGGAGTCATCTGAACACACATATGGGAATTAATACCATAGAAAGTTTTCTTATAACAAACATCCTCTTTTTTAATTGCTTTTTTTGTCCACATGCATACTTTAACAGCAGAATGATTGCCAACTACCCTATATCCTTGTTTATAGAGGTCCTCTTTCCTTTTCTTTGTTAACATATTACTAGGGGGAACCCCAATCTATTAAAAACTTCGTTTTCTAATCCCTTTCTAACTAAGTTAGAAAAGTATATAAATATTAAGAATTTCTGATAAAATATGGAAATAACAAATGTTCTAAAAAGGCTTAGAGAGGATAACAAATTCAAGGAGTGGGAGAAAAAGAATAAAGACTCTTTCTTAGCACATATATTTAAGATGTTAGACGATGCAAATAAAGACGATTGGCAGATTGGTTTCTACAACAAAGACGATACTATGACAACATTCCAGTTAACACCTTCTGAAGTTAACATAGTAGCTCCAGAAAACATATTCAAAAGACCAGAAGCTAAGATTGAAAAACTAGATGAAGACAAAATAAAATTGGATATATCAAATGCATTGCAAACAGCTGAAAAGATTCAGACAACCGAATACAAAAGCGAAACCCCATTTAAGATAATTACAATATTACAGAAACTAGATATTGGGCAAGTTTACAATATAACCTATGTTACACAAACTTTTAAGGTTTTGAATTTAAAAATTGATTGTACTACTGGAGAAGTATTGAAGAAAAAATTAAGCTCTATAATGGAGTTTAAGACTTCTTAGTTTTTAGTACTTTATGATAGTAACAAAATAGAAAGGTTTAAAAACAGCAAGATGATTCTATAAAGGGAAAATGCTAGCAGAAATCGTTGAAGCAGCAACAAGCGGGTTAGAGGTAGCAGCAAAGTGGTTAGAGGAACTACCTCAAAAAGGAAGCACCAATAGAAGAAGTTTTCTTGCAAGTTCTGCCGCAGGCTTAGGACTAGGTTTTCTAACTAAATCACTATATGCATCACAAGGTTCATGGAGCGTAAGCTATTCTGTTGGCAAGAACACAGATGATTTGAAAGAAAAAGAAAAAAGAATTTCAGAATACTTACAAGAAGCATTTGATAATGGAAAACTAAATGAATTCGATAGAAAAAACCTTGAAATTGTGCCATATAAAGATAGATCAGCATTAATTTACAGATTAGATACAAATAGGTCAACTGCAGGAAATATTTCTGAAGACCATGAAAAAATATTAAAAGCAAAAGATGAGAAATTAGATACTGCTGGAATAGATCTATCAGCAACCTATAAACCAAAAAGAAAACGCCTTCCTAAAAAAGAAACTATCCCTAAAGAAGAATTCATAGAAGAGGGCTTAAGCCTCCAAGAGATAGCTGAAAAAAGAATTGAACAATTAAGAAATGTTGGGGAAAATATAAGAAATAGAGATAGAATAAGAATAACACATTTAGCTCCAGATGAAGAAATTTCATTTCTGGTATATGATATTCTCGAAGATAAAGAACTAATCAATGTTAATGGAGATCTATCTATGCGTTGTGCAAGCATGGTAAAACCATTAGTAGCTTTAGCATTTCTTCACCAATTAAGAAGATTTGATCAATACGCTACATGGAAATATGATGAAAAAAGTAAAAAATTCAGCTTTGAGTTAGTTGGAGGAACATTTACTACACACGATAATGCAACTAATGATTTAGTGAATTTTTTCCTTAAAGACACTAAAAATTTGAGTGTATATGCAGAAAAACTAAAGACTATGTTGAATGGAGGCGACTGGAGAGCGAGCAACAAGGCAACAAACTATCTAATGAGAGCACTAGGCGGTCCAGATAATGTAGAGAAAATATTAAGGGAGAGTTATGGAGATATATTCAAAGACATAAAGATCAATAGTTATATTCCTGAAAAACGGCCAAACGAAGGAGCAGAATACAATAACAGGGCATCTGCCAGAGACTATAGCAGAATGTTACAAGCACTTTGGAAAGATGAGTTACCTGGTTCAGAGATAATATTAGGGATTATGGGTATGAATAAAAAGAAGAATCATGGTAGAATTTTTCATGATGTTGATGAGATTCCTAAAGAAACAGAAGCGCATCTTAAAACCGGAACAACAAAAATGTCTATGGGTGAGATGGGAATTATAAATGCTATTGGAGAAACAGTTAACATGATTGGAGGAGATAACATCTCAGAAGTTACTGAAATGCACCCATATATCGTTGTAGGAAATATAGAGAAAACAGGAAAAAACAAAGGATATGGTGGATGGTCTACAAACCGCGGAAATATCCTAAGAGAGTTCTCTGGCAGAGTTTATAGAAGATTACAATCATTATATAACCTAAAAAAAGCTGCTTAATTTTTAGTACTGAATGATAGTAACAAAATAGAAAGGTTTAAAAAGAGATAACTGCTTCTATCTTAGAGAATGGTAGTAAATTTACTTAAAAGAATGGTATTAGAGCCTCTTGAGAGACTAACAGATTTAGGAGGTAATCTACCAGAAACCAGTTTAGATAGAAGAGGGTTTTTTGGTGCGTCTGCTGGTTTAGCAGCTATGTTAGTTAGTTTACCTGATTCTTCTTATGGGGCTATAGGAGATCCTAGGATAATCAAAAGACCTAGTCCTAGGATTAATGAGCGTGAGATAGTACATGACAAGAAGTATATATGGATGCATAATACTGAAACTCCATCAAACAATCAAAGAAGTATAGATGCAGTTACTAATAAACTAATTAGGTCGGGTGAAGCTCACTATGTAATTCAACCAGATGGTACTATTATTGATGTTCTTGGGCCAAATAGGGAAGGGTTCAATATAGGAAAGGGTATTTGGAATAATAGAACCGATCTTGATGCTATTGGTATTGGGATAGAGTTTGTGGGTATGCATTATAATCTGCTTACTTCTGAACAGTATGATTCTGGAAGGTGGCTTATAAATCATTTACAGGATAGATTTAATATTGGTGATGATGCTGTATTGCCCCATTCTGCTGTTGCTTGTACTAATTATAAGAATGCCTCTGGTGAAATTTTCCTTACTGCAAGAGGCCGTAAAGAAGGGTGTGGTGCCTTGTTCGCTATACCTGAGGTAAGAAGAAGAATAGGTATAGGGCCTATGCCTGAATATGATCCTGATGTTGAAGCAGGAAGAGTCGTAGTGAAGGTAAATGGTAATGGAGAATATCCTCAGTTATTGTATAAGTTATTGTATGGAACTCAAGATGATAGAAGAGAAGCTTTACATGATATGATACCATGGATTAGAAAACAAAAGATGGTGTGGATAGGGGGGAAAAGAAAGGTAAGAAAAATCCCAAAATTTGTTGTTGGGAACGGACAGACCCCTATAACCATGTTATTAGATCGGAACTATAAGAGGGAAAGCATAGATTATGCTTATCCGGATGGTACAAATAGAAGATGGAGTGAGATAGGAAATTATAAAAGTATTCCTACAGGGACAATTGTAAGAGATACACTTCATGAATCTTTGAATGCTTTTTTGTTTCCTGAGATATTAAGGGGAGAAGGAAAAGGTTATAGAACATTTGAAGAACTGATTAAAAGTTCACCTTTAGATCTCATTTGTGCTTTAGAGGAAAAGGCAGGAAAATATGCTAAAAGCCCACATACTGCCTATACATCATCCCACGGAAGTATAAGAGGTGATGAGAAAGGACTTGATCTAGCTCTTCTTCCAGAAGATACTAAAGTAATTTTTGGCCAAAGCAAGAGTGCTGCATCAATAATAAAAGAGATTGGAGTTCACGGTGATACTGTAAGAGAATGTATAGAATGTGGTTTTACTGATAAAACTACTCATTATTTCTTTCCGGATGGTAAGGTGTATTCTGGTAATCAAATGACAGAGTCTGCTTTGGAAGATCTTCCAGTAGGAACCCGGATTTTAACTGGATATAGATTTGCTGGATATCTAAATCCGTTGACTATTAATGGTGAAGGGATTGAAAAAAAGGTTAGTGAAAAAGATAAAGCCAGATTAGAGTATCCGTCAACTGTATTGTTTCAGAAAGAAGGGTATATGATAACAGGTGAAGGAATAAAGATTGAAGAAAGAGAAGTAGATGTTACTCGGGTTTCTTCTGTAGGGCCTGATTCAACAAAGGTAGAAACAATAGGGGAAGAGACTATAACTACATATAATCTTCCTAATGATACAAGAGCTTATATTAAGGTGCCTGATAGGATAGATGTAAAACAAGATACTATATTAAAGGTAGTTTCAAAACCTTTGTAACTGAGCAAGTATAACTCTTTCTAAACTATAGTTTTTATTTTGATATTATTTAAATAGGAGTAGGCCTCAGAAATGGATGTAATAATTACTAGCGTCTAAAATGATTAAAGTACAAATAAAAAAAATCAAGGATAATGCAATAGTACCTAAGTATGCTCACGAAGGAGATGCTGGTGTAGACCTTTATTCTACTGAGGATTACACTCTAAAGCCAAATGAAAGAGTACTAGTTTCTACCGGTATTAAAATTGCTGTTCCAGAGGGCTATGAAGCACAGGTAAGGCCTAAATCTGGGTTAGCTTTGAAAAGCGGAATAGGTGTAGCTAATACTCCTGGAACTGTCGATGCAGGGTACAGGGGTGAAGTGGGTGTTATTGCAATTAACTTAGGTAATGAGGATTATAAGATTGAGAAAGGTAAGAAGATAGCTCAGATGGTCTTCAATAAGATAGAAGCGGCTGAGTTTGAGGAAGTTGAGGATCTAGATGAAACGAAAAGAGGAGAAGGAGGATTCGGCAGTACAGGCCACCAATAAAATGAGATATGAAAAACCAAAAATCAGTTATAAGACTATAAGGAAGAATACTAATTTAGACAAATTCTTTGTTAAGAAAGCTATTGAGGAAGATGAAGAAGAGTCAAATCCTGATAAGGAGTAGTTCTTATTTTTAAGTAGTGAAAATAGAAAGATTTAAATATGTAAAACTAATTCTGTAGCCTATGTTGAATAGGAAAGGAGATATTGGTGTTGGAGTTATTCTACTTGTTTTGATAGTATTAATATTTCTAAGTGTATGGGGGGCTTCATCCAGTGTAGAATGTAACTCTAATAAAGATTGTGGAGATGAGAGTTATTGTGGATCTGATTTTGCTTGCCATAATATGCCTGTGATAGAAAAGGAAGTCGTTAAGAGAAGCTATACTTTGCCTGTACTGATAGTTTGTTTAACAGCTATTATTATTGCAGTGATATTCAAATGGGAGAAGATATTTAGAGGAGAGAAAGTAAAGCAAGATACTGTTAAGAAAAAAGATCTTCCGGAATCATATTATAGCTCACAGTTTCAATATACTGCTAAATAAGTTTGTTGATTTCTTCTTTTATTTGTGTGAAAACTTCATCTTTGGATTTAGAAGCGTCTGTTATAACTATATTATCATCAAGCTGACCTTTTAGCATTAGGAAATTCTGCCTTAAGCTTTTCATAAACTCTAGTTGCTCAAATTTCTCTTTACTTTGGCCTCTGTTTTCGATTCTCTCCAAAGCCAATTGAGCGTCTAAATCCAGAATAAATGTAATATCTGGCTTCCTAAACATAGCATTCTCTAATATAAGCTTGTTAAGCTCAATTCCCTGAGTATGTTGGAAAGCGATGGTAGAATAATAATACCTATCACAGATTACTATGCTGTTTTCTTTGCTTAAGAAAGGTTCTATCTCTTTTGTAATGTGCTCTGCCCTATCCTTAACAAAAAGCTCTAAACACTTTTCAGCATTGGCATTCGGGTCGTCTTCTGTCTTAAGAATTGCTCTAGCTTGCTTCCCATATTCCCCATCAGTTGGCTCCATAGTGACCAACACATTAAATCCTTTCTGAGAAAGATAATCTTTAAGTCTAGTAATCATCTCTCCTTTTCCAGAACCATCAAGGCCATCAAAAACAATGAATTTTGATTTCATTTCTTCTTTCTATAAGTTATAAAAGAAAACTTAACATTAATCTTATTCTTAATGTCCATTCCTTCGTGGTCTTCTTTACCTTCTATTTCCCATTTATCAAAATCAATCTCAGGATAGAAAGTATCTGCATCATAATCACGATAGATTCTTGTTAATTCAAATATATCTGCAATTTCCATGCCTAACTTATAGATTGTTGCTCCCCCTATAATAAATGCTTTCTCTACTCCTTTTTTCTTAACATATTCAATAGCTTCATTAAAATCATGAAAAAGTGTAGCACCTTCTGCCTTGTAGTCTTTTTCCAAAGTACAAACAATATTCTCTCTTCCGGGTAAAGGCCTAGCATTATCTGGCAAGGAATCATAGGTTTTGTCCCCCATAATACAAGGAAACCCATTAGTTTTATCTTTAAAGTGTAGAAAATCCTCTTTGATATGCCAAGGAATCTCGTTATTCTTTCCTATTGCACTATTCTGTGCAATTGCCACAATTACAATTATGTTTGTCATTATACTGCTATATCAAATTTTATTCTTTGGTGAGGTTCATAATTCTCAACTTCTGAATCTGTGTATTCCCAATCAAAGATCGAAGTAAAATTGCCTGTTTTCATTGTTGGAAGTTTTTTTGGAGCTCTACTTAGTTGTTCTTTTAGTCCAGAGACATGGTTTGAATAAATATGTGTATCACCTAAAAAACCAACTAGTCTTCCTTCTTTTAATCCTGTCTCTTTTGCTAATAAGTGCAAAAGCAAGCCATAAGAGGCTATGTTAAATGGCAATCCTAAAGCAACATCAACACTTCTTTGATTCCACATAAGGTTTAATTTTCCGTCTAAAACTGTAACTTGCCAGCCATAATGGCAGAAAGGAGGAATTACCTTATCAATGTCCATTGGATTCCATGCAAGAACTAACATTTGCCTGTCATCAGGATTGGTTTTAAGTAAGTTAACAATGCGTTTTACTTGATCAACTCCCTTACCGGTGTAATCTGCTTTATAATCCTTGTATTCTGCTCCAAAATGGCGCCATTGCCATCCATAAATCGGGCCTAAATCGCGTTCCTCAAGCATTTTCTTTTTCGTTTCTTCGTCATGAGCATAAGGAACTATCTTTGGAGAGCACCATTCATCCCAGATATGATTGTTTCGTTCCTGAAGCCACTTCTTGTCAGATATTCCCCTAAGGAAGAATTCCAATTCTGAAGCAACTAATCTTAAAGGCACTGATTTTGTTGTTAATAGGGGAAAACCTTCTGACATATGATGTTCAAAGATTACACCAGCAATAGCAATTGTCCCTACACCAGTCCTATCTTTCTTAACTATTCCTTCATTTAGAATCTTTTTTACAATGTCTAGATATGCTTTCACTTTATCCCCCTAAATACCTAAAACCGATTAGTTTATATATTTTTTTATATTTACCCAATACATGATAATTGGGTTGATAGGTACTATGGCTTCTGGAAAAGGAGAAGTAGTAAACTACCTAAAAACAAAGGGATTTGAGCATTACGTATACTCAGATATATTGAAAGATATAGCTAAGAATAGAGGTATTCTTCCAACTAGAGCTAACTTACAGAAATTGGGTGCTCAAATCAAGAAAGAGAGTGGGAATTTAGGTATATTGTCCAAGAATATATTAAAGAAGATAAAAACAGATAAAGCAGTAGTAGATGGTGTAAGGAATTCTGCTGAGATAAGGGAGCTAAGAAAAGCAAAAGATGTTTATGTTGTAAGTGTAACTGCTCCGCAAAGATTGAGATTTATGCGTTTAATGAAAAGAAAGAGAGATGGTGACCCTAAAACCTTTTCTGATTTCAAGAGACTGGATAATTTAGAGAATAGAGGCAAGACTAAAGGGCAAGAGATAAACAAATGTTTACGAATTGTAGACTTCTCAATAACAAATAGTGGCTCGTTAGAGCAATTAAAAAAAAGGGTGGATGAAACTTTAGGGGCTATGCTTTCCCCTTCATAGACTCTGCTTGTTTCCTATCAGTATAAAGTTGTCTTATGTCGCTATAGACCTTTTCTTTCTCTTTATCATTAAGTTCTTTGTAAGATGACATTATCTCAACATATATGTGTTTAGCCCTCTTCAAATCAAGGTCTGCCAAAGCGTCTCTTGCGTCATAAACCCTTTGTTTTACAAAGTCTAGTTCATTAAATTTCTTTTTAGGCATTTTATCACTAATCCTCGGGAATCTAAGTACTTCTTTCTTAATAGGGATCTCTTTTTTAATAGGAATATCAATTTCCATATCTTTCATATTTTTTATTGGAAGTTTTCTTATCTCTTTTCTTTTCTTTTTTTCTTCTACAATAGAAGGTATTGGTGGCGGCAGAGGTATTCCTAAGGGAGATTCTTTTGTTTTTTCAGGTATTTTCACAGTTTCTGCTTTTTCCTTAGGTTTTAAGAATGGGAATATCTCTTTTTTAGGTGATTCTATCTTTGGTGCTGCTTTTATCTTTTCTTCTTTTTCTTTTAGTTTCTTTTCTTTTTCAATTCTTTTTTGCTCTTCCCCATCTTGTTTACGTTGTAGTCTTGCTAGTTCTCTTTTTCTTTCCTCAACTAAGAACTCCCTTCTTTGTTCTTCTTCTCTCTTATGTTTCTCTGCTAATATCTTAAATTTCTCCTTAAGTTGCGCTTTTCTTTCTTTTGTCAGGGGTTTCTTTTTGAAGAGTTTTTTAAGATCAATATCAATAGCCATGTTTTTTATCTTCTTTATTCGCACTATGTCGCTCTTTTTTAATAACTTTTTAAGATCAATATCAATAGCCATGTTTTTTATTGTTTTTACAATATTTTTTTGGGGTTTTTTTACTTCTTCTATTGCTTTTTGTATCTCTAGTTCTTCTTTTGTTGGTTTCTTCTTTTTTTCTTTCTCGGGTTCGGGTAGTTCTGGAGGTTCGGGCAGTTCAAAGGGCAATGGCAAATCAAGAGGGTCCTCTTCTATTGGGGGCAATTCTTTTTTTGGCCTTAAGAATGAGAATAAACCATCTCCTGATTTTTCTAGCTTCTTTCTTTGCTTTTCTTCTTTTTCAAGCCTCTTTTGTTCTTCTATCTTTTCTTTTATCTTTAATTTCT
>JAYEIZ010000063.1:0-4349 GCA_034660355.1 Nanobdellota archaeon
TGATTAATGAGCTAATGCAGTTTTGTGATGTAGTATTAGATTTTTAAAGATTTCAATAATAATCTAAAAAAAAGAGGTGTTTTCCATGTCCTTAAAAATTGTTTCACAATTTTTGGGACACGAAAAAATCAAAGATTTTTTGTGTCCCAGAAAAGCAATTTTCTGAGGACATTCAAAACCCCGGAGGTTTTAAATGAACAAAAGATTAGGCACATTATTAGGGCTTATAGCTATAGGTGGCGGATTAACAACCATCTTCCAGCTTGTTGTTGACACAGAAATAGCAGTAGGTTTTGTAACTATCTCTTTTGGCATATTAGCTATCATATGGACTTCAATAGCAATCACCTCCTTGTCAAAAGGCTCTTCTTTAAGAAGACATACTACCAATTTTCTTTTCTGCCTAATCTTTATTTTGCTGTTCACGATATGGCATACTATATCTAAATTATTTGGATGGAGAGAAACAATTAATGAGTATATGCTTTATCCTGGATACTTATTCATTACATCAGCGTTCTTAATATTTGTTATAACAGCTTACCAGATACTTACAATAGGTCAGGAATTTGGATTTGAGAAACAAGCTAAAAAGATAAAGAAGATAATGGAAAAAAAGAAGAACCTAAAGGCCAAATAATCCTCCGACCATATTCTTTATTCCAACCCTCACTAAGAAAAACATAGCAAGGCTAAAGATAACTAAAACAGGCATATATCTTATCCCTTCTCGTTCTCTTCCTTTTGAAAGTAAACCTACTATTAAAGAGCCTAAGATAGAGGCAGTTATCAAAAATATTACAGAAAACATTATCACAAAATCAACACCAATACTAACTTCTGAAAAACTTATTGGCATAGTCATCGCTGCAGTATCTGGTATTTTTATTGCCTTCATATTTTCCGTTAAAACCTCAACCAGAAAAGAACTTAATCCAAATAGCAAAGGCGCACCAAAACAAACAGCAATAAAGATGAAAATGACATACATCATAACATTAGCCCTTATTCTGCTATCAACAAGGCTTTCTTGCCTTAGATTGCGTGCTGTCTGCTCTAGCAAAGATGCAAGTTCGCCTCCAGACTTCAACCCAGAAACAATCAAAGCCACCGTTTTGCTTAACTTCTGGCTCCTTATACGTTTAGTCATATTCACTAACGCTCTGCCAATCTCCTCCCCCATGGTAATTTCCTTCCCTACTTGATTTATTTCATTCTGGAAGGGCCCAAATTCAGGTCTTGCTGCAAGGAGCAAAGCCCTATCAGTAGTCAACCCAGCTCTTAAATTAGAAGCCATCAACTGTAAAACATCAGGCAAGATTTCCTCAACAAACTTGGCCTTAGCATCTGCAGATAGCAACAACAAAAAGTATACCAAAACCTGAAAAAGAAAAAAAGATGCGATAGCAGATATTACAACAGGCAGCTTAAAAAACAAACCTAAGAAGAACGCCAAAGCAAAAGCAAATAAGAAACCAAAGCTAGCTATAAAACCAGCAAACTTCTCAGGATTAGTATCCTTTCCAGAATATCTCAGTAAATCTGCATAAATCTTCTTCAATTTTTTTGGATAAAACTTAGCAACAAACCTGTACATATCAGTCACCTAATAAATTTGGCCTCTTTGATTTAATTATGCCCATAAACATTATCTGAAAGAATATCACAAAACCATAAAGCCCCCAAAACATAAACTTTGTAGCAAACTCAGACAGGGAAATAAATGATGCAAGTATAATCAATGAAGTCATTCCTAGTGAAGGGACTATCACTACCATCAACATATAAAACATTGCTAACGGATTTAATCTGCTACCATATCTTTGTATCTGCAAGATTTGCTCTTCTGACAATAAGTTAATTATCTCATTTATAACATTAGACATGTTTGCCCCTGATTTCATACCATTAACCAATTGCCATATAGCTCTCCTAAAAAATAGCGAAGGATTAATAGCAGCCATATTTTCCAAAGTTTCTATCTGAGGTTTACCTGCATTTATTGCTTTCACAACTTTTGAAAATTCTTTCGAAACCCCGCCATAACCTCCCTTGGATATATTAACTAATATATCAAACAAAGGAACACCTGAATTAAGCTGCACCAGTATATTTTGCAAAGCCGCTAATAGGTTTTTCTCAATCTCTCTCACCTTCCTGTTTGTAGATATCTTTGGATAAGCTATTTGTTGCATGAAAGCAAAAGAAGCAACTACTATAGCAGCCACTAAACCAAAAGAAAATGGTTTCTCAACTCCAGCCATTAACAACAAAAAAATAATAAAAGACCCGAAAAATCCAAAAAAAACAAGGCTGGCTAAAATGCACATACTTAGGTATTCTTTAACTGAGAAATCTATTTCAGCTTGCTTAAGGTGCAGACTCAAAAACGGAAAAGAATTCTGTAGGGACTCTCCAATACCTAAAAAAATATAAGAACCCTTCTTCAACACTTTAGTTGGCAGCAGCGAATAAGGTAATTTAAACATAAAGATCACTCATTGACCCCTCAATAACTTATCTGGCCTTGAATTCTTATTTACTAAATTTATCACAAAATCAGGATCAAGATAATATTGATTGATCACATTACCTACTTCGTCTAATTTTCTAAGCTTGTTCTTTACTAAATAACCTAATATACTCTTCTTTGTTTTTATATCTTTATTTATCTCTGCTTGACTTAAGCCAGTGTGCCTGCTCAGTTCTTCAAATAATCTTAAAGAGGGTGAATGAGCCACAATAGTGTCAGTAGATGGCTTCCATCTGTATAGTATATTAGGTTTGACAGTAATCTTACCTCCTTCTTCAGATGTAATAAACTCCCCTACCTGGTATGTTTTTCTTACACCTCTTCTCCTATCCCTAAACATAACTACATTAAGATTGACAGCACCAAGTAAGTTTGATGGCACCTGAATTGGGGGATTCACTAGTCTTTGGATTGTTTCATTTATAGAATCAGCGTGGACAGTTGCATAAACACTATGCCCTGTATGCATTGCTTCAAATAAGACCTCTGCTTCCTCCTTTCGCCTCATCTCACCTAGAATTATCCTATCAGGCCTCATCCTTAGTGAATTTATCAATAAATCCAACATTGTAACTTTTCCTTTTCCCTCAGGATTTGGTTGCCTTGTTGTAAGAGGGCACCAATACAAAAACTTAGGAAGCTGTAATTCCCTAGTATCTTCAATACTTATCAGTCTATGATTAGGCGGTATAAATGGCATACATACATTTAGGAGAGATGTTTTTCCACTTCCTGTCCCCCCACTTACTAACATATTCATTTCATACTGCATCGCCATCCAGATTAAAGCAAATATACTTGAGTCAGATGTCTTATTTGTAATAAAATCAGTTGTTGTCCAAGGGTCACGAGCAAATTTCCTTATAGTAATCGTATTACCTTTATTTGATATGGGATAAAAAACAGCATTTGCTCGATCTCCAGTCACAAGATGAGCATCTAATAAAGGATTTAATACAGTTATCTGCCTTCCAATTCTTCTAGCAATCATATTAGAGAAGTTCTGAATTTTTTCTTCTGTTTCAATAACTATATCAGTCTCCAGCCACCCATAGTTCTTATGAAATACTCTAATCGGCTCATTTGCAGAATTTACAACAACCTCTTCTAAATAAGAATCATTCAATAAAAACTCAATCTTACCAAAACCGAGCATATCATGCAATAAAGTACAGACTAAAAATGTTTTAGTTTCCTTTTTTATTCCAGGCACGATTTCATTTAAGAATAAACCTGCCTTCTCCTTGAACTTTTGTTTCAGTGTTCCTACTATCTTAGGATCTAGAATCTCTGCTGCGCTTACCTTTACCTCTGTAATAAGGTCTTGTTTTACTTGGTCAACTAATGCCAACGTAGGTTTGCTAAGTTCAGGTACAACTAAATTATAAGTGTTTGCTTTACCCTCACCACCCACTATATTTACATCTACTTCTACACCATCTGCCTCTACTTTATATTTTCCTATTTCTTTCATTCTTCTTTACTTATTTTTCTAAGTTCTGGTTCCCCAACAGTAGGGTAATGAAGTTTTGCTAAGTCGTGTTCTTCTAAAATTCTAATCCATTGCTCTGCTTTTGTTTTATCAATTCCAAAATATCCAGATATAGCAGACAATTTTATCCTATCACTTCTCTCAATTATCTTATATAAAACATCAATATCAGTTTCATATTTTCCTAACTTTATTTTTAGATCTATTGGTAGTATCTTAACCACTGAAATTTTCTCCTTTGTTTTTTTCTTATCTTCTTTAAGCTTTAACTTCTCTGCTTCTTTTATTTTCTTTTCCTCTTCCTTCCTCTTCTTCTCTTCCTTT
>JAYEIZ010000064.1:0-4321 GCA_034660355.1 Nanobdellota archaeon
AGCAGAAAGCAAATGATATAGATGATTTTTTCGGGTTCTCCTCGCAGTCAAGCCAAAGAGGTTCACTTGATGCTTACCTTCATGGGCTAGGTATGGAAAATAAGCCGATGAAAGGTTCACAAGTACCTACCATGTTCAATGAATACCTATGCAATGTAATGCTTAAACAAGAGCCAGAACAGCAAGAGAATTTCCTTAGAACATTAAAGGAATACAATATCTTTGATGCAGTTAGTACGGCAAAGATAGCTAATATATACAGGAATGAAGGAGTTTTTTAATGAAGAGTAGTAAAGAGTTAAAGGTTCGCTGGCCTAACAGTATATCTATTAGTGATAGCGGCAAGGGTAAGACTTTCTTTATCGGAACTATGACTAAACATCATAAGATATATTTGATTGATACTGAACGTGGTTCTATGACTATCAAGGATAAGAACTTTGATTATGAGATAGTTGATACGTTCAAAGAGTTAGAGCGTGAAGTCTATTGGTATTTTGATAACTATAAAAAGCATGGGTACACTATGTTAGTTATAGATAGCATATCAAGATTACAGCAATATTTAGTGGATGAACTGCTAGATAAGGAAAACAATAATTCTAAAAATAAATCGTATAAACTTGACTTTGATCAATGGGCAGAAATACTTGCTAGACTTAGGAAGTTAGTTGATGTCCTAACTAAAAAGTTACCTACTCCAATTCACATGACGGTTATGGCAGGAGAAAGTAAAGATCAATTAACTAAGATTAATAAAGTTTATCCTAATATTCAGGGTGCTTTTAAACATGATCTACTAGGTTACTTTGATGTGGTTCTATATCACGATTGCGGAGAAGGTAAGAATGGCCAAACTTTTTGGGTTCAGACACAAGGCGATCAAAGGATAATTGCGAAGTCAAGATTACAGGGATTAAATAAAATAGAAAAAAATAGCTATGATTGCATAGCTAGAATTATGAATAAGGAGAAATAGAAATGGATTTAGGAATCACAGCAGAGGATCTACGAGAAGCGAAACAGAGAAACTTTGATCTAACAGACGGCTATCATTATGAGATTGTTATTACAGAAGTTAAACAGAGAGATAACAAAGATTATACAGTTGTTACTACTATTGTAGATTGTAAAGAAGATAAAGATCAAAACGGTATGATCTATAATATGTTCTTTTCTAATAAGTTTAAAACAAATTGGGTTGAACTATTTAAACTTTTCTTCACTGAGGAAGAATTAGTATCTCAACAAGTTACTCCAAACAATATTTTGAGTAAAAAGTTTTCATGTCTAGCGGTCAAAGGCAAGCCAAATGATAAAGGCAAGTGTTTTATCAATAGGTGGGATATGACTTCTTTATCTGGACATGGGTTAGGAGATTCTAGCGTTCCAGATTTTAGCAATGAAAATGAAACAGAAGTAACTGAAAAAGAAATGACCGATTCTGTTGAGAAAAGTGAAGCTGAATTATTGAAGGAAGCTAGAGAAGATCAGGCCAAGGAAGATCAGGCAAAAATCGGTGAAAGAGAGAATAACGGATTATTCTAATGGAAAACTATAGATACTATTCTGTTGTTGATAGAAATGGTTATTTTAGATGTAACCAACTTGTATCAATAGAACAAGTATCTACTTTTGTTAGAACTTTTGGACAGGACTTTGAGCAATTTTATACTATTCAAAGATACTCTATAGATGGAAGCTTAGAGTCTTGTCCGATTTATATTGATATTGATTCGTCAGACTTATACGAAGCATACAATCAAACAAAGGAGACAGTGGAAGCAATTAGGCATCTAGGAATCGAACTACCAATACATGTTTGGTTTAGCGGTTCTAAGGGCTTTCACATAATCCTACCTTACATTATCAGAGGTGATAGATGTTTTGAATATGCAAGAGAGATAGTCAAAGAGTTTACAAATGATGCTGATATGTCGGTATATACTAATAGAAGGATGTGGCGAGTTCATAACACTGTAAATAGAAAATCAGGTATGTATAAAATTTACCTTGGTGATTTGAGTAACCTTACGTTTGATAAGATTATTGAAATGGCAAAAGTAAATGAGGACGTATTGCCTATTGAACTAAAGGCATACAGTTGTGAGGTCTTAAAGGATCTATTGTCGTCTATTGTATTGCCTGCACTTAACATGAGTAGCAATAGTGATTATTATGTAACTCCTTGTATAAAAAAACTATTGAAAGAGAGTCATACCGAAAAAGGTAATAGACACCAGATCGCTTATGTTATTTGCAGGCATTTTTACTTAATGGATTATACCAAACAGGAAGCTGAAAAGCATATACGAGAGTTGCCTATGTATAACAAATATGCAGAGAAGCAATTTAAAACAATACTCAAATCTGTTTATACTCATGGTGCAAAGGGTATTAGTTGTAAAGGTATGGATGATTTCCTTACAGATTATTGCGGCAAATTTTGCCCATTCGATAAGAGTTGGAATTTAAAAGATATATTTAGGAGAGATTAATGTTTAAAAAAGTTATGCCTAGAATACTACTTGTAATAGGCCATCATAAATTACAACAAGGTACAAGTACGGCCAGTGGTGAAACTGAATACTCATACTGGTCAAAGGTTCTACCTCAATTTAGGAAGTATAAAAATGTGTTTGTGTTTAGTAAGGATGCTTGCGGTTCTACTGGATTAAAAATTAAAGCGAAAGAGATAGAAGCAGACTTTGTGATTGAATGTCATTGCAATTCATATAGAAACAGTCATGTATCAGGGCATGAGGTTCTATATTCAGTTAATTCAACTATGGAGTTAGCTACAATAGTTAATCAGGTTCTAAACGATAACTCTCCAACGCAAAGAGATAGAGGGATTAAGAAGGTGGTAAATGGACAGCGTGGATTCTTCAATTTAAAAGGTATGAAAAACGCAATCATACTTGAGCCTTTCTTTATGAGTTGCAAGAAAGATTATATTGATAAGGATAGAATGGTAGACATTGTAACTGATATTATAGATGAGATTCAGGATAGATATTACAGATGAGTGAAAAGAAACTAGAGACAGCTATACTTGATTACTTATCATATATAAAAGAAGGTTACTTTTTTAAGGTTAATACTATGGGAGTATATGACCCTACTATTGGCAAGCATAGAAAGAATATGAATAAGTACGCTATCAATGGCATATCAGACATACTTGGTTGTTTCATGGGTGTATTCATGGCAATGGAAGTTAAGTTACCTAGTAATAAGAAGCGTCCTGATGCTCAAATTGATTTTATAAATATGATTAATAAGACAGGAGGCAAAGCAGGATTTGTCACAAGCATAGTTGAAGTAGATAACTTACTGAAAGAGGTAATCAAAGATAATGGAAATTAAGAGAAGAAAGATGCGTTCATGTTCTAAGTGTGGTGAACGTAAACCAGAAATGGAATTTGTAAAACGATCAACTACCATGAACACAGGAACGTGTTGCTCTTGTGGTAATGCTGCAAATAAGAGGCGAAGGGATGCGGATCTAATTAAAGCTAGGAACGATGCTAGGGTTCGCTATTGGGAAGAAAGGGGTATTGCTGAGAAGGATATGCCAGAGAAGCAGAAGTATAGAGGTGAGCAAGCATTTCCACAGCCTGCTAGAGATACCATTATTCAATTATGGTTAAACAAGGAAGCTATGATTAAAGAGTCTCCTCACTTAGAGGAATATTATGTGGAACTAAACGAGCATATATCTAAGGGGTTAATCAGGGGAGAGGACTTATGGTACAGGCGTTTGTGTCAGAAGTGCGAAAAGACTTTTGTAGGTGAAGGTAAGTTTAATAGAAGGTGTTACGCATGTAAACCGAAGAAGAATTGGAGGGATTAGGGATGAAATTCAAATACAAAACATTTACAGAGCCGTTAGTAGATCAACCAATTGTGAAACACGTTTTCAGAGAAGGGTCGAATCAAGACCCCGTTGCATTGCGAGGTAAGTTAGATCATATAAAACATTTTTTAATTTCTAGTCTTGCCAATTGTTTAGCTGAAAGAATGGAATTCATACATTACAAAAGGTCAGTAGTTACTGGTGAGAAGTATGATTATACTCCTGCAATAGACCCGATGTGTGAGTCGGTTTACGAGGCAAGATTGCCTCTTTTTGATGAACTGCAAACAGAGATAAATAGATTAAAAGAAGAAAATAAAAAACTTGAAAAGTATGTTTTGCATGACAGACGAGGATATTTAAAATGAAATGCCCATACTGCAACAGTCAAGAATTAGAGCAACGTGGAGTTGAAATATGTTTTTGCAATGGATGTAATAGAATTTTGCATGAAGACAGTTT
>JAYEIZ010000065.1:0-4234 GCA_034660355.1 Nanobdellota archaeon
GAAGATATTGTTGAAACGTATAAGGGCAAAGAAGAATAATATTGAAACGCATTGTAAAGATCTTGTGATACTTCCTGAAATGATGGGTACAACAATAAGGATACATAACGGTAAGGAGTTTGTCCCAGTAGCTTTGGAAGAGGAGATGATTGGACATTATTTAGGAGAATTTGTCACAACAAGAAGAAGAGTAGAACACTCTGCACCAGGCATTGGAGCTACAAGAAGCTCTGCAGCATTATCAGTAAAATAAAATGAACTACGATTATGCAACAAAGGATTATAACAAAGAAAGTATGGCTAGAGTAATTGGAAAATCATTGCCCATCTCAACAAAATTCAGTATTGAGATAT
Source organism: Nanobdellota archaeon (assembly GCA_034660355.1). Lineage (GTDB taxonomy): Archaea > Nanobdellota > Nanobdellia > Woesearchaeales > JACPBV01 > JAYEIZ01. The sequence goes on from JAYEIZ010000065.1 coordinate 355, forward strand.
GTGATTATATCAGGAGCAAAACTACAGCAGAAGCAAAAAAACTTCTGAAACAGGTAGCAGAAGGCAAGAAAGCAATGCCTTTTAAGAAATTTAATAGAGACTTAAGCCATAAAAAATCAATTGGTCCAGGAAGATACCCAAAAAAACCTGCATTGGAGATAATTCAACTATTGGAATCAGTTGAAGCAAATGCACAATTTAAAGGTCTTAACACATCCAACTTACAGATAAAACACATATGTGCACATTTGGCAAGCAGGCCATGGCGCTATGGAAGGCAAAGAAGAAGGAAAACAAAAAGAACACATCTAGAGATAATTGTTGAAGAGAAGCAAGTTAAGGATAAAAGCAAAGAATCAGAAGCAAAAAAGAAGGACGTTCCAAAAAAAGAATCTAAGATAGAGGTTAAACAAGAAAAGCCTCAAGTTGAGAAGAAAAAGGAAGAAGCTAAACCAACAGAAGTTGCTCCTAAGAAAGAAGAAGTAAAAGAGAATGTGGGTGAAGTAAAAAAAGAAGCCACAAAAACGCCAGAAGCAAAGCAAGATGAAAAGCCTGTGGAAAAAAAGCAAGATCCTTTAGAGAAAACAGAAGTTAAGAATAATAACTCAAAAACAAAAGAAGGTAAAAAATGATTGAAAGAAAATTTGTTGCTGAACGTATAAAAGAATTTCATATTCAAGAATATGTAAGAGGGAGCCTAAACAATGCCGGATTAAGCCATATAAAGATACAAAAGACCCCTCTTGGAGAGAAGATAATTGTGCATACTTCAAGACCTGGCTTAGTAGTTGGGAAAAAAGGGCAGAATATCAAGAATTTAACCAAGGCTTTGAAAAAGCAATTTGAGTTAGAGAACCCCCAGATAGAGATTGCAGAAGTAGAAAACCTAAGCATTAATGCTTCAATTATGGCTGAAAAGATTGCTAATGCATTAGAAAGATTTGGAACAAGAAATTTTAAGGGAGTAGGCCATAAAATAATGACTGAAGTTATGAAATCAGGAGCACTAGGAATCGAGATAATATTAAGCGGAAAGATACCTGGCTCAAGAGCAAAATCATGGAGATTCTTTTCAGGATATCTAAGAAAATGCGGAGACGTTGCAATAGAACAGATAGACAAAGCCAATATGGCTGCTAACTTAAAATCAGGTGTTGTAGGTATTAAGGTTTCTATTATGCCTCCTGACATTAAGCTGCCTGACGTCATCCATCTTATAGAAGAAAAAGAAGAGATTGTTGAAGAAATAACAGAAGAAAAGGAAAAGACGGAAGACAGTAAGAAAGAGAAGACTGAAGAGAAAGAAGAAAAGGAAAAGAAACCAAAAGAAAAAAAGAAAAGAACAAAAAAAGTAAAGGAAGAAAAAGATGAAAGCAAAGGAAATAAGGTTGATGAGTAAGCAGGACCTTAATGTTAAGTTTGAAGAGCTAAAAAAGGAATTAGTAAAGCTTAATGCTCAGATATCAACAGGAACTACTCCAAAGAGCCCTGGCCAGGTAAAGCAAGTAAAGAAGAACATTGCCAGAATATTAACAATCCTTAATGAAAAAAAGTCTGATGAAAAAGCAGCGGAGGGAGATAAAAAAACATGAGTGAAATATGCACAAGGTGCGGCTTACCTAAGGAACTATGTGTTTGTGAAACAATAGCAAAAGAAAGCCAGAAGATTATAGTGAGTATAGTGAAGAAGAAATTCAACAAGATAAGTACGATTGTTGAAGGCATAGACGAAAAGGAAATCAACTTAAAGGATCTGGCTAAGAAACTGAAAAACAAGTTTGCTTGTGGCGGAACAGCAAAGGAAGGAAGGATAGAGCTTCAAGGCGACCATAAGCAAAAGGTTAAGGAAATATTAACACAATCGGGTTTCGCACCAGAAACTATTGAAGTTCAATAGAATCATAAAAAAATTGATGAAAGATGAAACAAATCAATAAAAATATAGGTATAAAAGTAAAATCACTTAAGAAAAAGTGTGAAGACAAAAACTGCCCTTTTCACGGTAGTTTGAATTGTAGAGGGAAGATGTTTACCGGAACTATAATAGCTACAAAGATGCAAAAAACAGCCACTATCGAGTTCATAAGACAGCGTTACATACCAAAATACGAAAGATATGAAAAAAGAAGAACAAGAATAAAAGCTCACAATCCTGAATGTATTAATGCAAAAGAAGGCGATGTTGTCAAGATATCTGAATGTAAGCATTTAAGCAAGACAAAGAATTTTGTTGTTATTGAAAATCTAGGCCAAGAAAAAGGCTTTACAGAAAAAATGGAAGCATTAGAAGAAGGCAAGAAAAGGAAGAAAGACGAAGAAACAACGGAGGAAGAGGATGCAAGCAATAAAAGCGAAAGTAACTAGAGCATTACCCGTAGGTTGTAAGGTTGAAACCTGTGATAATTCAGGAGCTAAGGTTATAAAAATATTTAGCGTTTATCGTAACAATACTGTAAAGGGAAGACTTCAAGCTGCAGGTGTCGGTGATTTAGTAATGGCTTCTGTTGTTAGAGGGAGACCTGATATGAGAAAACAAACAACACTCGCAGTTATAGTAAGACAAAAAAAAGAGTATAGGAGGTCTGACGGAATGCGTGTAAGTTTTGAAGACAATGCAGCAGTTGTGTTAAAAGATGATAAAGGCAATCCAAAAGGTACTATTTTCAAGGGGCCTATTTCAAAAGAAGCAACAGAAAGGTGGCCAGGAATAGCAAAAATTGCTAAAATCGTAGTTTAAAATGAAGAAAAAATATTCAAGTTCATGGAAATCAAGTTCGCAACCTAGAAAGCAAAGAAAGTATAGGCATAATGCTCCATTACATATAAAACAAAAATTTGTTAGTGTACATCTTACAAAAGAGTTGAAGAAAAAATACAATACAAGAAGTTTGGGACTAAAGAAAGGAGACAAAGTAAAGGTACTAAGAGGGCAATTCAGAAAACATGCAGGAAATGTTGAGCGGGTTGATGTGAAGAACACCAAGGTATTCCTAAGCGGAATTGAAGTGACAAAAAAGGATGGAACTAAAACAACTTATGGAATAAATCCCACTAATTTGATCATAACTGAATTAAATCTTGACGATAAGATAAGACAAAAAATAATTGAAAGGAAGGCAAAATGAAATCACACCTAAAAAGGCCAGCAATTCCAAAATCGTGGCCAGTAAAAAGAAGGAACATTGTTTTTATTACAAGACCGTTTCCGGGTCCGCATGCTATTAGTATGAGCATACCTCTAAAGTTAATAATAAGAGATATGCTAGGCTCTGCTAAAAACTCAAAAGAAGTCAAAAAGATACTATATGATAATGAGATATTAGTTGATGGAGTTAGGAGAAAGGAAGTAAAGTTTCCGGTCGGAATTATGGATATAGTTGATATTAATAAGGAAAAACAATTCAGAGTAGTCTTAGATAAAGGTAAGATCGGCTTGATGCCTATTGACAAGAAAGAAGCAGGATTCAAATTATGCAAGATTACAGGAAAGGCTAAGGTAAAGAAGAAGGCTCAATTGAATCTTTATGATGGAAAGAACATCTTAGTGGAGAAGGATGACTATAAAACAGGCGATACAATAGTCATTAGTCTGCCAAAACACGAAATAAAAGAGCATATAAAACTGGATAAGGGATGTTATATTTACCTCATTGGAGGAAAACATAGTGGAGATGTAGGAAAGATTGAGGATATTATCTCAAATAAGATTACATACAAGAGGGAAAGCGGAGAAATCGTTGAAACGCTGAAGAAATATGTTTTTGTAATCGGAAAAGATAAACCTATAATCTCTTTAATAAAGAAACAGTAAAATGAATATTATGAAGTCAATAAAAATAGAGAAAGTAACTCTTAACATCGGTGCAGGTAAAGAGCAGGC
>JAYEIZ010000066.1:0-4203 GCA_034660355.1 Nanobdellota archaeon
GTGTGGTTGTCCAATTAGTCCCCGAGACAGATAAGGCTGCTTCTTGTTTTGGTACGTTTATAAGTTTCTTGTAAACAAAAGGATCATCAGTAAAAGTAATCCCATCAAAAATTAATTTCTTCCCATTATTAACGACAAGAATCTCAAACTTTAATGTAACTACTGCTGTAGTGCTTAAAGCATAGCCTGAAAGAGATACTTCTTTTGAAGTGCTTGCTGCCTCTAACTTAACAGTACCAAGTTCAGCACTATTTGTTACATCATATAGGTAAGCTCTAATATCGTCTGCAGCACCATCGTAAGTATAATTAAAAGTTACTGCAATCTCTTTAGATTTATTTTGTAAGTTTAATGTTTGATCTGGTGACTCTAATTTCTCATTAACTGAACCAGTAACATTTGTTAGAAGGTAAGATTTAGTACCTCTTAACTCATTCGTACTCTCTTCACCGAAAGTTGCATTAGTTAAAGCAGTAGTATCAAAGTCTGTATAATCTGTATTATCTGCATCTAATGTGCCGAATACTGCATATTCACTTGTACCACCACCACCTACTGCGACTAAAGCTGAATCAACAACTTGATACATCTTCTTATCATCTGTAGCAAAACATAGCTGACCATTAGAAGCTGTTGCAGCGTATGTTGCTAAGTTTGCAGCAGTATCTTGTTTAACATCTAGCTTAGATGGAGTTGTTATTGATGGAGAGCTTAATACAGGAGAAGTCATTGTCTTGACTCCTGTAATATTCTGCGCCCTAGTAGTGCTTACTAATGCAGTTGTGCCAACATCATCCTCGTATGCGACAACATTTGGAGTTGTATCATACCAGACCCTACCCTCTTCTGAATCGGAAGGTGTGCCGACTACAAGTTCTAATAGTGCTTTCTTGAGTTGTCCAAAAAGTTTCATATTTTACCTGTTTATTTTAATGAAATAATTAACTACTGTGTACTCTGGTGATGTTTCGCCATCCCATCCAGATATTGATACTGAGTGATTGTGATCGCCAACTGAGCTTGTTGCTGTTGATGTGTGTCCATAATTTGTTGGAGTTCCAGAAGATCCTGCACCTGTCGCTGTGGTATCTGGTCTATCATAATTATGACTGTGACCTCCTGTGCTTGACTGGCTTAATGAGAATCCGGCAGGAGCTTTTGTACTATCTGACCTATGAGATCCTAGCGATAAATCACCATTTGGATCTTGATTCCCATCTGATCTACCATTATTTTTACCACGAAGGAATCTACCTCTAAGGTCAGGTATATTTGATTCACTTGTAATTGTATTATAATCTGTCCCTGCTGCTGTAGCTCCATTAGCTAGAACCCATGTATCATCAAATTCAGCTTGGAATTGAGCAAGAGTAAGCATTGATGTTCTAATCTCACCAACTGCATGGCCCATAACAACAGGTTTTTTACTTGCATTTCCAACATACATTTTACTGTTAGTTGTAAGCAATAGCATCCTTCCTACTGCAACAGTAGCAGGCAACGAGCTAACTATTTCCATTGCTGCATTTTCTAAAACATCATTTACTTTCATAATTGAATACCTATCAACCTATAATTTCCTGCTGTTAAATCTATATCTGTATTTATTGTTACATGAGTTTGAGTCTTTGTAATCTCTACTGCCAAAACTAATTCTGTGCTATCACATAATTGCCATATAGCTTCTCTAGCATCTGATATAGAACCAGAAACATCAATTGCAGATCCTAACTCAACATTAGTCTTAATTGCACTATATGTATTATGTCCAATCTTTTGGAATGAACCTCCAATATCTACATTCAGCTTCTTATCATCAGTTGTGTAGACTAATCTACCAATCTTATCTGCTGATGCCATTGCTGCTAGGTCTGTTGTTAGCTTATTCTCTGTCCTAGCTCCAATCATTTCTCCCCAAAGGTAAAAATTGTTGAATCTAAGAGCTGCCTCGCCCACGTTAAGCAACTTATCATTTGCAGGGGTAATTGCTCCATCTTTTACATTAAGTCCCTCAGATGCCCCGATTCGACTTCTAAGTAGTAATGTATGAGTAGCCGCAGTTCCTCCATGAACTATCTGACCACCCACTCGACCATTCAGCATGGTAAATTGCGTATGTCCTGCATCATCTGTCGTTATTCCACTTATATCTCCATGTGCAAATAACGTAGTAATGTCTGAGCCTAGAAATTTAGAACTAGCAGAGTCCCATCGGAGGATATCGTTATCTGAAACTCCTGTAACTTGTCCTGCATCCCTATAAGCACCAGAACGGTATTTCATCAGTTCCGCAATACTGAAAGTCTCTGAGCCGTTTTGAACACTATTCTTTATAAACAAACTGCCAATAGTTTTTAATGCAGTTCCAATATCTGTATTATTATCTAGTAATGGAACTATTGGAGCATTAATCTCTATTAGATCAGTTGAGTATAACTTATTTTCATCTAAGGTTAGCTTTGATGTAAGCAATCGTGCTGCTGTCAGGTCTGTTGTAAATGTTCCACTTATCCCAGATATGTTTGAGTTAAGTTTAATTACCTGTCCTGCTGTCGCTTCTAACTCTAGGTCAGTTGCTACTGCATCAGTATAAACCTTATTTGCATCTATTTTTACATCATCAATCTGTAAGAAATCAGATGAGAAACTACCTACTCCCAATGAACCTGTAGTGGTTAAATCTTCATCACCAAAATCAATAGAACCAGAAACAGAGGTTATTGAACCAACACCCAATGCCAGATCACTTCCAAACAATGCAGAGGTTGAATTGATTATCCCTGTTGTTGATAAATTTTCATCACCGAAGTCAATAGAACCCTTATTAGAGGTAATACTCGACCCTGTAAGTGTGAGAATATCTGTAAGATCATCAACAGTTATACCGCTACCTTTTAATACAGCACCAGTAATATTACCAGTGGTAAGCAAATTGTTAGCAGCAAATCTAAGATCATTATGATTATCGGAAATGATAGTTCTCGTTCCATCACTCTCGATAGTACAAGTGCCTGTCCCAATAAATATACGTTTGATATAAGCATCGTTAAATTTTAAGGCAGCCGTTCCAATGTCTAAAACTTCATTTTCTGTTGGTCTTAAAGGATCATCTACCTGAATATATCCAGTTCTACCAGTAACATCACCATTGTTCGCATGTAGTGTTAAGTTCTCATTAGCTAGACTACCACCGAACATGTGTTGTCCAGCATCTACCCCAGTTAAAGGAAGTTCTGTATCTGGATCGTAATCAGTGTTACCATACTTCCTTGGATATAGAAATTGAGTTTGATCTAGCAATCCAGATAGAACGCTATCAACGCCCCAATCCATATCAGCAACTTTCTTCCATTCTGGTGTTGCATCACCATCATACTGTAACCACATATACCCTGCAGCTTTACCATCACCATCATCATTTACTATTCTGTAATCGTTGATAGAGTTTCCGGCAGCAGGGAGATCCGCTACTAGATCAACAGCAGGCTTAGTGTTTGGATTAAGTACAGCAGTAATATAATCAAGTGCAGTTGCAATGTTGTTTACATCAGGTGGCAAACTCTCATTCTCGTATGGCATATCTGCCAAACTATGCTGCAATATGTGTTGTGTTTTATTAAATATTTTAAATCTAAAGTGTTCGTGACTTGCCATAATTTATCCTAAATATCCCAAGTTGAATCCCAAGTAGATTTACTTTCTTTTGAATTAGTTACGTTTGGTGAAGTTCCTACATAGGTAAATTCAGTTAAGAGACATATCTCTCCATGATCTGTAAAGGTAGGACATTCGTAAAAATGTGTTGTCCTTCCGTTTCCATCATAGACAGCATGACTCTTCATAAATGAAGTCAAAAGTGATTTTATCTGTGCTGCTTTACCTATACTTCTTTCCATATTTTACCTCTTATCACTTAATTTTATCATTCTTTTCTATTAGATACCAATGGATATCATCAACCTTCTTATGTATCTGGTCTAATTTTAGAGTATTCCCATCACTAGATTTTTCTAAAGCATTAACCCTAGTGTCTATTGAACCTATTTCACTGAGCGATAGAAGCATAAAAAGTATTATAGAAGCTACGATTGTAGCAAAAACTGTAAATAGAAATTTCTTTAAATCACTGGTTAAACTCATATACGACCTCTATATCAGCTCTTAAAAGTTCACTTGGTTCTATTATTCTATCAGTTATTTTGA
>JAYEIZ010000067.1:0-4139 GCA_034660355.1 Nanobdellota archaeon
AATTGATACAGTAATAGAAGGAACGATAAAGCCTATTGGGAATGGGGGTATGATTTTAGCGCCAAAGAGATATATTGGCAAGGGAGCATATATATTAATCAAAAAGAATTAATCATGCCACACGACATCTATTCCCAAAGTTTTAAATAATCCTAATTCCCTTAAACTATTATGGAAATAGGAGATATAATAGGGTGGGCTAATAGGTCAGATAATTCTTTACGTAACAGAAATTTACAATCTCCTGGATTACAGCTCAAACATATCCCTAAACTTTTCAAGTATCTATGGCGTAGAAGTGAGTATAACCTTTTCTATGAAGAGCGTACTCTAATCAAGATAAAAAGAGAAGAAAGAGATATTTATCTAATCTTAGAAAAATATAGTAAGATCGGAAAAATGATGTTTAAAAAAGATTACGAAAAAGCAATTCGAAAAAGGGAGCATCGCAAGACCATCCGAATTCGCTTACTTCAAGAATCAATAGAACTGATACGGGAAAATCTAAACATAGACAAAGAAATGATCATAGATGCTAAAACTCTTCGTGAATACTTCGAAGGCGAATCTAGATTTGAGCACAAGCTTAGTGAACTTGAAAGATGCAAATTCCTCTTTGGAGGCTCTTCAAAGTTAGAAGAAGATATCAATAAAAAATATGAACTCGAAATGGATGAACTGAAGATATTAGAATCACTGGTTATTGCACTACGGCGCCTTCTTCTAACTTCAATAGAATTATTAAAATCTGTCAAGAATAACACAACAATAGAAGAAGACCCTACCATAAAAATAGACATTGATGATATAAAAAAAGGGCTCATACAATTAAAGATCAACGAAAAGAAAATTATGGGTAAGGAAAAGAAAGCACAAAGAACACTAAAAAAAGCAGCTCAAGAGCTAGTACCTGTATAAAATGAGATCAATAAATACAGAAATTGACATATACTCCCCTGCAGACCATGTATGGGCTATTCTTATTAATTTCCACAACTATAACCTATGGAATCCTTTTATTGAAGACATAAAAGGAACTTTAGAGGTTGGAAACAAACTTAAGGTAAGATTCAAAAACAACATTACATTCAAGCCTACTGTAACAAAGCTTGTTCCTCAAAAAGAATTGAGCTGGGTAGGGAAATTATTTTTCAAAGGGTTGTTTGACTGCGAGCATATTTTTATCCTAGAAAAGGTTAATGATAAGAAGACAAGGTTTATACAAAAAGAAAACTTTTCTGGTTTATTAGTCCCTTTATTTTCTGGAGTTATAAAAAAAGCTGAGAAAGGTTTTTCTGATATGAATAAAATTCTAAAAAGTGTTTCTGAAATATGATAAAGAAAGAAAGAATCGAAAAAATAATAGAACTATCAGGTAAACTAGGCACAGATTCTGACAAACTGATTGAGATGATGGAACATCATACTAAAGAGATTAAAGAATTGTTTGAGAAAAAAGATAAACACTTTGCAGTTGAAGCAGGAGATTTAATTATTCTATGTTTAGAATTACTGATAAAAGAAGGATACTCAATAGAAGAAATCATGGATAAATGTTATGGTAGATTTGATAAGAAATTAACAGAATTATTAGGCAATAAATAATATAGTTCTATACCCGGAATATAACGTAGTTAGGGGCATATTCTCAGAAATATTTATATAATATTAAGTACAAAAGTAAAGAATATAGAAAAAAGAGGGATTTATGCTTAAAAAAACATATCTAATAGTCTTATTCTGGATTCTTATATTATCTTTTATCGCATTGGCTGTAAAATTTAATTGTTATGACGATGGATCTATATCCATCGAGGATTCAACAAAACAAGGCAGGGTAAAAGCACAGCAAAAAGGAACTGATGATCCATATATAGAGGTTCCTGGAAAATGGATTAGTTATGAAGGTGAGAAAAAAACATATTACAATTTCCTGTCTGAAGAAGCTCAGTTTATTGTTGCAAAACCAACAAGGTTCTATGTAAAGATTGGAAGTAAATCAAGAAGAAGCGTAGTGTGCCCTGCTTTTAAGTTTAGCTGTAAAGCATTAAACTCAACAATAGACACATGCTATAAAAGAAACAACACATTCTTTGCAAAATTTCTTATCTATAACATCCCATTAAGAAGCAAAAAACAGGCATTTAGATTTGGAAGTCCATTTTCTTTAAAATATTCATTGCATCTGCCTGGCAGCAGAGCAATAACACATTCTCCAGAAGGGTATTCTCCTGAGTTTAAGTATATAAATATGACACTAAAGAAAATAAGAAAAGGAAATAAATACACCTTAAGGGTTAATGGAATCACGCAGGACATAAAAAGATTCTCTCTTTCCCGTGAATGTAAAAGAAGTATTTTTTACGAAGGATATATATGCACTGACATGCCTTTATGTAAGTATGATAGGGATTGTAGGGGGGAAGAGTTCTGTAAAGACGAATTCTGTGAAAAACTTGATTGTAATGAATGTGAATATGCTGAAAAACACGAGTGTGTAAAATATCAATGTTGTGAAGATTATGATTGCGATGATGATGAGTTATGTGAAGAGCATACGTGCAATAAACTAGAGTGTGAAGAGAATGAAGTAGTGGTAGATCACTCTTGTAATTTATTGGATTGTAGCTCTGACGAAATCACACTTAACCATGAATGTGTAAAGCTGGAATGTGAAGAATATGAACATGCAGTAGATCATAAATGTGAGCTATTAAGATGCAACTATGATGAACATATTGTGGATCACAAATGTGAAAAACTAGAATGTAAGCGCTACCACAGAGCATTTGATCATGATTGCTTAAATCCAATAGCATATATATTTGCTGAAAGAGATATATTCAAAAGAGGTGATTAGTGTGAGAAGAATAATGAGTTTGTTTGTGATTTTATTGATGATGCCATTTTCCTTTGCAGAGGATTTTGAGCTTGAAGATATCGGAGAAGATTATGAAGACGAAGAAGAATATTATGAAGAAGATGAGGAATATTGGGAAGAGGAATACGCAGAAGAAGAAATTCTAGTAGAGGATAGAGCTGGAACAACCCCTGATTCGCCATTCTACTTCGTGGATGAGATTGTAGAGGATATTAACCTAGCTATCAGGAGAGGAAAAGACAAAGCAGAGTATGCCTTGAGTGTTGCAGAAGAGAAAGTAGCAGAAGCAAAATTAATGGCAGAGCAAAACAAATTAGCTGAGACCAAACAAGCACTTACAAAAGCAAATAATGTTTCTGCTATTATTGAAAAAGAAGTAAGCCCCGAAGTTGAAGAAGAAACAAAAACAAAGATGGCAAATATTAAGAAGCTGTTAGACGAAATAAAAGACCAAATACCTGATGATTGGGGTGAAATTGAAAGTTTAATAGAAAGGCAAGAGACTCAGGCTGATAAGAATAAGGTTGTTTCTGATCTAGTAGTTAAAATCAACAGCCTATGTGACAAATTAGCCATGCAAGATTATGCTCTAATGGAAGCAGAACCTAGGTGTAATCCTGACAATGCACCCGAATGGCTTAAAGATAAGATTGAAGGTGAGATCCAAGAAAGAGATAAAGAAGCTCAAAACATGATTGTAGATGTGATTACAACATGCATCAACGATCCAAGGGAATGTGAGTGCAGTAAAATACCAATAAGAAGCCTAAGGCTTGATTGTGAAAGAGACAGCGCACTCGCAATAGAGTGTGAATTTGAAGGTAATGAAGAAGCTTGTGATGAAATTGATAGCGAAGATGAAGAAGATTTCTTAGAAGGGTTACTTGGTTTCTTACAGAAAATTTTCAAGACTAAACTTTCAGATGTCATGGATAAAAAAGAAAAAGAGATGTTTGAGAAATTTGCTCCAAAAGAATGTATTGAAAGGGGCGCAACTACAAGAGAAGAATGTGAAGAGATAATGTTTGATATACATGGACCGCCGCCTGAAGAATGTCTTAATGGATATGGGGAGTTTATTGGACCAAAAAAATGTGATGAGATAATGGGTGGACCACCACCAGAAGAATGTATGAAACGTGGTAAGTTTATTGGAAGAGATGAATGTGAAGAGATAATGGAAGAGAAGTATGGTAAGCCTCCTGAAGAATGTATGGATGGTAGAGAATTTATTGGAGATAAAGAATGTAGAGATATA
>JAYEIZ010000068.1:0-4106 GCA_034660355.1 Nanobdellota archaeon
AGGGGAATTATGGAGAACAAACAATCACTACAATAGGCTGGAAGGAAATTGATATTACTGATTTATATAATCTTTGGAAAGAAGGAGTCTATACTAATTATGGAATTAAATTGATTTATAATGCCGTTAGTTCGTTGCCCGATATTTGCACGATTTCTTCTACCGAATCGGCATATTCATCTAATCTTTTTACCGATGGATTAGTTGATACAGATAAGGTTTGGAAAACAAATGGTTCTAAACCTTTTAATACTTATAATTTTATTGGATTTGCTAAAGATAGTGTTTCTGCAGATGCAACAGTTAGGGTTATAGCACCCTATGCTAAGGTCTCGGGTATGGAAGATGAAGATTTGGCTAATTTAGTTCCAGGAGAAAAGTATTATTTATCAGATACATTATTAGGGTATATTACTAAAACGCCCCCCGACTATGCTTATGATGTGGGAATCGCATTAACAACCACAACATTATTTTCTTCAGTAGGGTCTAAGTATGCTCATGGAGTTGAATCTCTAGCGACAACAGATGACGGATATAAAATTCATTCTGTTGGATTCAGACCTATCCTGGTAAAAATTGATGCGATAGGAGATGTTAATGGTGCCTCTTATACAGCAACATCTCACGGAAGTGGAGATGCAGCACACGAAAATTGTATCTATGGGGTAACTGATGAAGCAACATATTCTAGGGGAACTAACGAAACATATATTGCATACCTAGAAACAGCTTTAGTGGGTGGAGATACTACTGGAGACTTAACAAAATTAGGGAAAACAACTTTTATTATAGATTGGACAGTTCTCGAAGAAACTGTCTATAAATGGGAGGCTTTTGGCTGAGCTTTAATTATAATATTGTGTCTAAAAAGGGATATAAACAAACAAATAGAAGCATTCGGATAATAATATGAACAAAAAAAAACCAATTAAACAATTTAATAAGCCTTCCAAAACACGTCAGATTGTCATTGAAACAGATGGAACCAATATAAACATAGTAAAAGCTGATGTGGCTGGGAATTTGGAATTAGTCGCCATATTACAGAGTATTTTGCGAAGCATATTACAGCAAAAATTAACATAAATTTATGGCAAAAACATTACAAGAACGAATATCTAACATGGAGGGATATCTCAAAAATCCCACGGTTTTAGCTGATAAAACACGGGCTGACAGAATTAGAAGTCGGCTAGCAGAAGCAAGAGCAGAGCTGGGTGCTCAACAAGTCCCTAGTAAAACAGAATTACCTTTTCCTAAAACTCAGGAAGAGATGGCAGAGTATCAAGAGATGTATACTTTTGATGGGGGCAGGTGGCACAAAGAAATAGGGCAAAACGAAACTTATAACGCTAATGATTTTAGCGATATTGGTGCTGGCGAAATGATAAAACCCACCGATACAAGCACCCCTAACGGTTCTAATGCCATTACTTCGGCAACAGGAATTTCTGATATGATGAAATCAATGACAGCATCTCTTAAACAGCAACAAGACGCATTAGCGAAAGCAAACGAACAACAGCAAACTTGGATAGACAAGCTAACTGGGAAAAAACAAGAATCAAAAGCAGACCTATTAGCAAAACAACATGAACAATGGGGAACTGCTGATATGTTTAAGCAGATACAAGATATCACTAATCTTACATTACCTCTACAACAGCAATTAGCAGATTTATCTAACAGAGAAACTGCTGAAATAGAAAGGGTTAGCGGAATGGGAATGTCGGAAAGTTGGAGGGATAGAAAGACCTACGAAATACAAGACAAATATAACAGACTTAAAGCACCTATTGCTACTCAATTAAATGCTTATGCGGCACAATCACAAACCATACAAGGTAATTTAAGTATCGCTAATCAGTTTATGACACAAGCAGTTAATGCTGCGGTTTATGACCAAGAATACGAATATAACAGAACAAAGGATATGATTGATATGAACCAAGATTTTATAGATGGACTAAAGGCTGATGAAAAATGGTTATTTACTAACATGTTGAATATGAGAGAAGATGAATTAAGCATCGCCAGAAAAGAAAAAACAGACATATCTAATTTAATGCTTCAATATCCTAATGCAGGGATATCTTTAGGTGATACTTATGATGAGGCAGTTTCTAAGGCAAGTAGGTGGAGTGGGGCACAGCCGACTACTACCGGCGCACCTACAGTTATCGGCACAGAAAAGACTGGATATAAACAATGGGATGCTACAACAGGCACGTGGATATCTATAGAAGGGATGGGAGGAATTAGCGAAGAAGGATGGACAGATGAGAAAATAAGAGTGTACGTAAGAAGTATGGCAGCGGATGGAATGAGTAGACAGCAAATAATGGATGAGTTTGAGATTGACCCAACTGTAACTGATAAAGCAAGGGCAAGACTTATAATAGGCGAATTGCTTGACGTGAAAAAAGATGAACCAACTAAGAAGGGTTTGTTTGATAGGTTCAAGAGAACGCCAGGACCTACGGCTGCTCCATTAACAGACAAACAAGTAAAGTCATTCGAGGAATTAGGACTTCCCGTACCAAAGAAAGCTCCAGAATACTATGTCCCTGGAGGAAGGGGAATTGATATCGGGATAACAGAGAGCTTCTTTAATCAATTAAACTACTAATATGGCAGCATCTGATTATAGACCAAAAACTATTGCTCCAGGAGTAGTTAGTGATTATCTCTCCAGAACGGCACAACCGGTTATAGGGGCTAGTGCTTTTAAGCCTGGTGCAGTACAGCCTAAGGCAGACCTGACAACGTCTGCTGGGCTTTACGAGGCTGCCAGACAGATGGGGCTGCGAGAACAAGCAGATAAGGTCCTTTCGGAAAAAGGGGAGAAAGCCAAAACATTCTATAGCGGAGGATTCGTTTCTGATATTTTTGATTCATTAAACGCATTGCAATATGGAATTGTTGGGCTTATTAAGGGGAAAAGCTTTAAAGAAGGAGTAAAAACTAGACAATCATTTTCTGATAAAGATGCTCTTGGTGATTTTGGTATTCCAGGAACTATAGCTGGTGTTGCATTAGATATAGCCGTAGACCCGCTAACATATATTACTCCGTGGACTATCGCCAAAAAGATACCTGGCATCACTAAGGGGGCTAAGGCTATTAAATCTACAGTGCGAGCAACTAAGGCTGGGAAATGGTTTGGGAGTAGACTGGTTTATAGGTTCGGGCAAGACCCAGTTTATAAATTGGCAGACTCCAGAAGGATAAAGAATATCTCTGTAGGAACTAGGAACTTAATGGACATGGCAAAAGGAGTTGATGATATTCCAGACAAACTAGCAAGGAAATTGCTTACAAGAGATAAAACTGGAAGGTTTATAAGAACTCCATTATCTAAGCTAAAAGGAGTACTAAAAGATGATGACCTATTTAAGGCAGCAAGAGCTTATGCTGTACAAGATGACCTAAGTAGGCAGGGAGCAAAACTAATATCTTCATTGGGAAAAGAAACGGTTGAAAGCAATATGGGTAAATATCTTAGAAATGCCTATGAAGAATATGAATTAGGAAGAAAGGCTGGAATGTTCGGCACTTCTAAAATCGGCATTAAGGGAATTAAAAAAAGGGTTGCCAAATTAACTCCAGCACAAATGAAAAAGTTGGGGCAGATAGATAATCCTGCGTATCTATTGTTTAAGGGTACATTTGACTTAGCAAAAGATATAGAGAACGCCAAATTATTCGGGGCAGTATCTAAACAGTTTGCGGTTAAAACAGCGAAAGAAGGATTCCAACAATTACCGAATACAGCACGGCTTGGAGAATTAGCTGGGAAGTTTGTCCCTAAAAATATCTTCGATAGCATTCAAGAAATAACTAAGGTTGCTGGTCCGACTGAAAAAGCACTAAAGAAGGTTGTTGCTGGATTTAAGTTTGGGAAAGTAGTAATGAACCCTGCCACACAAGCAAGAAATGTTGTTTCAAACACATTGTTAAATTGGTGGAAATTAGGGCTTGGACCATGGAGGCTAGACAGTTATGCTGACGCAGCCAAGTCTTGGTTGAAGCATGACGACTTATTTAAGAGAGCATTACATCAGGCTGGAGACTTTCATACCTACGCAAGAGAAGAAATGATG
>JAYEIZ010000069.1:0-4099 GCA_034660355.1 Nanobdellota archaeon
TTTTGACCTAAATTGTTTTGGAAAGGGTTCTGTTTATATTAATGTAATAAAGTCTGCTATTCCGAAAGAAGATTTAGGTAAGGTTGATATTGTAGTTGAAGCATTAATTAAGCAGAATATTTGCTGTAAAAAGAAGAAAAAGCATGGATGGAAATACTACCTTAATATGGGCCGTTATGATAAAATTAAAGAGATAATAAAGGAAACAGGAAAACAATCAATTATACCGATTTTGTTGATGTTGTAAAAGATGCAAGAAGATCCAAAAAAAGAAGCAGAAAAAGCATACGCAGAAATCATGTATATGTTTAGATATACGTATAAGGATGCTTGGGCTCCAGATAATATTTTTGATGGGAAGTCGAGGCTATGGGTTAAGTCATTTAATAATCTAGTTGAGAAAGGATACATAAAAAGAAGGAAAAAATATCCAGGTTATGAATATAAGTGGGTTGCGGCATTGCCTGAGAATTATTGACGGCAATCAACTATCTTTCTCAATACATAGTGTTGAATCTCGTCATGGTTTAAGCCAGGGTAATAGAATTCTTTGCTTTCTGGAACATTGTTGTTTTGTATCTGCAGAACATTGCAAAGTCCAGTAAACGGTTCGCACCATGATAATAATGAGTGTTCTTCACCCTCTTCTGTGATTTCTTTGTGATGATATACTTTGGTCTTTTCAGAAGGCATTTCATATTGTTCAAAACCTATTCCTATCTCTCTTTCAAAACCTGTTCTTTTTCCTGCAAGCCCTTCTACTCCTTTTAGATCATATCCTCTGAGTGGGGCTGCAACTGTATGAAGTTCTATTATACCCTCAAAGTCAAGTTCACTCATAGAGTGGACTGCTAGGTTTCCACCTGCACTCACTCCGACTAATACTATCTCTTCTGGTTGACTCTCTAAGATGAATCGATTTGCTTTTTCTACAAAATCTTGGCTTATTTCTTCTATAAGCAGATTTTCGTTATAGTCATATGTAAAGATACCTTTCACTTTTTGGTCCTGAAGTATTACTTTGTTTTCTTCTGCAAATGTCTCTTTATCATGATTTCCTAGGCCTAATAGTATTATATATGCTCTTGATGCAACTGAATTATCATTCTCGCATACAAAGACATCTTGGGTAGGCTTAAGGTCTACTTTTCTTTCCTCTATTAACGCATTAAGTTCATCTAAGGTTAAGTCAATGCCTATCTTTTTCAGTTCTTGGTTTACTTTTTTCTCATAGATAGAATCATAGATGTTTTGTACTATGAGAAATGCAACAATGATAAGAATAACAATAAATATTGACCAGAATACTTTCTTTGCAATGCTTGAAGCGCCCATAGACTATTCTGGATTCTTTATATATATAAAATTAACTACTTTGTTTAGAAAAGAATATGCATTAAATTACTTTTTTATCTTTACTTTAATCTTTTTTGTGTGATGGAACTTATTGCTAACACAAGAGATTTCCTTTATTTGGTACTTCTCTGGATGTTTTGTGCCATAGGCTTTCCAGTGAGTCTTTCTTCTTTCCTTTTTCTCTCCTCTTCTAGGTCTTCCTGCCATTGTATGCCTAGGAGATTTATATCTATTTAAAAAACCTTCTGTTTAATCTATTTCTTCTGAGAATGGTAGTAATCTTCGACAATATCTAAATCTGCAATGTCTTTTGAGTTTCTATCTAGCCTTAGATTGACTAAACGAGGGAATCTTAAGGCATAACCCGAAGCATAATTAGTGGACTTCTGAAGTTCTTCATAGTCTATCTCTACAACAATCTTAGGTTTTACTTCTATGTTTTTGCCTTTCTCGCTTTTTATTAGTGGTTTTAGTAGTTCTGTTAGTTGCTCAAATGTGATACCTTCTCCTTTTTCTTTTATTCCTGTGCCTACTTTTCCTATTTCCAGAAATTTGCCATCATCAACACATGCTAAGATGAAACTAGACATCCATTTTGAACGTTTTCCTTCTCCCCACTCAGCACCAACTATCACTAAGTCTAATGTATCCATCACTGGCTTTAGCTTTACCATATAACCTACTCTTGCGCCAGGTTTGTATGGCGCATCTAGTTTCTTGAACATAACTCCTTCATTTCCTGCTTTGAGTGCTTCTTTGTAGAATGATTCTGCTTTCTTTTCATCTGATGTAACTAATTTTTTTGCAAGAATTATCTTTCTTGGGACTTGCTTTACAATCTTTTCTAATAATTCCCTTCTTTTTTCAAAATCTTCTTTAATAAGTGTTTTTCCATCATAATACATTATGTCAAAAAGGTTGATTTCTACTGGGAACTTTTTTGCCATTAGATCTATGTCATATTTTCTTCTTATTCTTTGAGAAATATTCTGGAATGGAAGATACTTATGTGTCTTAGGATCATAACCAACACATTCCGAATCAATGATAAATTCACCTCCTTTGACACTATCTTTTATGTAAGGGATCAGTTCAGCAAATTGTTTTGTAACATCTTCTAATCTGCGAGTGAATAGTTTTATTTCATTGTGTTTCTTGTGAATCTGAATCCTAAATCCGTCGTATTTGTATTCTATTTCAGCAGGTTTACCTGCCCTTTCAAAAGCAGATTTTATGTCTTTTTCTTTTAGAGCAAGCATGACCTTTATTGGCTTGCCTAGGGTTATTTTCTCCCCTATTAAGCCTTTAAGCCCTTTTTCCTTTGCTATCTCTATAACACTAGAGAAATCATTTGTTACATCGTATGCATGCTGAACAGCACCCACATATTTGTTGTATTCTTCCCTATCTTCAACTTCAATATCTTTTTTTTCTTTATTGTATTTAACTCCAAGCTTCTCACCAAAAAAAGCCCATACAATTGAATCTCTTAAGCTGCCTTCTCCTACACCAATTCGCATCTCTTCTAGAACTGTTTTTGTAATATATTTTGCTTCTAATGGTTGTGCCGAAGTGAGAAGTTCTGCTATTAGTGAAACTTTCTTGTCAACTGTCCCTAATCCTTCTAATTGAGCTAGTTTTCTTAAGTTTTCAAAGACTTTTTTTACTGTTAGTTCTTGTGAGAATAGTGTTCTTTGTTTTTTTATTCCAATAAGATTTTCTGTAGCTTTTCCCAGATCGCCTGTCTTTTTCCATTCTTTCTCTATTTTATCTATAGAAATTCCAGAAGAGGTGTTTATTGCTTTTAGGACTAATCTTGCAGCTACTCCAATCTTTCGCTCATCCCAGTTTGGAAATAATCTCCCTTGGATGAGAAGCCCTATTACTTTGAGATCCTCTTTATTTATCTGTTTAAAAAATTCTGATATTATGTGTGTTTTTTCCAACCTTTTAGATGTACTTTCTAGTTTTTGGTAAACTTCAACTAGTTTTGTATATCGCATGTATTATCGAAGAGTTTTTTTATATTTAAATGTTTGTTATATTTTTAATGTAGCGTTCTAATTTAGCAATACTTAAATAATAGTCATTAAAATATTTTCTATTGAGAATGATAAGAGTAGTTCATCAAGGTTTAGGCCCTATAGGGAGAGAGATTGCAAAGCTGGTTTTGAGAGATGAGAAACTAGAGATAGTTGGTGCAGTTGATATTAATCCAGAATTTGTAGGTAAGGATCTTGGAGATTTGTTGGGAATTGGTAAGCTAGATATTGAGGTAGTAGATAATGCAGAAGAACTTTTTAAGAGAACTAAGCCAGATGTTGTTGTCTTGGCTACCTCCTCTGAATTGAGTAGTATAATGCCGTCTCTTGAAATTGCTATAAAATCTGGAGTGAATGTTATTTCACCTGCAGAAGAATTGTTTTATCCTGAGTTTATTGATAAGGAGAAAGCCGAATATATTGATAATTTGGCTAAGGAGTATAAAGTAAGAGTAGTTGGTAGGGGGATTAATCCGGGTTGTCTTATGGATTCTTACCCCTTGAGTGTGTTTAAAAGAAGCGGTTTTGTTGAGATAGATAGTATGAAGGTTTGTAGGTGGGATGATACGTCCCAGAGGAGAAGGCCACTTTTGGAAAAAACAGGTGCAGGATTAAGTAAGGAAGAGTTTTATCGGTTGGATAAAGATGGCAAATTAGGGCATGTCGGGCTTAGGATGTCCGCTAAATACTTAGCAGACATC
>JAYEIZ010000070.1:0-4082 GCA_034660355.1 Nanobdellota archaeon
ATGGTGAGCCACTGGTGGTTTATCACGGTACTACGCACGAGTTTTTTGAATTTACTAAAGACAGAGCACATGTAGAAAATGATTTTGGTAAAGGTCATTATTTTACATCATCAGAAGATGACGCACTATCTAATTATGCAGGCGAACAAGGTCAAGACTTAACAAATAGAGTAGAAAGAAGAGCAGAACAAATAGAAAGTGAAGATGAAATTTCTTTTGAAGATGCAAAGCAGATTGCAAAAGAAGAATTAGTTGGTGGTGCACAAATAGCAGAACCAGTATTTCTATCATTTAAGAATCCAATAATACTCAAAGAAAAAGGTGGAACATATTTAGAGGTTGCACCAGATATGGAATACTATAAAGATATTGCTAAAGATGAAATAGATAAAGAAGATTATGATAAAGAAGATTATAATGAAGCATTAGAAGAAAAAGCAAGAGATATATATTATGAGGATTATGACCCAGTAACAGTTGGTAATGCAAGCAAATTATTAGATGCAGTAGATACTGTTTCAAGAGAATTTGATGTAGATTTTTCACTAACTAAAATGGAAATTTTCTTAGAAGAGGGTGTTTCAGCAAAAGAGTTTGTTGATGGACTAAAGGAATTTGATGAGCTTGCGTATCTTCAAGATAGTGAAACTGGCGACTTAGCTGGAAATGAGTTTGTTAGAAGAGTTTTTGAAGAAGCTGGATTTGATGGAATAATTGACAAAACTGTATATAATAAGTGGGGTGCAGGAAGAGGATTTAGTGCAAATGTAATGGGAGGAATATACCAAGACACAGCACACTACGTAGCATTTCAACCAACCCAAATCAAATCAATCTACAACAAGGGAACATTCGACCCTACAAATCCTGATATAAGATACAGGTCGTTGACTGACGCAATACCAAAAACAAAAACAGAAAAGCGACCTAAGACCCAATCTGCATACGAACAGAAAAAAGATGATTGGTTTGGTAATAAAGATTGGGAAAATCAAAAAGCAGATATTGAAGCTAAAGAGTTTGAAGATAGAATTAAGGAAACTACTCCAAAGAAAAACTGGAAACAGGTAAATGAAGCTATCCACGTTTATCTTGATATGAAACGAAATCCATCCCACATTAAAAAATTCTATGATAAATTAACAGACGAACAGAAAAATATAGTTGATATTGCTAAAAACTTAACATCAGAACAAAAGAAAATAGCAGAAGATATAAGTAAATCTTATGAAAAAGTAGGATTAAAGGCATTAGGCGAAGGTGTAATTCAAAACATTTTAGATAACTATGTAGCCAGAGCTTGGAAAATGGAAGATAAACCTTCTACACAATTTTGGAATAAGTTTTCTACTAAGTCAAGGCATTCTAAAAAGCGTGTATTAGAGACTATCTTAGAAGGATGGGCAAATGGGCTGGAATTAGAAATAAAAGGGGCTACAGCTAACCTATACACACTTAAAACAGAAATCAATAATGTAGTTGAAGATAAGAAACTGCTAAAAGAAGGTAAAAAGATAAAAGATAGGGAAGGTAATTCTCTTTTCTCTAATAAAAAGTTAGGCGGATATAAGGAAATAGATCATCCAAACTTTAAAGAATGGAAATTTATCGGGAATATAGGTGAGGAATTAACAAAGAAACAGGCTGAAACATATACTGGTGATGTATTCATAACTCCCGATGGTGTAGTTCTGCAAAGAAAACCACTATATGCACCTATTGATGTTGCAAATAATCTTAATAATATTTTAGGTAGGTCAAAACTTAAAGGAATAAAAGCTATTGACATTATGACTAAATACAATGCAATTATTAAAGCGTGGATATTACAAACTTCATTATTCCATCACTTTGCATTTGGTCGTTCATTCATCTTTGGTGGTGCATTAAATAGAATGAAACAAGCCAACATAAAATATTCATATAGAAAAGGGTTGAAAGCAATACAGGAAATGCAACCAGAAGTAGAATTACTTGTAAGAAACGGATTAACTTTAGGTAAAATGCAAGACTGGAATGAAGAAATATTGAAACAAGAAACATTTATAGACAAAATTGCAGATAAATACAAAGCAACTAAGAAAATAAAAGATACAATAAAAACATTCAGGGAAGATCAAGCGAAATTCTTATTCAATAAATATGGTGCTGGTATTAAAGCAATGGCAGGAATGTTGGAATATAAAAAACAACTAAAAGAAAATCCCGAAATGAGCCCGAACGAAAGAGCAAAAATAGTTGCTGATTTGATTAACGATGACTTTGGCGGATTGCACTTAGGAAGAATGGGTAGAAATCCAACAGTTCAACATATCTTTAGGTTGTTTGCATTAGCACCAGACTGGACAGAATCTAATGTAAGGTCAATGATAAAAGCTATTCATTCAGGAACTAAAGCAGAAACAAAAATGTATAGAAAGTTTTGGAGTAGAATAGCGTTAAGAGGGTTAATGCTTACAACTGCTGTTAATTTTTTAATGGCATTAATTGATAAAGACGAACCAGACGAAGAATATGTAGAAACCGTTGCAAGAAGATATAAAGAGGCTTGGGATAAAGGTTATCTAAAATGGCTTGACGCAGATATAACACCTGTATATAGGGCATTAGGCGGTAAAAAAGATAAAGCATATTTCCCAGTTATAGGGCACTTCAAAGACCCAATAAAGTTTGTAGTTAATCCAGCACGTTCCGCACATCATAAGGGGAGTGTTGTATATAGATTAATTCACGAAGCAATAGTAGGTGAGAATTGGCAGAAAAGACCATTTACTGAATGGGATGAATTAATAGGATTAGATACAGAACATTGGAGTCCTTCTTATAAGGGTGAATACAAAACAACGAGGGAAGGTAAGTATAAAGATGGCGATACTAAGGGCGGAAAACTGAAAGGTCAATTTACTAAATGGGATTTCAAAGGTGGTAAACCGGTTGATTATAGCACCCTCCCATCCTATCTATTACACGAAGTTCGTTCCACACAACCAGTTCAAGTTCAAAACTTTATTAGCTGGCTTAATGGAGAAGTAGATTGGTTTCAAGCAATAGGAAGTTCATCTGGACTTGGTATAACAACATCGGATATATACAATAAAGACGGAACAATAAAAGAAAGTTATAAACGTAAAACAAGAACTAAAAGAAAACGAAAAACACGCTAAAGTAATTTTAGCAAGGAGACAAAATGCAAACTATTCAACACAAAGGCGTATCAGAAAACTCACACGGAGCATCGTTAAACAAGTTAGCCGTTACAAAGAAGAGTTATCCTATCTATTTCTATATCAGTTCAACAAAGGCAATAGCCACAGCTTGCCCTGCAACCAAGACTGATATATCATTAACAATAGCAACTGGAAGCGGATTAGTAGCAGGAGATTATTTCAGGATAGGTGCAGATTTAGCTAATCTTGATGATGAACTATTGAGATTAAAATGCTACACAACTGGCGATACCGTAATGATAGCAGAGAGAGCACAGCTTGGAACTACTGCTACAGCTCATACATCTACCGACTTAGCGTTTAAGAGACAAGACGGATTCACTAACACTCAATTAGGTGCAGGAACAGCTACAATAGCTGAAAGTAGAATTGCAATAGATTTAGGAGACGCTGTATTTTACGACTTGGCAATAGAAGTTCAATGCTTTTGCGACCAAGATTATACAAGTGATTCAATCGCAGTAAACTACGCATTCTCAGGATTTGATGATATTCCAATGGGAGCGTCAACTCTTGAAGCGTCACTCGCTAACACAAAGCGTACCTTGAATTGCACATACCCCAATAATACAACTCTTTACTATTCAACTGGTAATATTAAGCCTACTGGAAGATATTTGTATATGTGGGTAACAGGACACGCAGACTTAGACGATGCAGAAACAACTGCAAAGCTAAGATTAAATGTGGTATAGGCGGTTATATGAGACGGAGACGGAGAGAATCATTCGCTAAAACTTCCTTTATCTCAACTTGGCTAACAACTAATGCAGGAAGTGCTAACGATACAATAGTACTACCATTAATAGCAACAGGAACTTACGACTTCACAGTAAATTGGGGCGATGGCACAGC
>JAYEIZ010000071.1:0-4030 GCA_034660355.1 Nanobdellota archaeon
AGATATAAGATTGGCTTTTGAGTTATATCGAGATGAGTTTGCGAATAATACTCAAAGACAATATATTTTCTTTGACGAGGTGCAGTACATAGATGACTATCAAGAATATATCAAGTTGATTTACGACAAAAGGAAGACCGAGATAAAATTTTTCTTGACTGGTTTGTTGAGTTTGGACTACAAGAAGCGAGTGCAGGATAGTTTAGCTGGTCGTTACTTTGAATATCGAATGTTTCCGTTATTTTTTGAAGAGTATTTATATCTATCGGGCCATCCGCTATATCAGCAGTTTCTGAGTGTGAAAAATGATCCAGACTTAGCAAAGGTAACAGGCCTTACCGAGAAGCTAAGTAGTCTTTTTCGAGATTTCCTTTATTTTTATCGCTTGCCTGAAACGATCGGGTATGATCAGGAACAGGCCACCCTATACATACAGACAGTAAAGGCACAGTCTTTGAATAAAGATGTATTGGATTACTTTGAGGTTCGCAAACCACAGCTTATTAACTTATTGTATGAGGAGATTGTGAGACGAAGTGGTGATGAGATTAGTCTTAGGTCTTTGTCTCAAAAAGGATTTAAGACTACCCACCAGACCCTCTCTAAATATCTTGAGATATTAGAGATTATGAGCCTTGTCTATGTTGTCTATAACACCGATAAGCTAGTAAAACAAACAAAGGCTCTTAAAAAGGTTTACACTAGCTCTCATTTCTGTAGTGAGGACAGAGATGTTGGCTACTTAGTAGAGTCCTATGTTTTAGAGCGGTTGTTATCAGAAAGCAACACTGTAACTTTCTATCGTCAACGCAATAAAGAGGTAGACTTTTTGTTACCTAAAAAGAAGCAGGCGATTGAGGTTAAGTATAGATCTAAGTTAGAACCTGAAGACCTTATCTCGTTAGGAGAGTTTAGTAAGAAAAGAGGCTTTCAATCGAAGATAGTAACATTAAAAGATTATGGGCATGATGTACTTGGCTTGGGAGCTGACTTAGTTCCAGCAATGCTGTTTTAAAGGGACTGATCTCGGTATAGGCTGGTCAGTGGCAAAAGGAAACTAAAGAGTATTTAATATTTTTGCTTTTGGGACTCTATTACTCTCTCATGTGTAATAGTGCTTAGAATACATATTCTAGAATATGATAATTGGCAATATGTAAAGGGAGATGTCAGAGCATCACGATCGTTACCTGTGGGTTAAATGCAGGAGTTGGAGGCCATAGGGCTCGCTCACCCATTCCTAAGAGAGATTATAGAGACAAGGATCAACGAGAATTATATTTAAATATAATTCCGGTCGGTCTTTGTGGTAAAAGGGACTGATCTTAATGTTAACCTAGGTTAAGATGATTAAAATTATTAACTTTAAGAATGAAGAAGTTTCTATCGACAACAGAGTTAGCTGAACTATTAGGCGTAAGTAGAGTTACTGTTTATAACCGTATTAAGAGAGGAGAGATAGAGGCAGAGATGGTTGGAGGTAACTATATTATTCCTTATAAGAAGCTAGGAGGTGTTTTAGATAAGGGAATTACTAAAGAGAGAAGGGAAGAGATCAGGAAGATAGTTGCAGAAAGTGTTGATGAGCATGGAGAGCTGTTTAAGATCTTAAGTAAGAGCAAAGATGCCAGGTAAACACGACAAGGCAATATATGTTTTTATTGATGCTTCTAATATATGGGAAGCTCAGAAGGTTAAGGGTTGTTTCTTTGACTATAGAAAATTAAAGAACTTTATTAAGAAAAAGTTTCACGCCGATTCAATAAAGGTCTTTTATTACACATGCTACCCCGGAGAAGGGACAAGAGACTATGACTTAACGGGAAAGCATAAGTTTTATACCTTCCTTAAGAAGGGGTTGGACTTTGTTGTGCGAAAAAAGAAGTTAAAGAGAATTACTATATTGACCGATGAGGGAGAGGGGATTGAAGAAAAAGGTGATATGGATGTTGAATTAACTATTGACGCCCTTCATCATATAAAAAAGTACGACATGGCAATTTTGTTTACGGGGGACTCTGATTTTTTAGCTTTGGTAAGCTATCTTCGAAAGAAAGATAAAAAGGTTTTCATTTTTTCTTCTAAAAACAACATTTCAGAGGAGCTAAGAACAGGTGGAGATGGGTACTATGACGTGCTTAATGTCCAGGAAGATATTTGGGGTAAGAAACTAAGACACAGGGGAGAGGGTAAGAAATAAAAACAACCCTCCGCAAGGAGGATTGCCCTAGGATGTAGTACCCTTGTAGTTCATATGACTAAACTACAAGACAATGTAAGTATATCAAATCGACACATATTGTCAACCTCAAGTCTTGTTGCGATCAGATGTTTTTAGTAGAATAAGAAAGAAGATGATAAAGAAAATAGAAAATATTTTAACCTCTGTTCCAGAAGTAAAACTAGCCTATTTAATAGGGTCTAGAAGCAAGGGTAATGCCTTAGAAAATAGTGATGTAGATATTGTTTTGGTTACGAGTAGAGATGAGGTTAAAAGTATAGACTATAGTCATTTGTATGGCCAGATACAAAGCGTTTTGAGTGATGAATTAGATCTTAGAATAGTTAGCTTAGACTCTAGCCCACTTTTTCTTTCTGAGGTGATAGATGGAGAGTTGCTTTATGTGAAGAGCGAGGAAGATAGAGTAGAGTTTGTGCGAGAGTCTCTACTTGTCTATTATCGAACTCAATATCTGCGTGACATATTTAATCAGTATTTAGACCAGAGGATTGAACAAGAAACTTATGGTCAATAAAGAAATAGTCTATAAGCAGTTATCTGATCTTGAGGAGTCTCTTAAGAGAATTGAGAAGATGGATTTTACCTTTGATATGATTTCGGGCGATGAAGACATATAAGATCTTTTAGATAGAAGAATCCAGAAGGCGATTGAGTCTTGTATTGGAATGGCGGCACATATTGTAGCTGAGAGGGGTTGGAAGCGTTCTGAAAATACTAGAAGCTTGTTTGAGATATTGGAAAAACACGAGATCATATCAAAAGAGCTTTCTAAAAAAATGAGTGGTGCGGTTGGTTTTAGAAACATAGTAGTGCATAAGTATACTGACATAGACTATAATCTTGCGTACTCTGATCTAGACGAGAAGATGTCAGATATAAAGAGCTTCGCTAAGGTTGTTAAGTCATTCATAAGCAGTGGCTAGTTAAAAGATAGAGCGAGGTCTCTCAAGGAAGTAACAAAAAATCCCACTAAACGTGAGATTCTTTTGGAATCAGTTAAGGTACTCTGCGTTGCTACGAAAGTTTAGAAAATATTTCTTATACATAGATCATATGGAGAAGAAGCTAGGTAAAACAAAAGAGAGGGAGTAACCTTCGGACGAGCCTTAGGTGTGCCCTCTCATCGTGATTAATTAAATATTAATCGCTAGATGTCTTTTTGTCAATTGTAAATTTTGTTCTGTCAACGGGAAATGAAAATGTTATTCTTTGATGGTAAATAGAAATGTCATGGTTTGCGTCAAATAGGAATCTTCGAATGTCATGAATGTAGATAAATTTTCTAAATATTGCTCTGAAGCAGAGCCCAGAATAGAAAATCTTTTAAAGGATGGGTATTTTTTAGAACCCGTCTTCTTATTTAGTATTATGATAGAGGAGGAGATTAGGTATTTGTTAGAGTCATGTAAAGTGAATGATGATCTGGGCATTTTATTCTTATTTCCACTGGATCATGGAGTCACTTATAGATTTAGAAATAGAGATAATCAAAGAAGAGGGATGAATAGTATTGGTTATTAATGAGTAAGAAGTTTAAAATTAAGGTCACAAAAGAGTTCCAGAACTATTTTAAACAGATTGAAAACTCTGATAGTAACTTCTTTTTAACTGGGAGGGCGGGGACAGGTAAGTCTACTTTTATACAATACTTTCGGGACAATACGGAGAAAGAATGTGTTGTGTTAGCTCCAACGGGATTGGCTGCTATTAATGTAGGGGGACAGACCATTCATTCGTTTTTTAAGTTTCCTCCGAGAATGATAACAGAAGATGTTATCAAGGATAAAC
>JAYEIZ010000072.1:0-3956 GCA_034660355.1 Nanobdellota archaeon
GGGTTGGTAAGGAGATTGAATCGAGCTAATTTGGTTGATTAAGGGCACAATAGTTTACTGGGGCGAATCAAAGCCAAAAAGCAAAGATTTTTGCTTGTAGTCTCACGACTACATTCGGAGATACTGAGAAATACAACTTATTTATAAACCTTTCGTTTTTGTAACCACTTATAAGTCATAAATAACCTCAAAAAAACGCCAAAGCCCATTTATTCCTGTTCTGGAAGTACCGCTGTCGCTCAGTTGAAGGAACGCCCAAAAATTACTTTGGACGAAATTTTCCCACACTGCATAGGGGAAACGAACTTAACAACCCCTTACCAAACGCCCACTAAAAATCTCACTTCTCAGAATCATCAACTAACTCTTCATCACCCTTATCTTCCATCTCTTTCTCAGGTTCAGTCTTATCCTCAATTTCAGGTTGTACTTCTTCTTTATCTTCTATAAGTTTTTCAGGCTCAGTCTTAGTCTCTATCTCCTCAACCTTTTCTTCTTTGTCTTCTATCTCTTTAGGTGTTTTCTTCTTGTCTTCTATCTGTTGTTCAGGTTCAACTTTGTTTTCAATCTCTTCTGTTTTTTCTTCTTTATCTCCATTGCCGTTTTCTGAAGGTTCTGCTTTCAAAATCTTAGCAGCCGCTACTACTTTATCATTTTCACCAAGCTTCATTAAGCACATGCCTTGAGTAGCTCTTCCAATAACTGACACACCTTTAGCAGGCGTCCTGATTGTTATTCCATGTTTACTTATGAACATTATTTCATCATTATCTGTAATAGATTTAACTGCTACCACATTACCATTCCGTTCAGAGCAAATAATATTCTTAACACCAACTCCTCCCCTATTCGTCAACCTATACTCTGAAACATTACTTCTCTTCCCATAACCATTCTCTGTTATCGTAAGTAAAGTTCGGGTATCATCCGCAACAACCATTCCAATTATTCCATCTCCTTCTCTTAATGTAGCTCCCCTCACCCCTTTTGCGGATCTTCCTATAGGTCTTACATCACCTTCTTTGAATCTAACAGCAGCTCCATTTTTAGTGGCTAACATTATTTGTTTATCACCATTTGTTTTTACTACACCTATTAGTTCATCATTAGCATCTAAAGTAATTGCAATAATCCCTCCTTTTCTAGGATTTGAATAAGCCATTAATCCTGTTTTCTTGACAGTGCCTTTTTTAGTTGCCATTATCAGGAATTCATTATCCTTAAATTCTTTAACAGGAATAAATGCTGAAACTTTCTCACCATTACCTAAATGTAAAAGATTAACTATTGACTTTCCTAATGATTGTCTGGATCCTTCTGGCACACTATAAACCTTTAACCAATGGATCCTTCCTTTATCTGTGAAGAACAAAATATACGAATGAGTACTAGCAATAAATATATCTTCTACAAAGTCCTGCTCCTTTGTGCCGGCAGCTATTATTCCCCTACCCCCCCTTTTTTGCTGCCTATATGTGTTTAATGGTTGTCTTTTGATATAACCAGAATGTGTTATTGTAATAACCATCTTTTCTTGTTTAATCAAATCTTCCATCTCAAATGTTTCTGTTTCTTCTAATGATATCTCTGTTCTTCTTTCATCTCCATATTCTTTTTTTAATTCGAGCAATTCATTTTTGATTATCTCGAGAATCTTTTGTTCAGAGGAGAGTATTGATTTTAATTCTTCAATTAATTTCAATAAATCAGAATGCTCATTCTTTATCTTTTCCTGCTCTAAAGCTGCCAGTTTCTGCAATCTCATCTCTAATATTGCTACAGCCTGCTTTTCTGTTATACTTAGATTTTGTTGTAGAGAACTCCTTGCATCCCCTACAGATTTGCTTTCTTTGATTAGTTTAATTGTCCTATCTGTATCTTTCAAAGCAATCAACAATCCTTCCAGAATATGAGCTCTTTCATCTGCTTTATTCAAATCAAATTCTGTTCTTTTTCTGACAACATGCTTCCTATGATTTATAAAATATTGAATTAACTGTTTAAGGTTTAGTAATTTTGGTTCATTGTCTACCAATGCAACCATTATAATTCCAAAAGTATCTTGTAATCTAGTGTGCTTGTATAACTGATTTAAGACTATTGAAGAATTAGCATCCTTCCTTAGCTCAATAATAACACTCATCCCTTCCCTATCAGATTCATCCCTTATGTCACTAATACCCATTATCTTGCCATTATTAACTAAGTCTGCAATTTGCTTGATTAGCTCTGCCTTATTTACCATATAAGGTATTTCTGTTATGACAATTCTATCTTTCTCTGGCTGGGTCTCTGCTTTACCTCTTGTAATTACCCTCCCCCTCCCAGTTTTATATGCGTGCAAAACTCCTTGCCTTCCACAAATAATTGCCCCTGTCGGGAAATCAGGCGCTTTGATATGTTGCATAAGTTCATCTATTTCCATATCATGATTATCTATCAATGCTATTGTTCCGTCTACAACTTCACCCATATTATGAGGTGGTATGTTAGTTGCCATACCAACTGCTATACCAGAAGAGCCATTTACTAAAAGATTAGGAACTTTAGAAGGTAATACGCTTGGTTCATTTAAAGAACCATCAAAATTAGGTAAGAATTTAACAGTATCTTTCTCTATGTCTTTTAGGACATCTCCTGAAAGTTTCTTTAATCTTGCTTCTGTATAACGCATAGCTGCGGGTGAATCGCCATCTATGCTACCAAAATTACCTTGACCATCAATTAATGGGTATCTTAAAGAGAAAGGCTGAACCATTCTTGCTAATGAGTCATAAACAGCTGTATCGCCATGTGGATGATACTTACCAAGTACTTCTCCTACAATTCTAGCGCTTTTTTTAAAGGGTTTATTATGGAACATACCCATATCATTCATTGCATATAGAATTCTTCTATGTACTGGCTTTAAACCATCTCTAACATCAGGTAATGCCCTTCCTACAATAACAGACATAGCATAATCTACATAAGACTGCTGCATCTCTTCTTCTATCTCACGAGGTACTATTTCCTCTCCTTCAAGTTCAATTTTTTCGACCATTTTCTAGAAGTTACCTACTATTTAGAACACTATTCTCTTTATAAATCTTACTATTAAATTTTGGCTCTAGAATGGCTGTAAAGCAATAATTTAGGCGTTTCAGCTGGTCGGAGAAATGGGGTTTTAGGGCTTGATATGATGTCTATTAAAAGGATCACTTAAGTAATAAAGGGGTTTCTTTAGCATACCCTAAAGGGTTTGTTTCTGGCGTCATCATATTATTTTTGTCAGGGGTAAACCTTAATTTTGTTTCTATCCCTCCAATTGTGACAGATGGCAGTCTTGAAAGATAGTCCATAACTTCTTGATCGCACTTTCCAATGAGATTTATATCTTTAACGCCAAACCTAGCGAGAAAAGCTGCAAGCTTATGGGGAAAATTAGAATCGGGTCTTAATTCTTTTTCTCCAAGGGAAACAATGTAAGAATCTGCCAAAGTAGATGCTCCTCGCCCATATGTCCCTCGATTAAATCTTCCTTGTAGCTGTGCCATATCCTTTACTCTATCTTCAAATTCAAGTGTTACTAACGGCACTTCATATAACCCAATCACACTCTTTATACCAATCTCATATAATCTAGCTTGTTCGGCTTTATCCCCTATAGCAAGAAGAGAGCATACATAAGCACTCATGCCCTTTTCATCTAAAGGGATTCCCATAAATGGCACAACTGCAAGTACTAATTCTTCTTCTAATCCCGGTTCTTGGTCTGATAAAGAGAATATCCCTGATTCTATTTCAAACAATTCTTCTGGCATATTAATTAATCGAATACTGGAGGGTTTACAGTAGAAAACACTGAAATTTCATCTCGACGATAAGAATTCTAAGAAAATAGGGGAAAAACACTTATAGTGTTAATCCCCTAGCATTGTTTGTGATAACAAATGCGAAAACAAATAAAACTCCCG
>JAYEIZ010000073.1:0-3935 GCA_034660355.1 Nanobdellota archaeon
TATCAACCTAGAAAATGAGAAGAGGCAACTATTTGAATTTTACAACAGACAGGATCAGAATGAGAGATAAAAATAACTGAACTTGCTTGAGGTATATCTGATGTTCATTCCTGATTAATGGTTTGATTAAGATATTACATACAATCAGATTGAAGTATATCGACGACATCGTCAAGTTATCTTTTATGAACAGCAATATCAACAACTGAAATAAAAATCATTTTACCTTTTTAATAAATAATCTATGAAAGCACTAATAACAAAAGAAGAAAACATTGTAAAGTATGTTTGAGAAAACATCGACTTTATCGATGAGAAAACAACAAATGCTTGAGATTTTAATTTTGGTTGTCATTGAAGTGATGATTGTGTAATAGAAACTGTAGCTGATGTCCCTGCTGATTATGTATGAAATAAATATCTATATGTAGCTGGAACTTTTGAAATAAACCCTGAATATGTAGAGCCTGAAACTGTATAATATATACACTTCTATTTTAGAAAACTAGCAAAAAAACAAATGATACCAAAAATCATTACATTAACAACAACAGACCGAGAAGTTATTCAGACTGCATATAGTCAAGAATGATTTACTCGATATCCTGATGCTGATATTAGCTTTTCAAATTCAGATAATCCAAGCTCTGATGAAATTATACCAGTTATTGCAAATGAAAAATGTTATTTTAAAAAAGCTAGTTCTTTTTATGTAAAATGAGCAATAGGAACACAAATAATTTTAACTCCTTTTAATTTATAGATGAACATACCCAAAACAATAACACTGACAACGACTGATTGGGAGTTGATAGAAACAGTCTATGATCAAGGGGCTTTTACTTTCCGACCTAATGCAGATATACAGTTTGCTAAATCTGACAATCCTAATCCTGATGAGATAATAACAATTTTAACAGACGAAAAAAATAAGTTTAGAAAAGCAACTTCTTTTTATGTAAAATGAACTGTTTGAGATATTATATATTTTGCACCGTATGAGGTAAACAGTGGATGAGGTTGAGGATGAAGTTCTAGTTGCACATTTTCTTGAAATTATCAAACCCCTAGCGGGTTCGTTTCTGGGACAACTTGTCAACAACGAATAGATTTACACTTTCCAAGCCAACCTCCTACAATGTCTATTAGAGGAACAGTTGCTTTTGGACTTTATGAAGTGGGGCAAACACTCACTACACCGTTAATAGAAGTTCGTGGTGCATTATGAAGCAATCCAGCTGGTACATTGTCCAGTATATCAATTACAGACCCTGTATTCACACAAGCGACACCAACTCCTTGAACACGATATGGGACAAATGATTGAGACATAACTATAACATTATGAACTACAAAAACATATAATTGAAGTTTAACAGATAGTGAAGGTAGAAATGCAAATGCTAGTTGAAGTTATAGATGAGCTTTTCCATATTACGGAACGAGTGCTAATATAACTACTCTAACAAAACAAACATTAAGACCAAATACAGACAGTTATTTCCAAGTAGATATGGTAGCTGAAACTTGATGAGATAAATATAAGGCTGATTTTGAGGATGTTAATGTAAGTATATCTTGAATACAATTCTATAACACAGTATCAGGAACACGAGAACGAATGTGATGAAGTCAAGCAAATAGTTTGACATTATGGGATACAAGTGCAGTGACTCATACAGTCCAAGGAAATGTTATAAACTACACAAGATATACACACAATTGATTAGATTGATGAGCATTACAAGTTTGGTTCTTTGGTTAGGATTTTATAACTAATATTTATTTATGTCAAGAATAAAAGGGACAACGACATTCGCAGCTGATTTTGAAGTAGAGAAGAGATGACCACTAGATGCTAGATGAGTCGTTGATACTCTTGCAGATTTGATATTGCCTGCAACTTGGCAAGCACATGACGGCAATGAGTATACTTATGTTGGGATGAAGAGTGTTGTGAAAAATGATTGAGCGAATAATTGAACATATAGACTAATAGCGACTGATTATACAGATAGTAATAATTGGGTGATAGAGTGAGGATGATTATTTCCCATCTCACAACTAGATAGATTTGAGCCTATCATTGCAACAGATGTAACTAATGGATATTTAGACTTATCGCAAGTACCTAGTGCAACAATGCACCTTAATATAATAAGAAACTGACTATTATTAGATGAATGAATAACTAATGACTACATAATATCAGGACAAAGAATAACATTTTCCAGTTGAATACTGGTTGCTGGCGATAAAGTCATTGTAAAATATTATTATTAAATTCTACACATTTTTATTATATAATTCTTTATAAAAATGGCAGTAACACAAGCTAGAGGAAGTAACCAAATTATGGATACTTCGATTCCACTAAGTAAATTGATTACAGATTTCTTAGCAGGAAGTGATTGGAATATCACAAACGGAAACAATAATGCAGTAATAACAGGATTATGAACTCCTGTGAATTGAAATGATGCTGTGAATAAAATTTATGTTGATGCATTGTATGATGGTTCTTTAAAAGCACCTGAAGCTTACGACCCAACAGTGACTTCAAATTATCCACTAACTTATGGTGGAGCATCTATCCAAGCTGGAGATTCATTCAGAATTACAGCAAGTGGTACTATGGGAACAAGGACTGTTAACACAGAAGATTTGCTTATTGCTTTAGTAGATTGAGCTGGAGCAGCAATTGATACTGATTGGATGGTTGCAGAATCTAACAGAGACCAAGCAACAGAGACAATATTGGGTGTTGCAAGATTAGCGACTAGTGCTGAAGCTTTGGCTTGAATTAACGATACAGCGATAATGACTCCTTCATTAGTTGCGGAAGCTATTAACAATGTACCAGCATCTAATGGTATTGTGAACGATGCAGGTACAATACAACTTTGAGGAAACTTAACAGAGAATACAGCTGTTTGAGGTACATGAGGTGGTGATTGATATAATTTTACTATAACTACTGGTGCACTTGGATGAGGTGCTGAAAGAAGTAAACTTTCTTTATTATCAACAAATTGAGCAAGTATATTTGCAGAACATCAAACAAATTGAAATGTTGCTGAATTAAAACTATTAACAACATCGGCATCTTTATATCGAGAGAACTGGATGTCTTGAGAAAAAGAAGAGATAGTTATGAATACTAATTGAATAATGTTGTCATCTTGAACAAACAAACCAGCATTTTATTTATGAGATTATTCAGCTAATTATGTGAATAGAAGTATTCCTGATGTAGAGTGGGTAAATAATCAAATTACTAATGTAACAGAAGCACCTATTCATAGAAATGAATCACTAGCAGTAACTAATTGAAGTGCAGTATTACCAGCAGTTGCTAATTTAGGAACTAGTGGAATACAATGGATAGAACTTTATTTAAATTGAGCATTACAAGAACCTTGAATTTGAAATGATTATACAGTTAATCTTGTTACTGGAGTTCCTACAATGGAAAATAATCTTTCAACAGGAGATAAAATAATTGTTAGATATCAAGAAAATAATAGTTAATATATGGGAGGTTGTGTAGAGCCTCCCTTAAAATAAATCTACACTCTTTTATATTATTATTCTACACTATGATTTATGAAATGACACAAGAGACAATGGCAAATGTCTTAAAATATTTGTCAACACAACCTTATAATGAGGTTGCTAAACTTATTCAGAAAATTCAACAAGAAGCACAAGCAAGCGAAACTAAACAGAAGAAAAAAGATGAGAAAAAAAAGAAATAATTTATAGGATGGGCGGAGAAATCCGCCTATCTAATTAAACTATTTATTTATCCTAATTATTATGGCTCAAACAAAAACAAATTCAAAACAAATAACAAAAAGTATATGAGGTGCTGACCTTATAGACGATTTGGGGCTTTATGATGAGACAGCCAATTATGTAATTGACAATGTAGT
>JAYEIZ010000074.1:0-3887 GCA_034660355.1 Nanobdellota archaeon
GGTTTAGGTGCTTAGAACATAAGCTCCTTTTCTTGATATTTCTAGCTTTTTTGAACCTATAAAAGGTTTATCTGAATAAACAGCATTCCCAAGCATCACCATAGAAGCAACATTGCCTTTATTCTCAATACTTTCTATTAACTTTTTAACTCTTTTATCAACTAAAAGATTGCTTTCAACAGAAAACTCTTTTGAGATCTCAATCAGTTTTTTTAAAGTAATTTTTCTTAATGATTTAATCTTTTTTAATGATTTAAGCCCGGCTTTATTTATATTTTTTTTAATTCTATCATTGGTTATTACCTTTTTTGTATCTAATGGCCCAAGTATTTTGTAATAAACAAACTTATCCTTGATAGGTAGCCTTACACCTTCCAGAGGATTTCCTTTTTTGTATTTAGCATATATGTTCCCATTATACTGCCCCCCGACATCCCCTAAACCAGTTCTATTCCTAACTTCTGCAACGTGTGCTACCATTGCAAGCTGTTTTTTAGATTTTCTTAAGTCAAAAAGTCTATTTAGAGCATAGGAAGTTGCAAGAGCTGATGCTCCAGACATCCCAAAACCGCACCCATAAGGCAATTGATATTTTATTCTAACTTCAACTGGCTCTTTAGCCAAATTATTAACAACATCAGAAACAGTTGGAAACCTTATTCTCTTATTGTTCACTCTTATCTCTATTTTCCCACTTTTCATTACAGAGACAATAACTCCTTTACTGGTAGCTATTCCTACACCTAAAGAGCCCATCTTCTTTGGATCTTTATGCGGACAAATAATAAATATACATGAAAGATTCCCAGGTGCAAATGCCTTTATCATTTTATTAATTCTAAAAATCTTTGTGCAATCTCTCTTTTACTTGCCTTAATATGCTTTACTTTCTTCTTTTTATCAACAATATAAACTTCATTTTGTTCGGTTCCAAAAACACCCTTTGACACATCATTAGCAACCATAAAATCAGCCTTAGCTTTCTTCAACAATGAGTAAGCTTTATCAACAAGATCTTTTTTCGAAACATTATACTCTGCCTTAAATCCAACTAGTTTTATTTTTTTATTGAACTTTTTTATCTTTTCTAATATCTTAGTTGTTGGTGTTAATTCCAGATGTAAATCTTCACCTGATTTAAGCTTTTTATCTAATCTTTCCTTTAACGAGAAATCACTAACAGCAGCAGTATGTATTATTACATCATTTTTCTTAATATTTTTTTTGATTGAATTGAATAATTGGCCTACAGTTTCAATCTTTACATCTTTAATTCTACCCATGGGTTCAATATCCGTCTTTCCTCTTATCAATGTAACTTTCGCACCTAGCTTTGCTGCTTCTTCTGCAATATAAATCCCCATCTTACCAGAACTCTTATTCGTAATGACCCTAACTGGATCTATCTCCTCAACTGTAGCACCGGCGGTCACTATTATTTTCTTGTCTTTTAGTATGTCTTTTTTGTTGGATAGTTCTTTAATGTAATCTGTTATTTTTCTGATATCTGCTAGCCTGCCAACACCCTCATAGCCGCATGCTAGCTTGCCTTTTTCCGGCTCAATGAAGTAGTATCCTAGTTTTTTTAGTTTAGAAACATTTTCTCGTACAATTGGGTTTTCCCACATCTTGCAGTTCATTGCTGGACACATCAGTATAGGTGCTTGAGTTGCCATAATTGATGTTGTTAAGAGATCATCGGCTATACCTCCAGCTATCTTTCCTAAAGTGTTAGCTGTTGCAGGACAGATTACAAAGACATCTGCTTTATCTGCTAAGGAGATATGCTCTGACTGTTCTCTTTTGATGTAATCTTTATAGTTCCAGTTTTTGTAGAACATCCCTGTATGAATTTTATTACCTATTACTTTTTCAAACTCTTTTTTGTTGATTAGCTTTTCTGTGTTTTTTGTGAGGATTATCTCTATATTGAACTCTTTTTTTAGGGCTTTAGCTATGTCTATTGTTTTGTAGCATGAGATGCTGCTTGATATCCCTATAACAATTGTTTTCATTAGTATGTTAGAAGTAATCTTTATTTATAAAATTAATCATTAAGAACCAGGATTATTTGAAAGAATGAGACTCATCTGGAAATGTTTTTGCTTTAACTTCCTTTTTGTAAGAGGAAACTGCTTTTTTTATCTCTTCTTTTAGGTTAGCAAATCTCTTTACGAATTTTGGCTTGAAATCATCGAACATTCCAAGTATATCGTTTATTACTAGAACTTGTCCGTCACAGCCTACTCCTGCTCCAATTCCGATTGTTGGGATCTTGATTGAGTCTGTAATCTTTTTAGCTAGTTGAGATGGTACTGATTCAAGGACAACAGCATAACAGCCTGCTTTTTCAAGTTCTATGGCCATATTCAGAATTTCTTGCGCTTCTTTTTCTTCTTTGCCTTTTACTTTGAAGTTTTCAGCTGTTTGAGGTAGCAATCCCACGTGGCCCATTACTTGTATCTTGTTTTCAACTAAGAATCTGCATATTTCTGGCTTGCCTTCTAGTTTTACAGAATCCGCTCCTGCTTCAATCAGAAGTTTAGCGTTTTTTAGGGCTTCCTCTTTTGTTTCATCTGATTTGTAGGGCATATCTGCAACTATGTGTGTTGATGGTGCGCCTCTTCGTACTGCTCCGGTATGCCTTATGATATCCTGCATCGTTACTTTTTGGGTTGTATCATAACCTAAGATAACGTTTCCTAAGGAATCTCCTACTAAGATTATGTCTATTCCTGCTTCTTCTAGAATCTTTGCAGTGGAGTAATCATAACATGTTAGTACAACTATCTTTTCCTTTGATTTCATGGATTTTATGTTTGATACTATATTCATAAGTCAAAAAGAAATAATCTTTATTTAAATTACTTTCTATGGAGCTAAATCCCGATTCTTAATTAAATATAGATTTAATTTAGTTAATCCCCTCCCATATCTTTGTTTAATTACTTCCTTAGGAATTAGCAGTATCTCATACACATCAGGTAAATGTAGATTATAACCAAGAATTAGTTCAAATATCTCTTGCTCTTCAGGCTTTAGTGTTTTGATTCCCTCGGCAATTACTTTCCTTATAGATTTTGTTTCTACCTCTTTAAATCCATTCTCCCAGCCATTATCAGCTATAATCTCCTCTAATTTGCCTCCATCTTTATCATCAAAATTCAATGAACTTACTTCAATTTTAGGGTAGTGGTTGAGTAAATCCTTAACATCAGAAGGCCTATAATCCTTACGTTGGTTAACTCCTAATTCATTCAATCTGGATGCAATAAATTCATGGTTAGGGTCTTCCCCATATTCCTGATAATACCTCTCTTTAATAGAGTTGATCTCTTTCTGCAACTTTCTCTGATTTGAAGATAATGGTATGATGTTTGATCTAGATAGATATTTCAAAATAGCCTGATTAATCCACCACGCTGCATATGAAACGAACTTAGTTCCTCTATCAACATCAAACTTGTCAACAGCTTGCATCAAACCAGCATTCCCCTCTTGGATTAGATCAGGCAAGTTTCCATTGAAGGCGTATGATTTTGCTACTGAAACTACAAATCTCAGATTCGATTTTACAAGTTTTTCTCTTGCTATGGTATCCCCTTCTCTTACTCTTAAGGCAAGCCCTATCTCTTCCTTACGATTTAAAAGAGGGTACTTATTTATATCCCTAATGTACATATTTAGGATATCCTCCTGGTCAGTTGTATTCGAATTTTTCATCTCAATCCAGAAGAATGAAGCTCCATTTAAAAAGATGTTCTTAATCTATAATCTTTGTCTCTAGCTTTTCTAAATCACAAAAATCTGTTGTAAAGTTGTATGCTCCTGCGTTAAGGAAAATAAGTTCATCTCCTACCTTTGGGTTGTCTAGGTATGTTCTATAT
>JAYEIZ010000075.1:0-3885 GCA_034660355.1 Nanobdellota archaeon
TTAGTCTTTCTTGTATGGTGTTGTTTAGTATTTGTTGATTTGCAATGCGGACAAGAGAACATATAATCACCTCAAATATTTTTATGGAAGATGTTATTAATATAGTTTTCGGAGACTAAACGGTATCCTTAATAAGAAGATTTATAAAAAACAACCCTATATGTGCCTTTATAATGATATATGGTGGTAAGATTCTATGTTTTTGCTTAATATTGCTAATTTCTGGGCTAGTTGGATGTAGCACGGAAGAGAAGTTTGTGAAGTATGAAGATAAAGAACATGATTTTTCTTTTGTATATTCTAATATCTTTAAAGAGGAGAACAAAGAAAAGGACAAATTTGCACTTGTAGATGGTGATGATAATGTTATCATATTTATGATAAACGAAAATCCTACATCAGATGACGTTCTAGAACTAGGTAAAGAACAGGCATACTTAGATTTATCAACACAGATGAGAAACAAGGAAGATATAGATAAACAAGTTAAGATAGTAAAAACTAAAACAAATGATTGGTATACGTATGCTATTGAGTTCTCAGGAGAGGGTGCAAAATCGATAGTATCTGGAACTTTTTGTGAAGGCAAATCAATTATGGTTGTTTTAGTAACAAAAGATAATGATTATGAGAGAAATAAGGAAGAGTATATGAGAGTTGTTGGAAGCTTTGAATGTTGATTTAAAAAAAGGGGTTGAAAATGGGGTTTAGCATTGTATATCTTCTTAATGGGCTAAGTACACTGGCAATTTCCATAGTATGTTTTTATGCGTTCTTTTTATGGTCTAAGAAAAAGACTGTTTGCAAGCTTGGCAAACTTATTGGGATAAGTGGGATAGTCTATCTTATCCCTGCTTTTCTAAATCTTCTTTGGGCTTTTGGAGTGCTCATTGCCAAGGAAAGTGATTTTATCCTGATAGAAGGGTGCTTTAATGCTGCCAAGACTATATTGCTACTCGTGATTGCATACAGCTTAATTGAGAATAGGAATCTGCTTTATTTTCTCTTTCTTTTTTTATTAAGCTTAGTTGCAATACCCTATAGTATTAATTCTTTCTTTCTTTTTATATCTTTGATATCTTATCTATTGATTATGATAGTTTCAATTGAGCTTGTTTTATGGTCAAATTATCATCTAAAGAAAGCAGGTTATTTTGGAGTGATCTATTCTGCGTTGTCTATACTCTTTCTTGTTTTTGTTTTTATTGGAAAGGCGCCTTCTTCCATGTACTGGTTCATACCTAATATAGCGATGTTGATGGTGTTTTCGCTGTTTTATCTTGATGTGAAGAATTGTGGGATTATTGTAAAACCGAGAAGATTAAAGGCTGAGAATCTTGAGTTGTTGTTCATATTTGTTAAGTTCCTTGTATTTGTTTTTTCTGTAAGTGCTTTTATATTCTTAAGCACTGTTGCTGTACATGAGCTAGGACATGCTTTGGCTGCACAATATTATGGATGTGAGATGGGCAAAGCTGTCATCTATGATGTGATTGATAAGCCACATACTGAAATTATGTGTACAGGCTATTATAATGATGTAATTGTCACTTCAGCAGGTATTCTGTTAACTTTGTTGGTGGGATCTGCGTTTTTCTTAACTGGCGGGGGGTTTATTAAGATAATATCTTATTTGATTTTTGGGTATGCACTACTAGTTTCTTATGGTGACTTAAAGGATTTAGGTGTTTCATCAAATATTGTTGCTGCAGTAATGTTCCTTTCTTTTGTAGTTATTGCAATTGGGGTGACTAGATTGTCTATTGATTATATAAAACAACAAAGCAAGTTCTATAAGCATAGGAAAGAGGTTATAGAAACAGATCCTGAGAAGTGTTTTTGGCTGGATGAAGAGACTCCTGTTAAGGATTTGTATGAACTGGTCTTGGCGTTGCATAAAATGAATAATATGGCTTTTAAAAATTATGTTGATAATAAAAAAAATGATTTTGCTAAATGGATCAAGAACACGCTTAGAGAAGATGAGCTCTCTTCTCAGTTGTTGAAAGCAGAGGATAAGAAAGAAGCTGAAGCTGTTATTTTAGCAAAACTTTTAAAGGACAAAGGGTCAGATAAGAATTTATTAGAGTTTATCTGCAAACCTTTGTTAAAAAGTAAAAGAGGTTAAAATGAAGAAGAATCACTATATTTATGGTTTTATTGCTTTATTAGTTGTTTTCATAATAGTCATCTTGATGTTTCCTGGAAAAGAGGAATCGTTTGATATAAAAGATAGGTGCGGCCCGATTATGAATCTTATATCTCATACTATCCAGGATGAAACTGCCTGCCAAACACAATGTAAGTCGCAGTGCGGCACTAAAGATATGAAGTATAGCAGGGTTGAGTTTGAAGAGATGGAATTAGGATGTCATTCTTGTACTTGTTTCTGTAAAAAAGGCCTTGTATAAAATGGAAGGGGAAGAGGTAGATGCCTGGTACGATGAAGAGAAACAAAGAATTTTCGATAATTATTTAAAGAATCTTGGCAAGAATAATGATAAAGAAAAGTTAGATAAAGAATATAAAAAAGAGATGTCAGATTTAAGAAAGAAATATATTACATTATATGAGAAAAGCAAGAAGCCCAGTATAACTAAAAAGGTTTCAGGAAAAGTCAATAAGTTTATGGATAAGTTAGTCAATATATACAAATAGTTTTCATAAAATGATGTGGAAAAGGATATCTACTATGTTATTTCTTCTTTTTGTTATTATGCCGATTGTAAGTGCAGAAGGATTCATTGGTGCAACTTATCTAACCATAACTATAGGCGTATTTGTTAGTTTAGCTTTCTTTATCGTCACATTTATTTTATGGAAGCATCAGCTTAGTGTGGGGCCATGGATATTGATTTCCTTTGTTGCTTTGTGCATTACAGTAAGCGAATTTTTCAGGGTTTTTGTTAATAGCTCTCAAATGCACCAATTGTTTTT
Organism: Nanobdellota archaeon; assembly: GCA_034660355.1. Lineage (GTDB taxonomy): Archaea > Nanobdellota > Nanobdellia > Woesearchaeales > JACPBV01 > JAYEIZ01. Next base: position 2,938 of record JAYEIZ010000075.1, read on the forward strand.
GACATCATCAATGATATTACTATTTATTGTTGCTGTGGTAAAGTATTGGGATACATTACAACTAATCCAGTAGGAGATGGTAAGGATGAAAAGGATAATTTTATTTTTGTTTCTGTTTTTAGTAGGTTGCTCTTCAATTAACCAGATTGAAGCAGAGAAAATTGCAAAAGATTTTGTCAATGAAAGAGTAAGATTCTTTTCAGCTGAAGAAGATGAGAAGAAAGGCATAAATCAGTATAGCATAGGCATAACAAGCTATGAAGAAGAGAAAGATTGGGTAGTTGTGATGCATGTTGAATCAAAAGTAGATAATGAAACAAAAGACAATGATCTAGTTGTCAAGATTAACAGAAAGGGAGATGTGATGGAGTTTAATGGGCAGAAGGTTGAGCAGGTTCCGTAGTGAGTTGAACTTGTATGATTCTTAAAAAATATACAAAAATATATAAATTAAACAGAAGATGGCAACACATAGTTGAAAAACGCTCAAAAATCTATTAGATTTTTGGCATGTTAAAAACCAAGAGGTTTTAAACAAATGCAAAAGTTCAAATTTAGTTATGATAAAGAAAATGACCTCCTCTGTGGACTAAAAGTCCACAGTATCCAACTAGCAGGCTAAACCGTGGTGCTTAGCTTGTTCCAAAATATATTTCAAAGTGTCAGAGATTTGGTTATAGCCAACTGTTACGGCAGAACCCCCCCTGCTCCAAAGATGCCCTCTAGGATATCTTAAGCGGGCTTTGGGATGGTTTTTGAAAAAACTATGGGCAGAACAACCCTTAAGAAGCTGTAAAGCCTTGACATCGCTCATGCCTTTTGGCAGGGTAACCATCATATGCAAATGGTCAGGCATAACTCGAAGGATATGAATCTTGATGTTATGCCTTTTAGCTGCTTTGCGAATTGAAGCTTCGCAAAGGTTTTTGTACTTGAACTTAGCAAACA
>JAYEIZ010000076.1:0-3864 GCA_034660355.1 Nanobdellota archaeon
GATAACCTCTTGGTGATAGGCTTCCCATTCATCACAGGCTCTATTCCACTCTTTTCTCATAAAATACTGGGTATGTTCTAACTTTGAATTTATCTCTTTCTTCTCTGGCTTAATTTTCATCTTCAAACCTCCATTCAAATCCTTTAAACAACTTTTTCTTTCTTAATCCAATACAATAAAAACGTATTGACTTAAATGTTGTGTTATAATATCTTGCAGCTTCACTTATGGAATTAAAGGTTTTATGCTTCTTACCATTAAGATAATTAGATACTCTTCTACAGGTTATTCTACTTTTATTGACTTTATCTATATTCTTTATAACTGTTTCTAGTTGCTTGGGATTTAACTTTTTGCCAATATTACCCAAACGAGCATTCTCGCTGTGTTCTATATATCTACAATTTGAATATTCATAGTTGCCTTTGTTATCTATTCTGTCTATAGATGGCTTTTTCATATCACAGGCTTTATCCCTTACCCATAATTGCCTTAATTCATCTGCTGTTATCAAACACAATATTCCCCTTTTGTAATAACGACTTTTCTTACTATTACATCTAGCTTTAATTTGATAATGTGTCTTTACCCAAGGCTCTGGTCTAGGTTTCATTGGATAACCGCCTCATAAGTAGCTTCAAATATATCAGGTTTGCATGGATATAATTCTCCTTTTATTCCTTTGATAATGAAATCATTAACCCTAGCCTCATGTGTTCCTTCTAGAGTAGGAATAAACACAGAACCACTATTTATATCAAGTTTAAACTCAGCAGACTTATCTATCCACCATTTAGGAACTTCATCTACTCCCCATTGAAATGCTTCAATCACAACTGGTTTCTTTCTATACTTCACATCAACCTCCTTTTAATACTAAAGTTAATCATTTTCTTTCTGTTTTATTTTCTTAGGCATCAAATGATAAGAATCTATTACAATTTTAGTTGCTCTTGATAATTCAAAGAACTTTTCCCATTCAGATAAACATAGATAAGTAATCATTTCTTTTCTTAATCCCTCTAAAGCTATTGATGCTTTATACACCACTAAACTTTCATCATTTATTTTAACTTCTATCATTCTATCCTCCTTTTAATACTGGTTATAAGAGAACAACAAGTTTTACCCCTCCTATTACAGCTACCAACATTAATAATATAAATAAAATCATCATTATTGCTCCAAGTATATCAAATATATTCATAATCCCCTCTCATCTCTTATAAAGTCTATAATCTCATCTTGTTTACAGATAATCTTTCCAAATAATTCAGCTATATCTCTTGGGTCTTTACCATTAATCAAAACAGCTTCCCACTTTCTAGGCACTTCTTTTTTGGGTGGGTTACAATACTTACAATCAGTTAATCCACAGTCATTACAGTCGTCCTCTGTATCCTGCTTTTTCCAGTTCTCTAAATCTTGTAATGTAACATCTTCTACTTTCATTGTGTCCTGCTTGGGTTGAGTATGTATTTTATTTATTTCAAAAAACACCTCATTATCTAAATCATCCTCTAGTTGTTTAACATGCTCTGTTATATCCTCAATCTCTAACCCACCCCAAAACCTATCTATACATTCCTCTATGGCTTCTAATTGTTCAGGGTCGCCTGTTAGTTTAAATATCTTCTCACTCATTCCATCCCTCCGCTTTTAATCTTTTCTGTAAATCCAGCATATTCTCTTTCCATTCTTTCCTTACATAGTTTCTCTTAACATAACTACTTACAACAAAAGCAATTAAACGTGGAATGAATTTCATGCTAGAATATATAACTCTTACAAGATCAGGATCTCCACCTTTAGCCATCATTACAGCACCTTTTATTTCTTTGTCACAATGCGGACATTTTGTCATTATAACCCTCCTTCAACTACAAAACTTCACTTTAACACCTCTTTCAGTTTCTCTTTAGCTACCAAGTGAGCTAATTTTCTATCCTTCTTGCAATAAGTATTAGCCTTAAGAGTTAATTTATCAAATTCTTCCTCGCCTAATTGTATCTTTTTCCATTCTGTGTGTTCTAAAGGATGAGAAGTAAAATACTGATGGCATCCAAAACAAATAGCACTACAGTTATCATCATTGAATCTAGTATTTTCTTTGCTTCTCCCATGATAATGCGAACAATGTAAACCTTGAGATCCTTCTGGATATCTCTTGCCACATCTTTGGCAGGTCCAGTTATCTCTAGTTCTAATATACTTACTAAACACAATATCTGCTTTATCTCTTTTTATTTTCACTTATCCACCTTTAAATATCTATCCTTTGAGTTTTTACAATCATCAATAAGCGTGAAGACTAACCCTGTAAATACCACTGTCATTAAAGCTATCGCTACCCCAAACTGTACAATTAACCCGATATTATCCATATCCAACCTCCTTATTTATGTTTTGTAAGTTTATTAAACGGAGACAAATCTGCCTTGTTACTATTTATTTTACTACAACGATTACAAATCCTGTTCCTTTTCTTGTTTTTAGACTTAAACTCTTTCCCACATCTTAAGCAAATCTGATTTACCCTGTTTTCTTTCTTTGTGTGTTTACTCACGCTAATGTTCCTCCTGTAATATTTAATATATCCTGGACCTCTCTAGGAATATCTTCTGTAAAACGATAATATTGTCCTTGAAACCAAACCTCTTTAAACATTGTTTCGCCTTGTCTGTTTTTGGCTAATTTAAAGTAATAAGTAATATTCTCACTTTCCCCTTGTCCTTCGATTTTCTTAATTACAATGATTACTTTATCTGACGTTTGTTCAATAGAACCTGATCCCATAAGATCAACTATATCAGGAGGTCTGTTTACATCTGCTCCGCTTGGCGGTCTCCTTAATTGAGATACTACTACTATTGCTATATCTAATGTTTTAGCTAATTCTTTTAGTTTCCTTATATACTCCATTAAAGCTAACCTTTGATTCCCAAACCCCTTCCATTCAACTAACTGTATAAAGTCTATAAATATAACATCTGGCTTTTTTGATTTATACGCGTTTCTAATTATACTCTCAACCTCAGTCCAACTATACCCATATTCGAATATCTCAAAGTCTATACTGTTCAAATACTCTTCAAAATGTTCTTTCTTCTGAATATAATCATCAGGCAGAATCCCTTTCATAACTTTAACATATTCAAATCCAAACATACTGCAGAACATCCTAGCTACCAACTCCCAACCTTTCATCTCTAATGATAAAAATAATACTGAATGACTAGGGTTATCTGATATTCTCTTTGCTATCTGTAGCGATAAAGTAGTCTTTCCCCCTCCTGTCTTACCAGCTATAACCCAAACCTCACCTCTATGCAATCCATCAGTTACATCATCTATACACTTAAACCCTGTTGGAAATTCAGGTCGATCTCTTTCCCTTCTCTTTTTTACTATTGAGAAGAATTGATGAGTATGCTCTTGTATTGTTTGATTTTTACATTGCATTTCTCTATCCCCTTTAAAACATTAGTCATTGATTCCTTATATAATCTAACTAGCTTTAAATCATTACGCCTTAAAGCTATTGACTCCCTTAAAAAAGGCAAATCACTCTCTAGGTCAGCTTTCATATCCCCCCAAAACTTCATGCTCTCTTTATCTAGGTCTTTTTGGGTTATTTTATTCATGTTCTAAACCTCTTTAAGAATATGTAACTGTTGGCTTTACTTTCATTTGTAATTTATTAACCATAGCTTTAAATACTCCTATTGTATACCCAGCTTTCTCTATAAAATCGTCATCACTAGCCATAAACTTATCTATTAGCTTTTTTAAATCATCTGGCGGGATTATTTTTAACAAGTCTTTTATGATTTTACCGTCTTTGCCAAAGTTAGCTATATAATC
>JAYEIZ010000077.1:0-3847 GCA_034660355.1 Nanobdellota archaeon
GCTTTTCGCAAACCTTATCAAAAATGTCGTTTTCGCTTTCATTTGGTGGATACCTCAATTATCCACCCCCAGTAAAGCCTAACGGCTTACTGGGTTATATATTTTACTAAGCATTTCTACGCCACCACCTTTTGATTAAGTTTATATATGATTGATATTCTAGCTGAGATATGAAGCATACTTCAAAAGTAACTTTGTTAATGGTTCTTCTGTTCTTTATTGCGCAGGTAGTGGGTTTGTTTATCACAGGGGCGTATATTGATGCAGAAGCGACAGATGAGAAAGGGGAAGTTACTTATTCTGCCTTGCCCTATAGCATAGAGAGGCCTCCTATTGAGCAGAAAAGGTCGTTTATCTTTATTATAACTGCTATATTGATAGGAACTGTTCTTGCTTTGTTATTGATTAAGTTTAAGAAAACTTTTTTGTGGAAGATTTGGTTTTTTTTGGCAGTGTTTTTATGCTTGTCAATAGCATTAGCTGCTTTTATTGCGCCTTATGTTGCCTTAGCTTTGAGTTTGATACTTGCTTTGTATAAGATTTTTAGGCCTAATGTATTTATCCATAATATCACAGAGGTATTTATCTACGGTGGCTTGGCTGCTATATTTGTTCCAATAATGAACTTATTTGCGGTTGTTATATTATTAGTATTAATCTCTATCTATGATTATATTGCAGTAAATAAGATAAAGCATATGGTGACATTAGCAAAGTTTCAAACAAAAACAAAGGTCTTTGCAGGGTTGTTCATCCCCTATGAAAGAGAAACAGCAAAGGAGATTTATGAAAAACCTAAGAAGGCTAAACATCATGTTGTAAAAACAGCTAAGATAGCTGTTTTGGGTGGAGGAGACATCGGGTTTCCGTTGATTTTTTCTGGAGTTGTGATGAGTGGATTAATTTTAGAGAATAGTATGTTAGTAGCATTTCTAAAGACTTTAATAATTCCTGTGTTTACTAGTGTTGCCTTGTATATTTTGCTTATGAAAGGAGAGAAAGATAAATTCTATCCAGCAATGCCTTTTTTAAGTGCTGGATGCTTTTTAGGCTTTTTTGTTTTATGGCTTATTAATTTTCTTTAAAAACATTACTTAAAGGTTTATCGCTTTCTAAGGTTTCTTCTGATTCATTTTGTTCTTCTTGAGAAGGTTCGTCAATTTCTTCTTGATCTTCAACTATTCCCTCTTTAGTGTCTTCTATCTCTTCTTCTGCCTTTTCTTCTTTGTGGCTTTGTAATGTCTTTTGACCCTGGTCTGCAGAATATGATAAGGGGTTGATAACCATTCCATCCTTCGCAGCTATTGTTTGAATGTTTGTTTCTTTTTGTATCTCTCTTATAAGATATAATGGGTCGCCTTTGATCATAGAAGCGCCAAAATGCTGAATTATAGCTAATCTAGGATTTACCTCTTTTATTATCTTTATTGCATCTTCTAAACATAAGTTATCTTTAGCTTCTTCTTTTTTTAGGTAAGGAACATTTAAGATAAGTATATTGGAGTTTTTGTATTGCTCTGCTAATTCTGAAGAATATTTTGTGTCTCCTGAGTATGTTAAGGTAAAGTAGGGTGTAAAAAACTTAAAGCCTATCCCTGTAGGGTCAGAATGCTTTGTTTTTAGTGCTACTATCTCCACTTCGTTTATACCTACGCGTTGTCCTGATTCTAAGATAATGAACCTTTCTAAGAAGTTGTTATAGTAAGAAATCAAAGATGCATTTAAGTTGCCTGTACCGTTTACTACACTCTTACTAGCAACTAAGACACCAGCTTTATCTAAACCTGAGTAAGTCATAGCATCAATAACTGCATTGATATCATTAGCATGGTTTAAGTGTGCGTGTGAGACTAGTAAAGCAGTATTTGCCCTTAGATTAATTCCTGCTTGAGATGCATTCTTTAAAGAATTTGGGCCAGGATCGATATGGAATTGGTTGTCGTCAACTTGCAGTATAAATCCACCTGAAGAAAGAAGGTTCCTGCCAACTACAAATGAACCTTGTCCTGTGCCTAAAAATATTATTGAAGCTTGAATTTTTAACCCCCATTGAATAGGTATCTTAGAAAGTTAATAAACTTTTTGGTGAAAATTAGAAATATTTAAAAAAAGCCATATATTCTACTAGTTGGGCAGGCTAGGTCGGCAGGTTAGTCCTCTGTTGTTACTGTAAACGGACTTTAGACAGGATCGAAGCTCGAGGAGAGATATTAGCTTAATATATCAGTCTTGATGTGGACTATGAGATTCTGTCCTGTAGGATTGATATCTTAAGGAACTGTGTCAGGCCAGGAATGGAGCAGCACTAACTTCTGATATTGATGCTTATAGGGTAGCGGAATTGAGGATATATCAAGACCAACTGGTATGTTTTGTTGATGTCGATTTTTGGGCGTGCTTGCCCACTTTATACTAAATTCTATTTTTTGACCTAATATAGAAATAGACATCTAAAGCAATTGTTGTTACAATGAATATAACTGCAAACCCTAATGGGCTAGCTAAGTCTAGCTGTGGCTTCTCTGCAATAACAAAACCAGTTATAGAGGGATCAACAGCTGTAAAGTAAATAACAAAGATTGCTGAAATGGCGTTTGCTATAAATATAGAGGTTTTCATCTTTATATATCTACATAGTTTAACCAATTCTTATATTTTTCGTTTTTTCCATGGACTATGTCCATAAATAGAGCTCTAAGCTTAGTTGTTATAGGGCCCGGTGCTTCTTTTCCTATCTTTTTATCATCTAATGATGCTATAGCAGTTACTTCTGCTGCTGTTCCTGTGAAGAATGCTTCATCTGCACTATAAACATCATCTAATTTTAATGCTTTTTCCTCTAACTCAATGCCTTCATCTTTAGCTAGCTGCATAATAGATTCTCTAGTTATTCCTTTAAGTATTGTACCTAATGGCGGAGTTAATATAGTTCCATCTTTAACTACGAAAAAATTTTCTCCAGGGCCTTCTGCAATATCACCTTTATAATCTAACAATAAAGCTTCATCATATCCCTTATTCTTTACATCAATAGATGCAAGTATTGAATTATAATAACTTCCGCATATCTTAGCATCTGATACTGTGGATTTAGGATGAATTCTAATAAAATCAGAAGTCTTAACCTTAACTGCGCCTTCTCCTAAATACTTACCCCATGGCCATACAGATATACTGCAATTAACAGGTGCTCCCTCAGGGTTTACTCCCATTTTACCATATCCATAAATAATCAATGGCCTAATGTAGCCTTGTTTTAGGTTGTTTTTTCTAATTGTTTCTTTAAGTGCTTCAGTAAACTCCTCTTTTGAGAACTCAACCTTCATGTTTATTGTTTTTGCAGAATAATATAATCTATCAATATGCTCTTTTAACCTAAAAACAGCCGCTCCTTTATCTGTTTCATAACATCTTATACCTTCGAATACTCCGGCGCCGTAATGTAATGTATGTGTGATTAGATGTATCTTAGCATCTTTCCACTTTACAAACTTCCCATCCATCCAAATGAACTGTGTTTCATCCATTTTATGTGATAGAAAATGAATTTTATTTAAAAGCTTTTCCTAGAAAGATGTCCACTTAAAAAACTGAAATAAGGAAGTTTCAGTATAGTAAATATTTAGAGAAAGACAAAAGTAAAGCATATAAAATAGTCTGTCTTTCTATATTTAGTAGCGGCTATTAATTATGCTTTATTCTAGTCTGCTACTAAGTATACTGTCCTGTTGCACAACTAACTCTTTTTCTTAAGTATCAGCTTTATCAGAGTTAAAGGTATCATATATTTGTACATTTCTTTGATTATTTTCTTTTCATGTTTTGTCTCAATCAAAAAAGCAGACTT
>JAYEIZ010000078.1:0-3840 GCA_034660355.1 Nanobdellota archaeon
TTTTTTGTAGATAAGATGTTATTTGCTTCATAGTTTAATCCACAAATTAAACTATGCGCTTCTCCTATGTGCTTTTTTCTGAGCACTTAGGGGGGGTCATTTTCTAATCGGAGATACTGTTTCTACTAATATTATGGGAGATGCTGATTTAGAAAAAAAAGTTAAGGCTTTTGAAAGTAGTTTCTTTAAGGAGATGGAACAAGGATTAGAACAAAATGAATGTGCAGGAATTATGTATGTTTTGTTAAGGGAGCAAGAACTTATTCCTAGTGGGCCTAAAATTGGAAAATTAGTTAATTGGTTGGATAGTGGAAAATTTCAAGAAACAGAAACCTTGGGCCTAAATAATATACTTCTGATTTCTGATATGGTATGTAAATATGAGGTTCAGGGAAAAATTATAAAGAAAAAAGGCATGCAAAATGATTATTATGCTGGATCATCAGGTAATTTATCGTGTGATGCACATAAAGATGTCCATGATTATTCCCAACTAATCACTAATATAAAAGAATATCTCTCAAATAAACTCCCAGCAGCCGAAGAAAGACCAATTAGGCAAGATAAATTTGAAAAAATGCTGGATTCATATTTTTCCGAAAATAATCCATTCAAAAAAATTAAAAAAATTAAAATAAGTAAAGAAAGGATTAACAACGTTAAAGATAGGGTTAAAGAAGAATTAGTTAAGGAATATATAGATAGTCAATATGTTATTCCTAACACTCCACTTAATCAGGAAATATTGGAATTAATATAATATCTTATTTTTTCATCAAAAAAATCCATTAAATTTATAAACAAAAAACCACCTCTATCTATATAGGCAGGATTGGTACTTAGCTAACGGTTCCTTACAGAAATGTAAGTTTGAACTGAGGAAAGTCCACCCACCATAGCTCTCTGAGCTATATGGTCACTTGGTAAGCAAGGTGCAGTAATGTGCGGCAACCGCACAGAAACGAGACCACCTTAAAGTAGGATGAAAGTTGTGAAGGTTTTGGTGACAAAACTGAGTTGCTTAGAAATTCCCTTGGAATTTCCGGCATATCAAGGAAACTTCGATATAACCAACAGACGTTCTTTAGGGAATGGGTGAAACGGCGAGACCTGACCGGTGCAAGTCCTTTGAGACGCTTAGTTAAATGCTAAGGCAAATCTAGTATGATTTGTTACAAAAGGTGGCTTATTCCGGTCCTGCTTTTTTACTTTATTTCAGATTTTTGAATCTGAAAGATTGGAAATTTAATGAAATTAAATTTACAAAAAAATGGGAAGCGACAAAATTTCAATGCCATCTGGAATGGGTGGATTAGTAAGGTACTTTGATGAATATAGGAGTAAGATAGAGTTTAAGCCAGGACATATAATAATTCTTTGTATAATTGTTATGGTTATAATGATAATTCTTTACGCATATGGTAATAGATGGTTGGGGATATAAGAATGCTTTCAAAATTGAAAATTCTAACTAGAGGTTATCTAAAATGATACCTGGAATGAATCCTAGGGCTATGAAGCAAGCCATGAAGAAGATAGGTATGCAACAGCAGGATATAGAAGCTACTGAGGTTGTGATTAGAACTCCTGAAAAGGAGATTGTAATAAAAGACCCTCAGGTAGCGAAGATAGTTATGATGGGCCAAGAAACCTACCAAGTTGTAGGGGAAGCAGAGGAAAGGAGCATTTCTAAGGAAGTAGAGATTAATGAGGAGGATGTTAAGACAGTAATGGAGCAAACGGGCGTAGACGAGGCTAAAGCAAAGGAGGTTATTGAGAAAAATAGCGGTGACCTTGCAGCAGCCATCATGGACCTAAAATCTGAGTAAATTATAACAAATTATTTAAACTTCTAAGTTATTATAACATATTTATAATGGGGAAGTGGGAAGAGCTTATGAGTCTAGCCTTAAAAAAGATACAGATAGCAGACCACATGCTAACAATGACTTACCCCCTGGTCAAAGATCCTAAATTGCTGTTGAATATAATGGAAAACACATTTTTGGCTTTGACAAACTCAGTGGGAGCATTATTACATTATGAACGCACATACAAAAGGGTTCCACAATTTCAAGATACATTCGCATCAAAATTTAATATATTCAAGCAGAAATGCACTACAAGATATAACATTGACCCCAAATATATTTTGATGATGCAGGATATAAAAGACATCATAGTACATCACCGGAAAAGTCCTATGGAGTTTACAAGAAATGATGCATTGGTTATATGTTCAGATGATTATATGATGAAAACAATATCTGTTGATAAAATGAAAAGTTATGTTTTAAAGTCAAAAACATTCGTAAGCAGTATTAGTCATATTATAAGCAGCAATAAGGAGGCATTCAATAGATCAACAAAAAATTTCTAAAATGGAAGAAGCATATGAAGACTCTGTAGAGGAGATAAAGAGGGCAGAACACCTGTTTTACGTTAGCTTGAAGTATACAAGGACTGTTGATGTGATAAGAAGTTTTATTGATAGGCTGGTAGGATCATTCGATTATGGGATGTTGTGTCTTTTGAAGTATGCAAAAGAGAAAAAGAAAATCAAAGATATACCTGTAACACCAATCGCAAGATGCCAGTTGGTAGAAAAAACATTTGAAGATATCAATATTAAGGAATATATTGATTTCTACCTTTTATTTAGAAGATTGTTAAGAGCACCTTATACAAAAAGAGAAGAGTATAGGAGACATGTGACTATGACGTCTGATATTGATGGTAAACCTACTGAGGTTAATATAGATATTTCAAAGGAATACTACGATAAAACAATCGACTTTCTAAAGCTAGTTTCAGCTACTGCAAGACCTAAAAAATGATTGAATATAATGATCTATTAAGAAAGGGATATTCTAAAAAAGAGGCGCAAAGAACAGTTGATATCATAAAAAAAACAAAACAAAAAAAATCTTCTCTAATAAAATTTTTAGATTCTAGTGCCTATTGGGTTCTCTTAGCTGTTGCATTGATAGGGAATCTAGTTATATCTATAATTCTAATTCCTTTTTTACTCACTTTAAGGAAAATTCCATTGTACATCATAATTGCAGTCTTAGCAGCACTATTTGGTTTCTTATTCCATCAACTTATAAGGGAGATTGAGTTTTTAGAGAGTAGACATTATTTGATAGCGTGGATCTTTATACCTATCTTTGCAGTGATAAGTGTTTATTACGCAGTTTTATTCACAAATAATCTATTGGGTTCATTAAAACTATCTTTAGCCCCTAATTCACCATTAATTATCAGTGTAATCTATGCATTTGCTTTCATTCTGCCTTATACAATGCGTAATTTATCTAAACTTCCCTCTAGAAATTAAGAGGGTGGCCAGCGAGAATCGAACGCGCATCACAGGATTTCTACCCATAGGCCACAGTCCTGTATTCTACCATTAAACTATGGCCACCATAATTACTTTTAGAATTAAAAAGGACTTATAAACTTTACTCTTCTTTCTTTTTCTTCATCAATTTTGTAGCATAACCTGCGATTATATTTCTTAATTTTCTGTTGGCAACATCAGTATATTTATTTACCACTTTCTTATTCTCTTCAAAGTTCTCTTTAAACTCAGGTTTATGCTCAGCCATCAATTTATTAGTTGTTCTCTTTACAAGCTGCAGTTTTATTCTTCCCATACACTTTTGGAATTTTAGTCCTTTTAAATAGTTTTTGGTTAATCGGTTTAGAACCGATTCTGGGACAGGATTAAAGCCTGAATAGGTTATGCCATATTGCTCTGCAAAACAAAGCAGTATTGATCCTATCTTCTCTTTTTTGCCTGACATTCCCCCCAAACATCTTTTTATCTACACTCCA
>JAYEIZ010000079.1:0-14964 GCA_034660355.1 Nanobdellota archaeon
ATTGAGGACTATGGATAGAGTATTGAAGGAAAAAGGCTTTGTTAGATTAGCTAGAGCAGCAAGTGAGCAACTAAGCTACGCATTAGAACACAAGGAAGTAGATTGTGATGATGTCACCATCATATATGCGTCTATTGCTGAGATAATGGATCTACCCTTGTTTGCAGTTGTTCTTCCAAGCCACGCATTTTTAAGGTGGCAATTAAACAACGGCAATTCTTTTAACTGGGAGGCTCTACTTCATGGTGAACCAGAAACTGACGAAGTTACATTGAAAGGGTACCCTGTATCGAAATATTCAGTTGAGAATGGTTCATATTTTAAAAGTCTTACAAGAAGAGAATTAACAGGGTATTGTTACTATAAGATAAGCAATTCATGGAATGCTAAGATATACGTTGCTAATAAGCAACTTTCACCTAATTTTAGAGAATTTGCTCTAAAATCTATTGAGAATAATACTAAGAGTATAGAATTCAATGCAAAAGTTCCTCAAATGTATCTAAATAGAGGACATACATTATCAATTCTAGGGGATCTTAAGGGAAGCCTTAGGGACTATGAAGAAGCAAAAAAACTAGACCCTCATGATCCTGTAACTTATCTGCTTATAGCAAATATATCGATTGAAGAATCAAAATCCTCAAATGATGTAGGTGCGTGCTATCAGAAAGCTATTGATAATACTAATCAAGTGATTGATCTTAAAGATCAAGGCATCCATGTTGATGATAGGATCATGTTTTGGAATTATGATCTACGTTGTAAGATTTGGGATAAGAAAGGTGAACTTGATCAACATGCCAAAGATCAGAAAATGAAAGAGTTTTATCATCAAAAGGTTATCGAATATATGAGAATGATCAATGATTATAACAGAAATCAACGTGGGGGATAATTCAATACTCTCTTGGGGATTCTAACGGCCCTTTTTATTTCCCACTAACCAATTTCTGCAAGCAAGAATAGCCTTTAGCAGAATCCTTCTTAGAAACAATAAAAGTAAGTTCAGTTAATGTACTAACTAACTCAAAAATATTCACATTCTCCCAATTCAGGTTCCTGGCAACAGTTGAGATAACTCCAGGGGTATGCAAGAAATCATTTGAAAAACCCAATGATAATGATACTAAGTCTTTCTCAACATTCAATATTTTCTCACCTTTAAGTTCTTTTTTTATCTTATCTAAGTGTCTCATGTTAGAAACAATACTAACTTCATAATTCCCATGGATTACATTAAGTACATCTCCTTTTTCGTAATCGACAATTGAATATATCTTTCTCAACTTACTAAACAAAGCAGGAGATTTCCTGATAGAGATATCACACAAATTTGTCTTCATAATTATCTCAGAATTATAATCGAACTTAGGCTTATCAAAACTCTTATCTACTTTTTCAGCATATCTTCTTAGAGCCATAACAACTGCGCTATGTTTGACATTTTTACTTAGCTCTTCCTCAATCTCAGGAACTAGCTGCTCTGCTAAGTTACCAAAACTGATTATGCCTTGCTCTATTGCATCATTCAATATAGGCCTCGAGCCTATAATCTTCCCAACTAAGTGTGACACAGTTGCCATTTTACAAAATGTTACTATGATAACAGAAAGTTTAAAAAGCTTATAAAGTTATTGTTTTTACATAGGTGGTATCATGAATATTGCTATAGTGGGTTATGGAAAGATGGGGCACATCATAGAAAAGATCGCACTAGATAAAGGAATAGATGTAATATCAAAGATAGATCCAAATGCAGAAGATGCAACACATAAGGAGATAAATGAAGAATCACTGAAAGATGTTGAGGTATGCATTGAATTTACTGCCCCGACTATTGCAGTTGGAAATATAAAGAAGATCGCTTCTTTAAAGAAAAATATAGTTGTAGGAACAACAGCATGGTACGACAAATTAGACGAAGTAAGAAAAGCAGTAGAGGATAATGATATCGGCTTTATCTACTCACCTAACTTTTCAATAGGGGTTAATGTTTTCTTCAGATTGATAGAGCAAGTATCAAAGATCCTGGATAATATCGATGAATACTCACTGTCAATGTCAGAAGCGCACCACATCCATAAGAAGGATGCACCTTCAGGTACGGCAAAGATGATTGCAGAATTAATAGAAGAAAATACAGATAGATTTAAAGGTATAAACATAAAGAGTATACGTGAAGGGGAGATACCGGGCACACATACAGTAAACTTTGAAAGCAATGCAGATATAATCAATCTTGAGCACCAAGCAAAGAACAGAGAAGGATTTGCATTAGGCTCAGTTCTGGCAGCAGAATGGATCAATGGTAAGAAAGGATTTTATACTATAGATGATTTCATGAAAGGAATAATAAAATAAAGAATTTCAACAAAGGCGAAAAACCCAGCAATAATGGCCGGTCGACCGGGGGTTGGCCCCGTCGGGGTGGTCGACCCAATTTCGAGCATAGCGAGAAATTGGACGGCCCATTGTTATTGGTGGGTTTTCGAACGTTAAATAAGATAATGTTTATTGATCAAAACTAAGAAGGTGATAAAAAATGTTTAAAGGTGTTTTTACTGCAATAATTACTCCATTCAAAGAAGATGGAAGTGTAGACGAAGAATGTTTAAAGAAGTTAATAGACTTTAACATAGAAAATGGTGTAAGTGGAATCGTTCCATGCGGAACAACAGGAGAATCCCCTACTTTAAGCCATGACGAACATGATGAAGTTATCAAACTAACGATTAAGCATGTAAACAAGAGAGTTCCTGTTATTGCAGGCACTGGCTCAAACTCCACGAGAGAAGCTATCAGATTGACAAAAGAAGCAGAAGACGCTGGTGCAGATGCTTGTTTACTGGTAAATCCTTACTATAACAAGCCAACTCAAGAAGGCCTTTATAGGCATTTTAAGGCAATTGCAAATGCTGTCAAGTTTCCGTGTGTTGTATATAATATAAAAGGAAGAACAGGAGTTAATGTAGAAACACCTACATTGATTAAATTAGCAAATGAATGCAAAAACATTGTTGCAGTTAAAGAAGCATCAGGGGATATTGAGCAGATGAAAGATGTTATTGCAAAAAAGCCAGAAGGTTTTGCAGTATTAAGCGGAGATGATAATATCACTTTAGAATTAATCAAAGCAGGCGGCAACGGAGTAATATCAGTAGCATCTAATTTAGTTCCAGATAAGATGGCAGCAATGGTTAAAGCAGCTTTAGATAATAACATGGAAGACGCTGAAAAGATAAATAAGGAACTAGATCCATTATTCGATGTAGAATTTATTGAAACTAATCCAATTCCAATAAAGTGCGCTTTATCATTAAAAGGAATGTGCAACGAAGTCTATAGGCTTCCAATATGCGAGCTAAGACCTGAAAATAAAGAAAAACTAAAAGAAGTATTAAAAGATATGAAGATTGTTTAAGGAAGAGGGGATTATTATGCCAGTTGTAAAGATAGATTTATGGTCAGGAAGATCAGAAGAACAAAAAGAAAAAATAATAAAGAAGGTTACAGATGCAATAGTAGAGTCTGTTGAATGCCCAAAAGAAGCAGTAACTGCGGTTATTGATGAGATACTTAAAGAAAACTGGGGCAGTGCTGGCGAGCAACACTCAAAGAAGTTTAAGAATATACCTTAAAGTTTATTAGAAAAATGCAAGAAAAAAAATTACCTTTCAATAAAGAGTTAATAGAGAAAGTAATAGCGAAGTACCCTACTCCATTCCATATCTATGATGAAAAAGGCATTAAAGATAATGCTAAAAGATTAATTAAAGCGTTTTCATGGATAGATGGATTTAAGAATTTCTTTGCAGTTAAAGCTTGCCCTAATCCGTTTCTTATGAAAATAATAAAAGAAGAGGGAATGGGAACTGATTGTTCATCATTGCCAGAATTGATGTTATCTGAAAAGATAGGAATTACTGGAGAAAACATTATGTTTTCCTCAAATGATACTCCAGCTGAAGAATTTGTAGAAGCAAATAAGCTAGGTGCAATCATAAACCTAGATGATATCAGCCATATTGAATTTCTAGAGAAGTCATTAGGAAAAATGCCTGAATTAATCTGCCTTAGATATAATCCTGGTCCGCGAAGATCTGGCGGAATACAATTAGGTGACCCTAAAGAAGCAAAATATGGATTTACAAAAGAACAATTAATTGAAGGATACAAAATATGCAAGGCAAAAGGAGTAAAGAGATTTGGATTACACACAATGTTTTCATCTAATGAATTAGACCCAAAATATCACCTTGAAACTGCTAAGATGTTGTTTGACTTAGTTTTAGAGGTCAATGAAAAACTTGGAATAAAGATGGAGTTTGTCAATCTTGGAGGTGGCTTTGGTGTTGCCTATAACCTAGATGATGAGCCAATTGACTATGAATACTTATCTTCTGAGATTAAAAAACTGTATGAAGGAATTATTGTAGCTAACAAACTTGATTCATTAAGGATTGTGATGGAATCAGGAAGGATGATTACCGGACCATACGGTTACCTGGTAATGAAAATAAGGCACCTGAAACATATCTACAAAGATTATGTGGGGACAGATGCATCTATGGCAAATTTTATGCGGCCTGCAATCTATGGTGCATATCATCATATAAGCGTCTTAGGAAAAGAAGATCAAAAACTTACACATAAATATGACGTTACAGGAAGCTTATGTGAAAATAATGATAAGTTTGCAATAGACAGAATGTTACCAGAAGTAAAACCAGGAGACCTATTAGTAATCCACGATACAGGAGCACATGGACACGCAATGGGCTTTAACTATAACGGAAAACTAAGATCAGCAGAACTTCTATTAAGAGAGAATGGAGAAGTAGTACAAATAAGAAGAGCAGAAACAGTTGAAGATTATTTCGAAACTTTGGATTTTAAAGAATTAGAGAAATTTAAAGCCTAAAACACAATATTTAAATAAAACATTGATTAGTTCTATCATGGGGTGATTTAAATGGCATTTATAACAACATATGGTATTATTTTATTGATAGCAGTGGTATTGAGTTCTTTGAAGGTTGTTAAGCAGTATGAAAGAGGAGTTCTATTCACATTAGGGAAATATTCTGGATTAATGGATCCCGGATTAAGGATAGTAATCCCAGTAATACAAACATGGGAGAGGGTAGATTTAAGGATAAAGACAGTGGATGTTCCATCACAAGAATGTGTGAGTAAGGATAATGTTTCGTTAAAAGTTAATGCTGTTTTGTATTACAAGGTAAGCAATGCAGATAAATCTATCCTGGAAGTAGAACAATTTAGTTATGCTGTTTCTCAGCTCGCACAAACAACAATGAGAAATACCGTCGGTGAGTTTGAATTAGACGATATATTGCAGAAAAGGGAAGAAATCTCAACTAAGATCCAGACAGTAGTTGACAAAGATACAGACCCATGGGGAATTAAGGTTGATAAGATAGAGATAAAGGATATTGAGCTGCCGGAAAACATGAAAAGAGCAATGGCTCATCAAGCAGAGGCAGAAAGAGACAGAAGAGCAAGAATAACATTAGCATTAGGTGAATCACAGGCAGCAGAAAAGCTTGCACAAGCAGCAAGAGTTATCGGGAAAGAACCTGCTGGATTGCAATTAAGATTGTTTCAGACAATGTCAGATATAGCTTCAGAAAAAAACAGCACAATAATACTACCAGTACCGACTGAATTAATAGAGTATATCAAAGGCGCTACAAAGAAATAATGCTTGATCCAAAAACATTTGTCTGTAAAAGATGCGCTGAATGCTGCATCAAGTATATAGTTAAATTGCACAAAGCAGACATTGAAAGGATAATAAAACTAGGCTATAAAAAAGAAGATTTTGCAGAGATAGACAAAAACCTAAAAGAGAAAGAAAACACAGTTCTAAAAAAGAACGATAAATATTGGTGTGTTTTTCTCACAAAAGACCAAAGAGGTTATTCCTGTAAAATCTATGATTCAAGGCCAATAGTCTGTAAAAAATATCCTTTTATTCAGGAAAAAGTTGAAACTTGTAAGCCAATAACATTTGAAACATAAAATGGCAAAAGAATACCCTATAAGGCACACTGACATGCTAGCACTAGGATTGATAATACTAGGTGTATTAATGAGATTTTTCAACAAAGATAAATGGGGAAAATATGTTATTTTCATCGGCTTAGGAGTTTTCTTAATAACAGGCATAATAAGAATAATTAAGAAAAAGGAATAAATCCCTACAAAAGCTTTTTAAACCATCACTAATTTCTACTATTGACAATAATGAGGAGGTAATTAATATGGCAGATTTTAAACTATGTATTGCTAATCCAAAAACAGGTAAATCTTATCAAAAGGAAGCTAAAGGCGCAGAAGCTCAGGCTTTTATTGGCCTAAATGTTGGAGAAAATGTAGCTGGAGACGGCTTTGGGATGGCAGGTTATGAATTCCAAATTACTGGAGGCAGTGATTATTGTGGATTTCCAATGCGTCACGGTATATTGGGACTTAGAAAAAGCATCCATTCATCAGGCGGTGTAGGTTTTAGAGGGTTAAAAAAGGGTGAAAAGAGCAGAAAAACAGTGTGCGGACACAAAATCAACGAGAAAATAACCCAAATAAATCTTAAAGTATTAAAAGAAGGTTCTAAGAAAGTAGAAGACTACTTTGTTACTGAAAAGAAAGAAGGCGAAGAATCTCCTAAAGAAAAGAAAGAAGCACCTAAGGCAGAATAGAAGCCAAAGGAAGAAAAGAAGGAAGAGCCTAAGAAAGAAGCACCTAAAGAAGAGAAAAAGTAAATTAGCAGTTTTTTTCAATCGTGAAGCAAGAAAAAAAACATATTTTTTAGAATTTAATATTAATGATTTAAAAAAATAATGCCAATGGTTTAAAACCCTTAATCAAACAATAATATGCCAAGAAAAAAAACAATTAAACTTTCGGATTCGAAGAATCCTAAAGGTTTAGGAAAATCGAAGATTTTCTCAAACAAAGAGGAATCTCAACCATCCTTAAACTTAGGCATAATCGGCCACGTAGACCATGGAAAAACAACTTTGTTGGAAAGATTAAGTGGTAAGTGGGCTGACACTCATTCTGAAGAGATGAAAAGAGGCATTACAATCAGATTAGGGTATGCTGATGTGACATTCAGGAAATGTGCTAAATGTAAGTTATTTACCGCTAGAAGCAAATGCCCTGAATGTAAAGAAAAAACAGAAGAGATAAGAAAAGTCAGCTTTGTAGATGCTCCTGGCCATGAATCACTTATGGCTACAATGCTCGCAGGAGCAACAATAATGGATGGTGCATTACTTCTCATTGCTGCAAATGAGGAATGCCCTCAGCCTCAAACAAGAGAACATATAATGGCTCTGGAAATAATGGGTGTAAAAGACCTTGTTGTAGTCCAGAACAAGATTGATATTATTGATGAAGAAGGTGCAATAAAGAATTATGAACAGATAAAAAAATTCCTTAGTAAAACTAGTTATAAAAATTCTCCAATAATACCTATTTCAGCTCAGCACGACACTGGATTATCACCATTAATAGAGGTTATAGAAAAAACAATAAAAACCCCAATTAGAGATACAAAAAAAGATGCATTAATGCTGGTAGCAAGATCATTTGATGTTAACAAACCCGGAACAGAAATAGAAAAGATTGGGGGTGGAGTACTAGGGGGGGCACTAAGACAAGGAATCCTAAAGAAAGGAGAAGAGATAGAGATAAAGCCAGGCTATGAAGTAAAAGAAAAGAACAAAAGTGTGTGGAAAGTATTAAAAACAAAAATTATAGGTGTAAAATCAGGTGGAGCTTCTCTAAAAGAGGTTGTGCCAGGCGGTTCAATAGGCATATTAACATCACTCGATCCATCAATAGTTTCTTCAGATAAATTAACAGGATCTATAGCAGGCATACCTGGAAAAACACCCCCTGTGTGGGATGAAATAACATTAGAGATCCACTTACTTGACAGAGTTGTGGGTTCAAAAGAAGACCTGAATGTTCAGCCAATTAAGCTTAATGAATCACTTATGTTAAATGTAAACTCTGCTGCAACTGTAGGGGTAGTTTATGAACTTGGGAAAAACAAGGTAAAATGCAGATTAAAACTGCCTGTATGTGCAGAGTTAGATTCAAGAGTGACTATTTCTAGAATGATAGGTAATAGATTTAGATTAATTGGTTATGGGATTATTAAAGAGTAAAATTTCTTAGATTATAACAAACTTTCAGGGTTTGTTTGCCTTAGAGCAGCTTTGATTACGCCTGTGCTTTGATCTGGTATTATCCTATAAATATCTGGACAATTAGATTGCTCAGTATAGCCAAAACAATATCCTCTTTCACCGATTAATGCACCCTTGGAAACAACATTTTCATCTAAATCAATTTTACGATATCTTCCTGGGTGGGCCCATCCACCAGTTAATCCACGATCAGCCACTACAATGCCACCATCTTTAATATAATCTGACTTTTCTAGAATTCTTTGTCCTAACATAGATGCGTCTGCTTTAGAAAGCAAGACATCAAATCCACCAGATGGGAAATAAGAACCATATTCATCTATATCTTCAATTAGGGTTCTGCATATTCTATTAGACAAAGAGATTTTATAAACTTTATTTCTTTTTCCAAGTGGGTGTTTCCAACTAAACATAAGATTTAGGATTTGAGCATTATCCTCTTCTTTAAATTCAACATTTCCGGGTTTAATACCTAAGAGGTATAATTCAGTAATCATTTTTAGATAAATATTATTAGTCTGTGCATCCGTAGCCCATCCTCGGGGGAACTCACGCTTTAGGAATTCCCTAGCTTCTTGATGTAATTCGGTAACATCTTGTTCTCCCCGAAGTAACCCCATATCTTTCCCCTCTATCATCACTATTAAAGTTGGGTCTGCAATTAGAAGGGGTGTAAAAACATCATAACCTGCTGAAGGATAAAGAAGAGAAAAATCCAAGTGTTCTGGATTAATCACTCCAGTAAAACCTGAAAGAAAATCTATAACATCCTCAAGATTCAACCCATTCTTTGCACTGATTAGTTGTTTTGCTTCTCTGTGAGAGATTTTACCTGCCTTTTCCATCCCTCGTTGGACTTTTGAAAATTTATATAAATTTTTGCATAATTTATTACTAACTATAAGAAAAAGCCTATAAACCTAGAGAATCACTTGTTCAAGAAGTCATCCATCTTGTCTTCTGAACTAACAAAAGTCAATCCATATGCTAACTCAAATTGTTTCTTCTTCTTTTGTTCAAAATTACTATAATTATCCATCATCTTAAGCCTCCATATAACCCCTCATAAAACCTGCTTCTTCTGGCGACATCTCATCATCCTCTACTAATTCATCTCTAGAGTCACCATAAACATCCTCTCCATCATCTTTATATCTATCTTCATTCCAAAAGGCTTTCATTTGAAACCCCCAAGAACTTAGAAATATCTTCTTTTTTATATAATTATTGCTTAAATTTTATAATTTTTATATAAATAGAAAGATTTATATAATGATTTGCATTACTTATAATTATATATCAAAAGTGGGGGTCTTATAAGATGAAAAGAAGAGTTATACAAATAGCAGAAAGTACTCAATTAATTTCTTTACCTAGAAAATGGGCCCTACAGCATGGAATTAAAAAAGGCGATGAATTAGAGATTACTGAGAGGGAAAACGAGATCACAGTATCTACAGATAAAGGATACGAAGTAAACAAGATTGAATTAAATGTAGATCAACTAGATATAATGATTCCAAGATTTATTCATGCTCTATACAAAAAAGGAGCTGATGAAATTAAATTCACATTTAGTTCTAAAGAAGAGATGAGGCTTATACAACAAGCCTTAGGCAAGGAAGCCGTAGGTTTTGAAATAACTAATCAAGGAACAAATTTTTGTGAGATTAAACACGTATCTGGAGAACTAGAAGACTTTGATACAGTCTTAAAAAGAACTTTCTTACTATTGATATCTATGTCTGAACAAACACTAGATTCTCTTAAGAAAAATGATTTTGGGTTCTTGCCTAATATCGCGTTCTTAGAAGAAGCAAACAACAGGTTTACAACAACATGCAGGAGATTAATAAACAAGAAAGGGATAACAAAATACCACCCTATAGGTCCAATATACTATATAATAGAAGACCTAGAAAATCTGGCTGATGAATATAAATATATGTGTAACCATGTAGATAATCTTCACAGAAGAGACAAATACAGTAAAAAAAGAGTAGGGAATAATGTAATAAAATCATTTGAGGATGTTCACAAAATGTTGAAGGAATTCTACGACATCTTTTATAAGTTTGATAAGAAAAAGCTAGTAGATATCAGTAAAAAAAGAAAGCAAATAATATCTAATCTGAATGATATCGCAGAAAACTCAAACAATGTATTGGATAGGGTAGTAGCTCACCATCTTGTTGTCATAACACAAAAGATATTCTGTTTTACAGGACCTTATTTAGTAATAAACATGTAAACACTTATTTGGGCAGCATAGGTACGCAAACCTTAATCAGTTCATCGATTGCTCTAGTATATGTTGGATAATCTTGCATATCTCTAGCATAAGACATCTTCCCAGCTGCTTTTATAAGCAACAAAGAATCCATAATAACCTCTGGCTTTAGTTTCTTCTCCATAATTATTTTTTCAGTCCTTCTGCTTATATTCTTACTTTTTCTCCCATGTTCTAACAATTCCATGACAGTATAAACAGCATCATGTACCTTAACATGATACAAAGCTACGTCTCTTATATGGTCTATTTCTTTATCAGTTAATCCTTGCTGATTCCTTAGAACATCTCTTATCTCATTATGATCAATAATTTCAGCCCCCACCCTATCATGATGTTCAAAAGTTGTCTTATACATCACCTTTCCATCTTTCTCTACTTCTTCAGCACCAAAAGTAAGAACCTTGCCAATGTTATGCAAGAACGGAAGATTTTCTTGTAGAATATCTATTCTTTGATGTTTATCTAGTTTATTTCTTAAGTATCTGTCAATTGCAATGTTAATGGTATTATTTTGTTCACCATAGTAAGAAGTAGTATAAATCATCTTTCTAAGGCTATCTTGAATCGCTATTTCAAGCTCTAAAACAGTTCCCTGTAGGTTAGGTGAATTAGGGTCATAAACAGTAATCATCTCCAAATACTTCTTAAGAGAAATATTCTTCTCTAGCTTTCTGGGGATTACATCTAATATTCTCTGTTGATACTCTGTTCTTTTCCTTCGAGAAGGAAACTGAGCAACTAAGTTATTTGTTCTTTCAACACGCTCCCTCCATTTTTCATATTCAGGTAAAAACTGCATTGTTTTATATAATTCATTATGAACCTCTTTCATTGCAACAAGATTCAATAAAGTTGTAGTACTGGGTACATAACCTCTAAGTATACTTCTTGTGCTTTTAACATTAGGACCATGATAATCTTCATCAGCACTAAAATCTGCCAGTTCCTCGCTTCTAAATTTATGAGGGAGTCTAACATCCTCAATACCGCAAAGACCCCACTTAATGAATAGCTCTATAAGGCTTTTTTTTCTAGCATAATCAACATCAGTAGGTGCTATAACTCTTTTATCAACCAACTCATCAACATCATAGCCCATTTCTTGAATAGCATCAAATCCTTTTTCTAACCAGGTATAGTTTTCTTTAGGTATACCTTCATTAGGATGTGCCAATACTGGTATGCCATTATTTCTTAGAATCTCTTTTATAGTTCTCTTAAAAGATATACTTGGAATATTGTATCTGCTTTTAGGAGATCTTTCCATGTAAATATCCCTAACTTCTTTTGGTTCAAGCGGCCTTTTACCCCCATTGCTATCATAAGTCCAATAAATCTTACTGCCATACTTCTTCCAAAGTAAAAAGCCAATAGTCAACCTGCTCGGAGAGTTAGGGTTCACAGCCTTAACATCAGCATAAGTCAAAGGTTCTTTATCTCCAATAAGATTATCTAATTGATGTCTTGAAAATGAAGGATCTAAACCTCTTAGGTGCTCTAAAGTTCTTTCAAAAAAGTAATCGTCCCTATACAGGTCTTCTATCATCTCTGCAGCTCTTTTACGTCTAATCTCGCAAACTTTTGCCATTCTCTTTTCCATGGCATCATCTACACCGGGCATCAACAAACCAAGAACATGAAAAGTATGTCCCATTCGTGCTGTTAATTCAACACCTTTTCCTATCTCAAGATCGGGCCCGCATTTTAACAGCCTTCTCTTATAGCTTCTTATTCTATAAAATTCATTAAGGTTAAAATGAGAGTAGCCTGCCTCACTTAAGATGGGCCCAACATATTCTGATCTTATAAGCTTAGGGTTTTCGGGAGTTATATGTCCATCTGGAAATAGATCAACCCCTCCACAAATAAATTCATTTATCTCTCTAATCACCCTAGGAGACCATGCCATAACAGTGTCATGATCAGTTAGCTCTATTCTCCTTAGATCACTTTCTACGCCACTACCTAGTCTTTGTTCATTTGTAAGCCTCTTAGTCAATGCATAAAGAATAACCTCTAATTCTGTCAATTCTCCATCAGAACGCCAAGTATGAACATGGTCATTGCCTGGTTCTAATTTATTTGATGGTATTCTCATCACCTGCTTATCCTAGATGCACTTAACTCATAAGGATATTCTAATCTCCTAAGAGTACCATAATTAATTTTTCTATCTGATAATTTATTAGCTATATTCAAAAGATACAAACAGTTAAGAACATCTTTTTCTTGATCCTCAGCCCCACGGAAAGCATCCTTAAAATATTTTGCCATATCTTTACCTGCACTGCGAGCTCGCCTATATTGACTCAACATGCTAATTGCTCCCTTACCATAAGATTCTAATATTTTTATCATAGCCCCTTTTGCAAGATTATTATAGAAACTAGTCTGTATTGGAAGAAGCTCTTTTGTAGATTCGTAAAATGGCCTTCTTTTGAATAATACTTCGTTTCTCCAGGCATATAGTGTTGAACTTAAATCAGCTTTTCTAGTTGCTCTAAAGAATAAGGCTAAGTACATATCTTGTCTTAAGAAGTTATCAACTCTACCCCACATCCCTATGTTTAGACTCCTTACCCATTCTTTAAAATCAGGACTATGGCTTTTTTTAACGTCTAAAAACGCCCTAAACCAATTCCCTAAAGTATCTTTTCCCTTAATATTATTAAATCGCTTAAATTCGTATGAAGCATAAAAAGCAAGAAAATCCTCCATAAAATGCCCCCATCTAGGTGTAGGATCCCAATGGTATAATCTTTTGCCAATCAGTTTAGTATCTGGCTTCCCCTTATTAGATATACTTTCAGCTATCTCCTTCCAATCATTACTTCCTTCTAGCATAATACCTTGGTTTTTAGGGCAATAATCTGCAATTGGAACAATGGTAGCTTCATTTAGATTCAATAGATTATACGCATTTAAAGCTTCATCCTCTAACAAAGAAATTTCTTCATCACTTATATCCACTGAACCATGCTCCCTGGTATTTAGTGCACTTGAGATTATCTTTGCCGCTATATCATCACGAACATTGTCAGGGCTTGACTTAGGGGTTAACATCAAATCCCCCTTCTGAGCATCATCCTGCAAGAAAACTAAATCATCTAAACACACTATTCCAATATCAGTTGCATGGTTAATAAATTTCTTCTTACGCGAGGGTCTTGAAGCCTCTAAAAAGAAATGATCTAAGTCTAAACCAGGTATAAATTCAGTAACAGAAAGCACAGTTCCATCATTGTACAAGAAAGGCTGATGAGAACTGCCCATTTTAAACTTCAAATTATTTCCATATCTCAAAGAATATCTATATGCCTGCTCAGCCCACTCTTTTGAAGGTGCTTTTTTTATGAAACTATCCAGGGTAGAGACTCCACGAGAGTAAGAGTGTACAGCAAAACCTCCTTCAGAACACCTATCAACAAACGAAGGAGCCATATCTGAGATTGGACCTTTTAATTCTGTTGCCTTTTCCCATAACTCTCTAAGGGCTTTCTTGGCTTCCTGTTCGTATTCTGGTCCCTTATCATGCCACAGATAATTAAACCGAGTCCATAAAGCAATCAGTTCTATATCCAATTCTGTCTTCTTTCTGGTCATTTTTTTATCTAAGCTAGCTATCTTACTTTTTTAGTCTTATAACTATTAATCAAGCAAGGTGTTCCATTTTTCATTTATAAACTTTTCTGTTTGTAACCATTAATTGATAGTAAAATATGTACTTCCAAAACATTTTTATAATCCACTTTTTTACCTCAGATTATGACAGAAGCAAAAGAATTAAGGCCTGGGAACTACATACGCATTAACAATGAGATTCTGAAGGTAGTAAGAAAAGAGGTTGTAGCTTATGGTACGCATTCTCACTCTAAAACAAAATTGTTCTTACAAGGATTATTTGCAAAAGGCCAGAAATCTGTTAATATGAGCCATCATGAGCCTGTAGAAGTTGTAGATATTATCAAAAAAGAAGCTAATGTGATTGCAAAACTTTCTGATAAGGTGCAGATAATGGACAATACTAGCTACGAAACTATTGATGCAGATTGTGATGCTGAATTATTAGAAGAAATTAATGAAGGCGATACTGTTACTTTTATTGATTTTGAAGGCAAAGCAAAGATAATAGATAAAAGATGAGTAAGAAAGCAAGAGTTTCAGGAATATTCTCTTTTCTCATTGTTGTTTTGATTATTATTCTCCTTGTATTTTTAATAAAGAATGGATGGGACATGCAGGCTGCTGCTCAGGATATGTTAAGCTTGTTTGGAGCTAGTAAGAAATGATCACTTCTGAATACAGTATCGCCGATTAGAAAATGACCCCCCCTAAGTGCTCAGAAAAAAGCACATAGGAGAAGCGCATAGTTTAATTTGTGGATTAAACTATGAAGCAAATAACATCTTATCTACAAAAAACTTTCTC
>JAYEIZ010000080.1:0-14837 GCA_034660355.1 Nanobdellota archaeon
ACATATTGTAACGATATTTTGTTTGCCAATTCATGTGCCAGAAATTTATGCCAACCTTATGGTTGTCATGCCTTAACTCAACATTCACAAACTCCATTTTTGTCACGCTCCGCGCGACAAAAGTTCACAGCTCACGCTAAGTTGATGGAAAAATTTAGTGCGTGCGCCGGTTTTCGTCGCGCGTATATTTTATATTCAAAATGGTAGAAAAACTTTACGGAGGATGGCCTCAATTCCCCCCAAACGTTAACGTTTGGGTATCCTTGAGGCAGATGTAATGAAAGAAATCAAGCTATTTCCGGGAAAACATTTCTGAGGGAAGGAATTTGATATGAGGATAACTGATGCTAAGGATGATAATAATGAATCCGCAGCATGGATTATTTATGGTGTATGCAAGAGGTGCAATGTTGTTATGGTGAGCAGTATGTTTTTGCAGACAGAAAAACCAGAATTAGACGTTGATTTCATAGTTGATTATGATAAAAAATCTGGAAAAGGCACAGAATGGAAATAAAATGGACAAAAACAATGCATTAGTTGTCTTCCAAGACAAAAAAATAAGAAGAAAATGGTTTAATGATAAATGGTGGTTCTCAGTAGTTGATGTAATCGCAGCACTAACAGACAGCCCTACGCCTAGACAGTATTGGGGGAAGGTAAAAGACAGGGAATTTAAGGATATTGAGTTGTCCCCAATTTGGGTACAGCTGAAATTAAGGTCGGCAGATGGAAAACTCTATGCTACTGATTGCGCAAATACAGAATCTATGTTTAGAATAATCCAGTCTATTCCATCAAAAAAAGCAGAGCCGTTCAAGCAATGGCTGGCAAAAGTCGGCTATGAAAGGGTACAAGAGATTGAAAATCCCGAATTAGCTCAAGACAGGGCTAAAGAGTATTATGGGCTTAAGGGGTATCCTAAGGATTGGATAGATAAAAGGCTTAGGGGCATTGCAGTAAGGCAGGCTCTTACAGAAGAGTGGAGCAAGAGGGGAATTGAAGAAAAGAGAGAATATGCAATACTCACAAATGAGATATCCGAGGCTACTTTTGGTGTAGGAATAAAAGACCATAAAAAGATTAAAAGGCTTGATCCAAAGTATAAGAACCAAAATTTAAGGGATCACATGACTGATCTTGAGCTTATCTTCAACATGCTAGGAGAAGCTTCAACTACTGAGATAGCTAAAAAGAAAGATACGCAGGGATTTAAAGAGAACAAATTTGCAGCTAAAGAAGGCGGGAAGATAGCAGGGGATGCGAGGAAAAAACTTGAGCTAAAGACGGGCAATAAAGTAGTCAGCGAAACGAATTATATTGACATTACTAAGAAAAAATCCTTGAAGCGTCCGAAAAAATCGGACAGATGAATGCTGGAAAAATGAACCTAAATTTATCTAATAAGGAAGCAAAACAGATATACCAAATACTAAAAGCATTTGATGAATGCTTAATTGTAAATCCTTCAGAAGAATGGGAATTGGACCATTATGATGAGAAAATTGCTGATAGGAAAGGATTAAAAACAGTCTTAAAAAAGAAGGTACAGTAAGAACAAGATGCTTATGATTTGTTTCCGGTAGAAATTCTTTTAGGTTATTGGCCCAGTCATCAGCATATCTTTTTCCGCAGGATGAGCAGATCCTTGAGTTGCAGCTGTTTTTAGAGCAGTTTATTGTTTTTTCTATTTCTTTAATTTGATAGTCTTCCGGATTATGATTTTTAAGATAATTCTGCCAATTCTCTTTTAAAATCTGCTTAACAGAGTACATAGAATCACCTTGAAATTTTAGAAATTATAAAAGCCTTTCCCCACGATAAAAACTAAGATTGGATGTGGAGGACTTTACGTACCGGGATTAGAATTCTAAAAAAACATGTGTTTATGAAAAGTGCAAAAGTCTAGGGTACCGAAAGATTTAAATAATATCTTGTTCTCTAATATTAACAATACATTAATATTTAGGAACAACAAGAAAATTTCATAAATCATAATAAATAGTGAAATTTTCTCTAGTTTAGTGAAGTTAAAAACTTCGTTTTTAAACTTTATAAACAATGAAAAATACTATAACTGGAAAGGAAATGGAATTTATATCCCGCTTTGAACTGCGGAAGAAATACTTCTTCACAAGAGATGATATTAGAAAATACTTCAAGTCGGACAATGAACTGGGAGTGTATCTTCACAGGCTAAGAAAAAAAGGCAGAATAATAAAGCTCAATCAAAGCAAATATATGCTTATTCCGATAAAAGCAGTAGGCAACCATTGGACTGAACACCCATTCATCATTATTGATGAGATTATGAAGGGGAAAGATTATTGCATAGTTGGAAAAGCAGCAGCCCACTACTGGAAACTTTCAGACCAGATACCATTTACTTACGAAGTTTATAACACAAAAAAGCACAAAGACATCAAGATACTAAATATTAATATCAGATTTAAAAGAAGAAGAGATAAAAACTTCCCTAAAACAATAACTAAGAAGATTTATGACCATGAGTTCATAATAGCAACAAAATCAGAGGCAAAGAAATGGGCATGATAAGCCAAGATGAGTTAAGGGTCATCGCAAGCCAGAATAAATTTAACATAGTCTTACTCGAGAAAGACTATCTATTAACTCTGTTGCTTTATGAAATAAAAGACATTGAAGGCTTGCATTTCAAAGGCGGAACAGCATTAAACAAGATATTCCTCAATCACCAAAGGCTCTCAGAAGACCTTGATTTTAGCATAACAATCAAGGCAAAAGATGCAGAAGAAAAGATAAGAGAAAAGCTAAAAGGCACATTCTTTAAGAAAATAACCCACGATAACAAGTACACCAGATTCGTCAGGCTAGTAATTGAATACAAGTTATTCCATGAATCTGGAACCATACTGATTGACCTAAACCAAAACTCTAAACTTTTGAGAAAGCCAGAGAAAATTAAGCTTCTCCATCTCTATAATGAATTCATTCCTGATTTCGAAATCAGTTGCCTGGACATAGAAGAGATGGTGGCTGAGAAGATCAGAGCTACCTGTCAAAGGTACAAGCCAAGAGATTATTATGACCTATATTTCATAATTAAACAAAAATTGCCGATAAGCATACCTCTTGTTAAGAAGAAATTTAAGGAGTACAGTAAAGACTTTGAAGTAAGCATGATCTTCAAGAACACAAACAAGATATTTAATGAATGGAACGAAGACTTATCTTATTTAACTAAAGCAAAGCTTGAATTTGGCGAGATGATGAAAGAGCTAAAAAGATACTTTAAGTATAAAGAATAACTACTCATGGCACTTCTTCATATCCCAATACCCTGCCCCCATCCCTGCCATGTTGTTGGAATTTTTGATTATATAATGCAGGTTGTGACGAAGAATTAGTGATTTTGGGAGTTATACTTTACGTACCAAGATAATTAGAAGAATTACTATTTTGGATAGAATCTGATAATTTCATATAGAAACAATATAATATAGCTCATATTTATATCTTGTGGTTTTTATCGACGACAAAACACCTATTTTGGATACAGCTATCGCTAATTAGGATAATTTCCTACTCAAAAAAGCGAAAAGCTTATATACCTTAGGTATATAACTATATACTAATGGTATATAGGTGATTTAAGTGCAAGGCTTAACCAATAATGAACTAAGAGTAATAGACTTCCTTATCAGGAACTTCAATGAGAGAATCAACATAAACGGAATAGCTAAAAGGCTAAACCTAAGCCCCAGAGGCGCTTACAAGATACTTAAGAAGCTTGAGCGCATAAAGATCATACTACCAGAAGGAATAGGCAACGGCATATTCTACAAAATGAACTATGATGATGAATTAGCTAAAAAGGTAAGTGCATTTGTGTTAACTCAAAAAGATATGAACAAGTATGCATTGATTCAAGCAGAGAATCTTAAGGTAGTTAAGAAATATGTGCTATGCTGCGCTTTATTTGGCTCAATAGTTCATAATGGTGAGAAAGCAAACGATATAGATGTTATGCTTGTATTTCAGAAAGAAAATTACAAAAAAATCTACAAGGAAATAGATATGCTTAATTCGATGAGCCTTAAAAGGATACATAAGCTTGTCCAGACCCCTAAGGATTTAGCAAATAATATAAAGAAGGGCGATAAAGTAGTTTTAGACATAATAAAAAAAGGGCAATTTTTATGGGGTGCTGAGATTATTGTTGAGGCAATAAAAAATGGGTCACGTTGAAAATAAAGTTGAGTGGTGCTTAAGAAAAGCAGAAAAGGAAGGCGAGAAGCATCGTGGTTTGAAGAAGATAACCCCAGATGCTGAAAAGTCTAATAAGCATATCCAAAAAGCTCAGCACAACCTTAAAGCTATGCTTTATATGATCAAAGGAAACTTCTTTGACTGGGCAGTAAGTAGCTCATTCTATGCTATGTATCATTGTTTATTGGCAATACTCGCCAAAGAAGGTTATGAATCAAGAAACCAGGAATGCACTTTTGCAGCAGTTGAGATGTTGATAACTGAAGGGAAGATTGACCTTGATGTGAATCTTCTTAAGAGGATTACATCTTCTGATGAAAAGTTAGAAGGCGAAGAGATAATCAACCTAAGGGAAGAGTTCCAGTATGGCACTGATACGATTATGGAAGATGAACGGGTAAAGAAATTAGTTGAAGAGACAAAAGAGTTTATCGATAAAGTAAGAGTTGCTCTAAAATAGATGTATGCTTACAACATACAGCTGTATGCTGATAACATACATAGAAACTACTGGTTTCTATATAGTAACTCTAAGTTTCTATCCACAATTCTAAACAGTTATCAAATTTGGTTAATATTATCCAAATATGGTTAACACATGTTAACAGAAAGTTCTTTTTCATGACACTTCTTCATATCCCAATACCCTGCCCCCATCCTTGCCATGTTGTTGGAATTTTTGATTATATAATGCAGGTTGTGACGAAGAATTAGTGATTTTGGGAGTTATACTTTACGTACCATAAATTTCCATTTTCATCGTAAGTTAGACTTATTGGGTCTTATAGTGATAGCTCTACAAATAAGAGATTATAAGCTGCAAAAACGAAAGATTTATATATGTGATATCACATATTTATTTGTAGGTGATACACATGGGAAATATAACCTTAGCAATACCGGATGATGTACATAGGCAAATGAAAGGATTTACAGAAGTTAGGTGGAGCGAAGTTGCCAGAAAAGCAATAGTTGGCAAATTGGAAACCTTGAAAATAGCAGAAAAACTAGCTAGTAAAAGTAAGATAACCCAAAAAGATATAGATGATTTCAGCAAAAAAGTAAAGTCCTCTGCTACTAAAAGGTTCTTAGCATGAATATTGTAATAGACTCCAATATACTTTTTTCTGCACTTATTAAGAATTCATTAACGAGAAAGCTAATCCTAGAATATGAAGGATATTTCTTATTTCCAGGTTTTATCTTTAATGAGATGGAAAAGCACAAAGATGAATTGATGAAAAAGTGTGGTATGCTTCGTAGTGACTTCAATAAACTCTTCCAACAGATTTTGAATAAGGTTGTAGTTGTGCCATCAAAGGTCTTAACCCAATATCGTGAAGAAGCAGTAAGAATTGTTAAAGAGATTGATATTGATGATGCTTTATTTATAGCATGTGCGTTAGCTTATCCCAACTCTGTTCTTTGGTCTGATGATAAGAAATTAAAGAAGCAGTCTGAAGTGAAAATCTTCAATACTAATGAAATAAAAAGCATTATTGAAAAATAATAACGATTTTGTAGCAGACAAGTGCTCATATAGCGAAAAACAATCAACATACTACCTTCTTATTCCTTGCATAATCTCCATAATATCTAATCATCTTAAACTGCTTCTTTGGGATGTGCTGAACTAAAGAAGTGATGAAATTATCAATTGATTTATTTATTAAGAACATTTTATCTTGATTATCTTTGAAGTAGAAGGTTATAACATTTTTATCATAGAATCGTATTCTTCCGTTTGCAATAGCTGGGTGCCTTACATACCTTCCAATGTATTTTGATAGCTGTTTTAGGTTAATGGTTTTATTATCAGACCATACATAATAGCCGTAATAATATCTATTGGAGTTTATTTTTAGGTTTTTTAAGATTATATTTCTCCAAATTCGATTAAACTTATAATTGAAGACTACATTCAAGTTTGTTAATATGTGCAGATGTGGGTGAAACTTCATATCTTTGCCAAACGTATGAAGGATTACAACAAATCCTGTATCATTTAGATGAAGTTTTTTAAAAAATCCCTTGAAGACCGCATTAAGATACTAAGATTATTCCAGTCCCTGAATATGTGCCTTAAATAAGCCGGAACTGTAAATACAACATGTTTATTGAAGTGATTTAATTTCAGATTTCTTGACCAATCATCAGCATACCTCTTGCCGCAGGATGAGCATATCCTTGAATTGCAGCTGTTCTTTGAGCAGTTGATCATCTTTTCCATTTCTGCTTTCTGGTAAGAAAGCACTCTATTATTTTTCAGATATTCTTTCCAGTTTTCTCTGATTATCTGCGCCACAGAATACATAAAATCACCTCACAATTTTCAAAAATATTTTTAGATATTAGACGAGAATTATAAATCTTTTGCTAAAGAACTTTACGTACGAGAGCCATGTGAAGAAACTGATTGATTAACCAGATATGGATAATATTATCCAAAAATGGATAATAACTCTTAGTCACTATATATAGAAACTAGAGGTTTTTATTCATAATATCTCTATACCTAGGGTTCCTTGCATAAACCCCATAATGCCTTATTAATTTGAAATGTTCCTTAGGGATATGCTGTATTAAGGAAGTTATGAAATTGTCAACTGGTTTTTTGATGATTACCCTTTCATTACGTGTACTAACATAAGAGAAGATAACTTCGTTATTTTCATATTTGAGTATTTTGCTGTTTGATATTGCGGGGTGCCTTACATACCTAACTGTATACTTAGATATCTCTTTTTGTTTAAGATACTCTGGATTGCTCCAGACGAAAAAGCCGTATCTGTATTTGGTGAAATTATAGATATTCAGGCTTTTTATTACAATAGCTCTCCACACCTTGTCAAACTTATGATTGAATGAGATATTATAGGGATTGAATTTAGTATCAAAGTATCCGTTCAATGCAATTAGGTGTAAATGTGGATGAAATTTCAGGTCTTTTCCAAACGTATGCAAGATTGCTATAAATGCAGTCTTGGCTTTAACCCTGTTTTTTATGTATAGATATCTTTCAAAAAAGTTCTGGAAGAATCCATCAATAATTTTAGGTTGCTCCAATCTTTAAATATTGATCTTAATGTAGCAGGAACGGTCAATAGCAAATGCTTATGCTCATGAGGGAGAATGAAATCTTTTAGTTTATCTGACCAATCGTCTGTGTGCCTTTTTCCGCAAGATGAGCAGATTCTTGAGTTGCAGCCATGCCTGTTGCAGTTTATAGCCTTTTCTACTTCTTTTATTTGGTAATCTTCTGGTTTATGGGTTTTAAGATAATTATGCCAGTTTTCACTCAAAATTTTTCTGATTGTATAAGCCATTTATAGGGGAGAAATTAAAGCCCTTTATAAAATATACTTTAGGTACCGTCAATCACATTCTTATCTTTGTCTAAGATGCATATCTGGGATTTATTCTTAGCTACGTCTATTCCACAAAACATTTTTTCACCTCAAAATAACCAACAGCCTTACACATCTTCATAACTCGGGAATTGAACCCAGGGGAATGATCGTGCATCGGCTATCGGTTTTAAACAAAAATTTAATCTGCAAGATTGATATACTTGGTTATGTGCTTTTTTTGTGCACTTGGGCTTAAAACATAGAATTGCGTTCTATGCCCTTTTGCTTTTATACAGGCAAGATTCTCACATATGGCTAATTTCTGAGTATCGTTGTTCACTCTCCTTGTTGTTTTGCATTTTGGACATCTGACTTTCCGTATCTTCATCTTATTAAACTCTTCAGTCACACTATAACTAGCAAACTCCTCACCTTTGCGAATAAGATTCTGTCTGCCAAGTTTTCCTAAACTCTGGTAAACCTCAAAAGGCTCTATCAATAACTTGTCTACAATCTCTCCAAACTTTAAACAACCTTGGGGCGCATTTTGTATATGCTCCAAAATGGTATAATCCATTTCCTTTAGTCTTTCCATTTTTGTTCTCTCCTATGATGACTTCTTCTTGAGCCATCATAATATAGGTTCTAATACAATATAAAGTGCTCTCGGAATTTGTATATCCCAACGTATACAAGATTGTATATCAGAGGATATGCATTCTCCGAGAACGCCTTATAAACTATGATAACCTTAATTCTAATATGGAAGAAACTCATATTTTTTGGATAAAATCACTTATTCACTTAGTTTCGATAGGTGTTATTGTTAGCTTTATTTCGAGAACATTATCCTTGATTAGGCAGATAACATTTTCCCAAAATTATTTAGCTCATTTTGGCTTATTCTGCGTTATATTCCTATTCTACAACTATCAAGTTCACAAACTTTTGTTTGAAGTAGAGAAGAATATGAGACTAAAACAGCAAAGAATTGCAGATGAGCAAAAGAACATATTAGGATTTCTTGATTATAAGCTAGAAAACGCTGAGATTGATAAGTTAAAAGAATACATTAAGATTTTTGAGGAAAACAGATTCTTAGAAAAGTCTATGAGGGGCTATAAGAGCAGGGTAGATAAGAAATTGAAAGAAAGTCATAAAACTCTAAAAGAATTAGAGTATAAGGAAAATATAAGAGAATTACGTTCACAGAAAGTTGAGCTTAAAGAAGAGATTGAAAACCTTAGAGAGATTAAGAAACAAGAAGAATGGGATAAAGGTGCTGAAAAAGATAAGCTTAGGGGGGAATTAGATATTGAAGAAAATAAGGTTTTCTTAAAATCTGAACTAGATGAAATTGGAATTGAAGTACTTGAAGAAGAAGGTTATGTTCAAACTAATGAATACTGTGTTAATCTACAAACAAATGTTACTGTTTTTGTTAAACCTGTTTTAAAACATTCAAAGACACATACTTTCTTAGTTTGGTCTGCCATTCAATTACTTGAAAGTTTTGAGTTTGTTGAAGATATTGAGGAGCATGAAACAAAAGACGCAGACATTACTTTCAAGTATGCCAATAAAAAATATGCTTTAGAGATTGAAACAGGAACTTTGTTGAAAAAGAAGAAACAGACTAAAGAAAAAGTTGAATATCTTAACAAAAAGTATAAAGACAGATGGCTGTTTATTGTTTCCAACAAAAATCTAGTTTCTAAGTACAATAAGTTAGGGCTTGCCACCCAAAGAAAAGGGGTGGAAGAAAAGCTTAGAAAATTGCTTAAAATTGACACCCAGTAACTCTGGGTGGAAATGTTTTTTCTCGTCAATAGAAACTAAAAATCATACCCTAATTTTAGCTCTGTATAATCATATTTATTTTACTTATGTTAGTTTAGATGAGAATTATTCTGAAACTTTTTCAACAGCCTTGGCTGTTTTCTGTAATTTTTTACTAAAATCAGTTAATTCTTGAACTGTTCTAACAGTTTTAGCAGTATCTTTTAATAATTGACAATCATCTTCTGATACTTGTTTGCAAGTTGTATCTATAATATCATTTATAGCCTTCACTTCAGCCTCTCTTAATTCATTAAAGGCATTATATGAAGTATTTCCAGCATCTACTAATGCATCACCAATCTCGGTCTTTGCAAAACCAGGACCACATGCATAGGTTACTCCAGTAAGCAATAAACAAACTCCAACGGCTACCCACACCCACATAACCTCATCCACTTTCATAAAACTCAATACTATCGCAAACACTAACGCTACACCCGTTAGAAATCTAAAGAAATAGAATAGCTCAGTACAAATTTGATTAACAAAGTAAATGAGTATTAAGATTCCTATTATTGTTCCCCCAGTGATTTCTTTATTCCCCATACCATAAAGAAATAAATTAGAATATTTAAATACTCCTTAAATTATAGTAGTGGGAGCTATTTCTTGAAGTTTGTAATTTAGGTGACAATATTTTAGATAATTATTTTCGTTTAGCCCACCAACTCATACCAAAAATGGTAGCAATCAGAAAAACTATGCCTAAAACTAACACTATAGAAGAATATTTCGTTTCAGATAAGTACTTAGATAAAAACCTCCAAAATAGTGCAATAAGAATTAATAAAACACCGATAAATATTGTTTTGTTCTTTTTATCCATCTTCATAGAGTATCATAAATTACCTAGAAAAAATGTCAACCATTTCAAAAATGAATACAATAAAAAATAATCCTGCTATAAGTAACAACCACCAATTCTTCTTTTTATCTTTAAGTTTAAAATAAAATGCCATAAACAGAATTGCGCCAATTAATGCACTCAAACCAGGTCTAAAGTGGGTTTTTAGATATTCCAATGCCTCAGCACTTACCATTGTATATTACTTCACCAATATGTTAATTTTATTAGCTTTCTTCAATCCATTCATAAAACCAGACTTATCTACCAAATAGCAATTTTGATTTAAATTGTTCTTTGTTGTAATGTGTATAAATTGATGTTTCTGACTGATTAGCCCCCCTGCAGTTATTTTTCCTTTTAATTGAATCTTCCGAATATCTTTCCATTTAAATAGGGTTTTCTTTTGTTGGAGAATAATGTCTTTTTCATTATCTATATATGCGGTTCCTAATAATATCCCTTCTTCAACTACTTTGCTCATTGTGACCCTAAGCATTATGTATGCCATATATAACAAAGCTAACATAAAGATAATGATACCCAGATAATAGACAATTCCACTCCAGCTTTTTGGTGTGAAAAACCCTAATGCAAAAATTAATATTAAGAATAATAAGAGCATAAGGAAAAAAATCTTATAACTAGCATATTTTTTTTTATATTCGCCTGCGAATAAAACAAACATTACAAGAACTATCATCCCAATACCAGTCATTGAATTTATTGGAAAGTTGGGCTCTTCTCCATAAAATAATAAACTGCTAAGTAAAATAAAACCTAATAGAATAATTATTGAAGATGCAATTTTCCTTTGATTATTATCTTCCCATATAGTATTCAAAGTATCACCTAACTGAGTAATATATATTAAAATATATAAAAGTATCGTTGATGCTATTAGTTATTTTCTCTCCACCTTCTGATAATATCGCCAGCAGTTTCATCTTCCCCTGCATTCTCTGCTTCTTCACGTAGATTATCATAGGAGTCACCAGAACCATTGCTCCTGCTACTTCCTCCAGAATTGCCACTGCCTTGTACTGCCTGAGCACCATTTGCCTGATGTTGTACCATTCTAGAGAGTAAACTAGCAATTATATTTTCTGCAAATAAATTCATAGCAAATTTATTACCTGTCACAGTTGTAGCATAACTTAAAGGGTGTTTTATCAGCCACGTTCTAGCCATAGGTAAGAATTTTTGACCTACACCACCAGTTAATCCACCAAAAACCATAGCACTTCCTACTCCTTCCGTCATAGGTTGTCCATCTCCATAGTTCATAGCTACTTTGGCAGTTCCTGCACCAAAACTGGATGTCAACGCTGCTCCACCTATAGCTTTTGCACTTGCACCGTAGCCAAATGCTGCTCCACCAATTGGTGCCAAAGCTCCAGCAATTGCTCCACCTACAATATAAGAACCAGCACCTTTCCAAGTCATTTTTTCTCCAGAAATCATATGTGAACCTACATAAATTAAACCACCAATTGCTCCACCAATAAGTGCACCTGCTCCCATTGCAGCAACTAAAGGGGCGATATGTCCATCTGGGTCAATTCTACTCCAGGGATTGTTATGTTCAAATGCGTAACGATTCAATGTTTGGGGGTTGTATATATTTTGAATAACGGTATCGGGCTGTGTAAACTTCCCCCAACTAGCTTTATACCCCCTAAAGTGAAAATCGTACTGACCTACTATCGGGTCATATTCTTTGCCTTCGTAACTGAAGCGGCTTACATTATCCGAATCTAAAATAACTCCAAATGGTGTGGTCGAAAAATTACTGATAATCTCTCCTGATGAGTTCATTATAGTTTGAGAAGAACCCAAATGATCAGGTGCAACATAATAAACACTTGAATCATTGTGTTTTTCTGCAACCCTCATGCCTTCATGTTCTATGTAAGTAAACGCTTGGATTCCAGAATTGTTATGGACTTCAATATATTCATCAAACCAGTAGTACACAGTTTCTTTCCATGTTCCATTATTGTAGGATACATTCTTGATTAAAACCTTCTCCTCAATTAGATCATGTACATACATTTCAAGGATTGTTCCAGTAGCATTATTTAATCTCACTGTTGATAATTGATTGAGGCTATTATACTCCCTGTAAAATCCGTCACCTGTTATTAAGTTGCCTGCAGAATCATACTGAAGAGATAAGGATTCTGCAAAACAAACAGGTAGCATCACTATTAACAAAGACATGAAAAATACAATATTCCAAAGATAAATTTTCATTTTCATGTTATCGCAACACCTTGTGCATTATCCTGGTTAGAGGAATCATTTATTGAGGCATTAGTAACATATACGCCTGAAGTTGTGTAGTTGTGTTCTATAAGGATTATTGCCTGGCTTTGATTTAAGGAAATAGTTTGGTCTGATGTAATGTTCTCCTCGCCAGTATCTAACTGCCAGCTTATTGTTTTATTACCAGAATTGCTTCTTGTAATCAATTCTGTTATTGTGCTTGTTACAGATTCAGATAAAGTCTGCAAGTCAAGCATCTCAACCAAGTAAATGTTGAACCAGTCATTAAGAGTAGTAAGGAATGTTCCAGAGTAAACATTTACAGTAGGCTCTTTTTTACCCTCAGAGGTATAATTCTCCTGAATTATCACCATCAGAGTATCGTTTTGGTCTAGATAAGTGGAATTGAGTATTGAAGGGTCAGTCAGGTTCCAGCTTACAGAAAGATTAGAAGGCCATTCATTTGTTACAACAAATGATATAATCCTTGATGTATCATTGTTATAGTCTTCTCTTACATACCTGTCAATCTCAAATGCTTTGATGTTGAATGTATACTCTTCAGAATCTCTTATTGAACTGGAATAAATAGAAATATTGGCTGTCTTGTCACCATCTGTTGTATAGGTTATCTCCTGAGTAACATTAGAGCTTTGGCTTGTGTTTAAGTCAACACTGCCTGTAAATGTCTGTCCATCTGATTTAATCTCCCAGTTGGCAGTCAATGGATAATAATGATTATAGATTTCAAATTCTATCTTTTTCTTGTTAGTGTCTAAGTCAGTTAAATTAAAGTTCTTTATCTCTAGTCCTTTTATATCAAACTCAGTTGTCTTGTTTCCTGTTCCATCATCGGAAATTGCCTTGCAGTTAAGCGATTTATCCCCTGATGTGCTGTAGTTATACTCAATCAATACCATTGTGTCTTCATTCCCTAAAATGTCAAAGCTTTGGGAAGAAGTTATTCCATTAGTGCAGTTCCACTGAACGTTTGTAGCGTTCTCTGAAATGTCATTTTCAATTATAAACTCAATCAAAGATAATGTGCGATTGTTAGATAAGCTCTGCAATGACTTAGCACTGATTCCAAACTTATCCTCAAATATGTTCCAGTCATAAACTGTTGAGATATTCAGATCATAACTTCCGCCATTAGCGTAATTATGCTGTACTAAAACCATAATTGGTGATGAGACATTAACTTTCTCTGAAGAATTGACTATATTGCCATCACCAAAATCAATGCTCCAGTTAATGTCATTTTGTGTTGTTAGGTTCTCTCTTACTAAGAAGAATTCAACAGTCCTGTTTTTACTGCCTGAATCAATATCTTTAGCGTTATATGCTCCTACTCCTGCATCAGAATCAATTACCTGTGAAGGAGCATGAGGTATTTCGCCTTTATAGATTAATCTTTTAGCTTGTCCTGCCCTGACAATCCTTTTGATGTTGCCAATAGAATCATATTCATACTGGTATAAGCCATTGTTTATTGTTGTATTAATCAGCCTGCTTAAAGAATCATAACCCATAGAATAGTTCCTTGACTGTATTGAATCTAGAATAGACATGATGTTGCCTACATTATCATGAGTATATTGCAGGTTTTGTACACTGGGTATAGAGATGCTTGTTAGCCTGTTATTTGAGGAATCATAAGCAAAAGTTGCTGTTTTACCGTTATTGTATGTCCTGTTTAGAATGCTTCCAAAAGCATTGAAATCAGAATCTGTTATGTAGTTGTTTATCTTGTATACCTTTCCTTGTTTATTGTAGTAATACTCTAATTCACCTCTTGGGAGGATTTTCTGGATAATCCTGTCTGCTGAATCATAGGAGTTGTCTTTTGACTTCCATGTTCCGTACAGGTTCTTTTCAAATTTAGTTAATCTTAACCTCTCATCGTATGTGTACCTGTAACCTATGTTGCTCATTGTGATATTGCTAAGAGTTCCATAGTATTGTCCATCATAAGCAAAGGAAATGTTAACATCAGTAGAGTTTTTGTTAAGCACCCTATTAAGTACATCATAACTCATAGTGATAACATTCCCTACTGAATCATTTTGCGAAACTAAATTACCAACAGCATCATAAGAATAAGTCCAAGTTCCTAAATCTGGATCTTCTAACTTGATTTTTCTTCCAAGGCTATCATACGAGAATTTAAACTCATTTCCTTCGTTATCTGTTATTTTTATTAAGTTGTCATTTGTATCATAAGAATAAGAGGTGTTGTAGGTTTCTTTGTAACCTCCCACTAGAGGGTTAGAGTTATATTCTAA
>JAYEIZ010000081.1:0-5846 GCA_034660355.1 Nanobdellota archaeon
ATAGCTTCAAGGGAAATGGGCCAGGCAGGCACAGATATACGTCTACTTGGAGAGGCGTTAGATGGATTTCCGTTTAGTGTCGAGTGTAAAAGATGCGAAAACATGTCTGTTCCTGCGTGGGTTAAACAGGCTAAGGCAAATCAACTTGATAATACTGATTGGCTGTTATTCACTAAACGTAATCGTGAGCAACCGCTTGTTATTTTAGATGCAGATGTATTTTTTGAGATATTAAAAAAATTGAAGCTGTAAGGGGTAACTTATGGAAACAAATAAATTATCAAAAAATAAAAATATAAATAATGATATCGATGTAATTAAATGTGATAGCTCAACTGGAACAAGAACCTGTAACTATTGTGGTAACACCTTACCACTAACTGCTTTTTATAAAACGTGGGTTATATGTAAAGAATGTGCCAAGATTAAAAGTAAAGAATATTATGAGGCAAAAAAAGAACGCGTAGCTAAAAGCAAAGAAAATCAAGATATAGATACATCCGTATGGAGTGAAAATATAGACAAGAAAAGACGTGAGATGGAACAACAGAGAGATGATGCTAAAAATATGATTTATATCAGTGATGAGCTCACATGTGCATTTACAGACAAACAACTGTTAGAAGTTTTAGATAGCTTGCTTGTTCAATTCAATGAAAGAAATTGGAAAGTGTAAAAAAATTTTATGGTTTTTTGAAATTTATTAAATCTTTGGTTTCTACTTCGATACCAAAGTAACCAAAAAAACCTTTAAAAAATCTAATAAAATAATCTTTATCATAGACGTTTAGAAGGGGTTGAGGTATGGTGATTTCTAACAGAATTTTCATCTCTCAATCCCTCCCTTTGTCCTACAAAATGTGCATCAAGAAATATTGAATCAATAAAATAATCACTCCGCCTGAACTCCCGAATACAAAAGACATAACAGCCATTTTAATTCTTAATGGTGTGATTATATCTTTAACTAAATCATTTATCTTTACATCAACTTTATCTGTATCCTGTGATAGGCTGTCAATCATTCTGTTGATATCTGATACAATATCGTCTAATGTATCTTTGCTGACACGCTCACCTATCTTTTCGACAAGCTGCTCTTTTAGGCCGGCCAAATTTTTTATCATAACAGTGTTTAACGTGTTACAGGCATTATGATTTTTCTCAATCTCGTCAGCAAATTTCTCTAATGATATTAAGACGTACTTTGACCACTCATGCCATGTTGAGTTATTGTAGGTTGTTTGTTTCATTCTATCCTAAACTTTCTGTAATACCAGCCACGTATCCACTAAAAGTAGTAGCCAAAATATCATTTCTTTCAGTGGTGTTATAATCTAACATGCCGGATTTAGTTGTATCAAACTGCGTCTCCCACAAAGCCAGACACTCGTCTCTTGTTTTAAACGTGCCATTGACACGTGGACACCAAGTGCCAGAAGCATAAGTGTTGTCAGTTGTCACATATATATTGCATGGTTGTGAGGATAAGACTGGAATACTCTCTCTGTCCGTATGAGTGATAAATCCTTTACCAGTGCTGGTTGAATGTATGTAGAGGTATGCCATTTATTTGTCTCCTTTATGTTATTATTGTTTGTTTTGATGGATTAAAAAACATACGGTCAGCATGCGTTGCATAACCTATCGTTCTATATTTAATTGTATTAGTGTTTGATTGTTTGATTTCAAATACACCTATGTTATATTCTTCTGTTACAGCAGAATAGTCTCCCCAAGTACCACCACAAGCTAAGCCAGCAGATTGAGTTCCTGCGCCACACTGGTCATGGTTAGCTGTATTCAAATCTCCACCAAAAGACCAATTGGTTCCGTTGTATTTTTCCGTTACTTTTAAAGAGCTACTTGAATATCCACCAAAACTTAATGCCGCAGATTGTGTTCCTGTGCCAGATATATACCTTCTAGC
Organism: Nanobdellota archaeon; assembly: GCA_034660355.1. Classification (GTDB taxonomy): domain Archaea; phylum Nanobdellota; class Nanobdellia; order Woesearchaeales; family JACPBV01; genus JAYEIZ01. The sequence continues at coordinate 1,931 of JAYEIZ010000081.1, forward strand.
TGTATTTAAATTTCCACCAGAGCTCCAACTAGTGCCATTATATTCTTCTGTCACGACAGCAACTGCGCCAGTATTCCCACCAAAAGCTAATCCAGCAGATTGAGTTCCCGCGCCACCTAAGGTGCGATTAGCTGTATTTAGACTTCCACCAGAGCTCCAATTAGAACCGTTGTATTCTTCTGTTGTTACCAAAGAACTAGTATTATATCCACCAAAACTCAGACCAGCAGATTGTGTTCCCGCACCACTTAACTCACGCCTAGCTGTCCCTAAATTTCCACCAGATGACCATGAACTTCCATCATATTCTTCTGTAACTGCTAAAACACTGCCATTACTTCCACCAAAACTCAGACCAGCAGATTGTGTTCCCGCACCACCTAAGGAGTATGTTGCTGTCCCTAAATTTCCACCAGATGACCATGAACTTCCATCATATTCTTCTGTAACTGCTAAAACACTGCCATTACTTCCACCAAAACTCAGACCAGCAGATTGTGTTCCCGCACCACCCAGACCGCGTCTAGCCGTGCCCAAATCCCCGCCAGCAGACCATGTCCCGGCGTCTTCTACTAAATAAATATTTTCACCAACTGTCCAATTCCAAGTATCATCGCGAATAAAAGAACCATCCAAGGAAACATTAATTGAATTACCGTCTGTGCCTGATGCCAAAGCTATCGAAAGCATACCTTCTATAACACCATCATCGAGGCATATGTGCCACTCACCGTCACTGTGCAGGTATAAATAATCCATAACGTCTATCGTCTCGCCTGCGTTGATTGTATTACATTTTGGCCCATTAGCAGAGTGGTCTGAGTCTGGAATTGCGTCTATATATTCGCTGCCAGAACTACTGTCTATGTTATCTTGTAGCACACCTGATACGGTATTGATATTTGAGTCTACTTCAGCTTGAGTATATTTATCAAGGTCAGTAATATCAGACTCTGTCCATGTTAGAGCATCCACCTCAGCCTGAGTATATTTATCTAAATCTGTTATATCACTCTCCACCCAAGTTAGAACATCTGTCTCTGTTTTCGTATAACACAAATCCACCTTGTCGTTTAGTGAGCCTGAGATAGTATCCACCTCAGATTGAGTGTATTTATCTAAATCAGTTATGTCTGCCTCTAACCATGTTAGAGCGTCTACCTCTGCCTGAGTGTATTTATCAAGATCAGTGATATCAGACTCTGTCCAAGTTAGAACATCTGTCTCTGCCTTAGTATAACACAAATCCACCTTGTCATTCAACGAACCACTGATTGTATTCACCTCAGATTGAGTATATTTATCTAAATCTGTTATATCTGCTTCAACCCACGTCAGTGCATCAGTTTCTGTTTTAGTGTAACACAAATCCACCTTGTCATTCAACACACCGCTGATTGTATTTATTTTATCAGAAGACCACACTTTGTTACTGCTTTCAGTAGATGAATCTGAGAACTGTATACATAAATTGTTTCCACTATATGTTAAATTGTCTGTATCCTTATTAACCCATTTACCGTTAATTAAACAATTATAATTAGTTCCATCAAAAAGTTCAGTTGACTTCAATTGATTACCAACCCAACCAGCCATTGCCATAGCAGAGTCTTGAGTTCCTGCACTAGCATGTGCGTCTCTAGCAGTAAGCATAACTGTATCTGCTGACCATGCTGAACCATCATAAGTAGATGTTTCGTCTAAATATGCAGTGGCTATATTATAACCACCAAAACAAATGCCTGCACTTTCGGTTCCAGCAGCACGTGTAATAGCTTTTGCTATTAAAGTATCACCACCAGCAGACCATGCAGAACCATTGTAACTTTCACAAGACTGTATATAGGTGATGCCAGATTTGCCTGCTATAATCAAACCAGCAGTAAGTGTGCCACATCCACCTGTATCTTTACGTCCTGTAATTAATGAGCCGGCTGCAGTCCATGCTGTGCCGTTATAACTATTACATGTTGTTATACCATCTCCACCACCAGCAGACAGAGCAGCATTTTGTGTTCCAAAGCCTGCACATCTAACTGAGTCATTTGGTAAATCACCACCAGTGCTCCATAATCCGGAATTATATTCTTCAGTAGATGTTGCACCACCGTTTCCACCAAAAGCTAAACCGGCGGATAATGACCCACAACCTTGACCTTCTCTCATTTCTACTGACGTAGAACCTCCTGCGCTCCAAGATGACCCATCAAACTCCTCTGAGCTGTTAGCTGAAGTTGGACCACCAACTACAAGAGCCGCTTCTCTGGTTCCAAAACCTGATAAAAAATATCTTATTTCTAATAAATCACTACCTGCTGTCCATGTTCCCATTACATATACTCCTTTATTCGCATTAATACGAATACATAATTCTTATTTTATCATCTTCCTCAAGTAAGCCATCAAGTCCTAAACCATCCCACGTTACATTTGCCGATGAAACAGAATAACCTTCATCATAAAATTGCGAGCAACCGTTTATTATATCGAACGCAACTTCTCCTGCAGTAAGTGGTGTATGCGCTAACGTAATATATTTATTAGATATCTGTCCGGAAGTTAAAGTAAAATATTCTTCTGTATCAATAGGCACATTATTAATATTGGTTTGTAGAATGCCACTTGTTGTAGTAATATTGTTTTGTAATACACCACTGGCTGAAAGCACTTCAACGTCAGTAAGTGTTTTAATATCAGCAGGCGTTGTATATTTAGTAATATCAGAATCACTTGTATCTTCTGTAAGTAACTTGTCATCTAATTCAAGATTCGACAAATGTGTTTTATCAGCTAAACGAAATGTGGCCATAGTTTTTTCCCTTTTATTTAAAGTTAGCGTATACTGTTAGTTCAGCGGTTTCACCACGTCCTGTCCAATTATCTATTGTTAAAGCCGCTTGTATATAATATAGTCCTGGTAAATTTAAATCACCGGCTTCTGTTATAATTGAAAGGCTTTGGTCTTCAACAGCTGCATCCCAAGATACAATAGTTCCATCTGGTTTCTTAACACGTAAAGTAGGATTGACAGCACCAGTAACAGTAGTTTCTGTATCAATAGTAATAACTGTTCCAATGTCTTCAACATATATTTTATTGCTCATTCTTCAACTCCTTAATCAATCTCGATAACTGATTTCAAACTTATTGCAGCAGTTACTTTACCAGTTAGATTTATAGCAGTAACTACTTTACTGGTTAGGTTTGCAGTTTCATGTTCTCCACAACCAACTGTTGTCGTATAATACGCCATGCTCTCATCAACATATAAAACGTTGGAAGTATCTCTATATATTTCGAATTCTGCATAAGGTTGTGCCATAATTTATCCTACCAAATTTCCACTTTTTATTAAATTATCCATAGTTTTTAAAAAGGATTGAACGTTACTTGTTTGAGCTTTTGGTTCCTGTGGTGCCGCAGGTTGTGGTTGTTCAATTTGTGATATAAGTCCGCCTGGTGGCATAGCAGGTGCTCCTTCTGGCATACCAACACTCATCATATTAGCGATTTGTTGGTCTGCTTCGCCCATCTGTGGAGGCATCGCTGGTGCTCCTACTGGTGCTTGCGGCATCGCTGGTGCTCCTACTGGTGCTTGCGGCATCGCTGGTGCTCCACTTTGTTGTGGAGGCATAGCCGGTGTTTGTGGTATAACAGGTGTTTGCTCAGAATCAATATTGTATTTTTTATCGTTTGCTATTAGAGGTGGTAACATAATTTCTCCTTATATTTTGTTTAGTGCATCTTTAGTTATTGGAAAAGCACCATGTGCTTTGATAGCTGATTCCTTAGCTAAACTATTCATATCTGGTATATTAAGTCCACCTTGAGTTGTTGTAGGTGGTGTAAATATATTAGTAGTATTCATAAATGAAAGCTCTGATGTATTATTAGTTTGCTGTCCTCCCATGAAAGG
>JAYEIZ010000081.1:5946-14801 GCA_034660355.1 Nanobdellota archaeon
TAGCTAAACTATTCATATCTGGTATATTAAGTCCACCTTGAGTTGTTGTAGGTGGTGTAAATATATTAGTAGTATTCATAAATGAAAGCTCTGATGTATTATTAGTTTGCTGTCCTCCCATGAAAGGTAATCCTTGTCCTTGAGACGTGGAACCTGTTAGACCCTCAGTAACTTGCTGTCCTCCCATGAAAGGCAATCCTTGGTCTTGTCCAGTAGGCTGCATAAATGGAAGACCAGTATCCGAACCATTGCCAGTTGTTGGAGCAATTCCTTCCGTAGGTGTAATTGGTGTTTCTTCTGCTGGCGCAGGTTCTGTTGTTTCAGGAGTCAAACCAGGAGTTACAGATTCATCAGTAGCAACTTCCGTTTCACTTGGAGTAGTAGGTAAAATATCTGTTGGCGCTGCTGTTTTAAATGAAGTTGTAAATCCTTGCCAATTATCTATGGTTCCAACTTTATCATAAGGAGCCGGAGCATCGTTTCTTGGTTTTTTAAAATCTTTATCAAATCGCCAAGCTCCTGACATATTTAAACTTTCAATTGATTTTGTTTCTGTATTAATTTTTCCAATTATACTTCCATCCATGTTGGCTACGTTTTTGCCATCTGATAAATATTGTTTGCCACCGGATGTAATTGTTTTCCATCCCTCAGATTGTGGTGTGATTTTTTCAACAAATCCTCTAGGCGCTAATACTGTATTATAAATAGATGCTTGCAGTTGTGGTATATTCCAAAATAACTGATGTCTATTATCCTTACCACTAGATATAGGTTCCTGTGAAATATCGTGCCACTTCTTCTCACCTAACTTTGGCATATAAACTATCATTGCATTCGATTTACTGAATCGTCTATGACCATGCTTATCAAAAGAGTATTCATAAAAAACTCTTTGATTTTTCTTATTAGTATAATAAACAAGGTAATTTTTATTTTTATCAAAATTACGATACGAATGTCTATTCATCTTTTTTAAATTACTGCCAGTCAATCTTCCACCGTTTATAGCACCTTCTGGCACAGCAAAGTTTTTATCACGAGCATAGATAACAATTTTATTTTTTGATTCTTGTCCACCACGTCTTTTGGAGTGAAATACCATATCCTTAGTTACTGTTAGTGCTTGGTTATTTTTATATAAATTTTTATAATCATCTATTGTTAAATCAGGATGAGCTTTCTTTAAATCTGTTTCTATTTGTGGCTTACCTTTCCATTTATCTTTCTTCTGTGTTATAACATTCCAACGTGAGCTATCTTTATAACTATCTTTATTTGTAAAAGATGGTTGGTAACCACGTGTTGTCTGTATCTTATTTGTTTTAGTATTATACCTAAACATATAAGTTAAACCTGTATCGTATTCACCGTCAGTCCATCCAAAGCTTTTTGGCTGATGTCCTTCAGATAAACGTAAATATACCCAATCACCTTCTGTCTTTACTGGTGTTACGTTGGTGTTCTGATAGAACATATATTTTCTACCATGTTTATACTTCTGACTCTTTCTCCATGAATGGATAGCAACTGCACCACCAACCAGTGCAAAAGGTAGTGCGGCTAAACCAGCTGAACCACCAGCCATTCCTGCTATACCAGCACCAGCACCTCCCATAGCACCACCAACATTATAGATGTTAGGACCACTTTTAGCAATATCATATACTGAAAGTCCGGCACCAACAAACGGTAAAATCTTACTTACTGTATTAACACTTGTGGAAGCAGGACCAATAGTACTATTAGCATACTGAGTTGCAGCTGTTCCTTGTAACCCCATACCGATTGCTTTGTCAAAAGCCTTTTTAAATAAAATATTTCTATAATTCTCGTATGCTGATATACCTAATTTAGTTAAATTCGATGCGGTAGTTACATTCTTTTTAACAGTCATAATTTATTTTCCTATCTCTCTTTCATGTTTTCTTATATCAACAGTCATCCTATCAAGGTTTTTAAGACCTAACTTAATATCTTGTTCTTCTTTAATTAATCTTTTTACGTTATTAATCGCTATTCTTTTTTCTGCTGGTGTAGTTGCTGATTTAACTTTTGCTTTGGCTTCTTTTATATTTTTTGTATTTTTATTTGCTTCCACAGAAGTTTTGCGTTTTACATTCTCAAGCGCTCGTTTAAAACATATATATATAGGTAAGTTGTTTCTCTGTGCATGTTTACTTATATCTACTATTCCTTCTATGTTGTTTTTTACTATAGCATCTTCGTATAAAGAAGTGGCTTTATATTTTGTCATACCTTTACTTGTTGGCCAAATTAAATTCTCTCCATGCCATTCACTATTTTTATCAAACAATTTAGTAACCGAAAAAGGTAAACCAAGTTTAGCTGTTTTCTTTATCATACCAAACGCCAAATCAAAGCCTTTCTTTTTATACAAATCCTCATCTTCAAAACCAGATAAACTATGTCCTGTAAATATTTCAGCTATTGTAGTTAAAGCAGGAGAAGCTTTACCTCCTATTTTCTTAAACGGATGTGCTATTAACTCTGGAAGCTCTCTAAACTGTTTACCGGCTCTAATATAATTTTCTGTGCCATCTTCGTTTCTTCCAGCAAATAAATGTGTTTTATGTCCTGGAGCATTTCCTAACATAGTATAATCTGATATACTAAGTTTTTGTCCCTTATATTTATCTGGATTGTTTCTTTTATCAACATCTCTGAAATAAGCATTTAATAACTGTAAACCGCCAGCATAATAAAGCGCAACTTTTCCAACAAAGGAAGCACCCATCTTTTTTCTAAGACCAGTTGTTTCTTTATGTTTCTTTCCAAAGCCAGTAACTGATAATGCTTGTTTGAAAGTGCTAACAGTCCAGTCTGGACTTAATAAAGTCCATCTTGCTACTTGTAATTGTTTTGGAGTCACTCTATCCCAGTTTTGACCACCAAACGTATCATTAATAAATTCAGCAGTTTCTTGTTTTATTTTTTTTACCGATGTTCCTTTTTTTGCTCTCATTAAATTTTTTGTAAGCGTATGTTCATAAGCATAAAGTTTAAAACTATCATGTAGAAAATCCCATAAACCTTTATCAAATGCTCTGTTGGCCTCAGCCAAAGGTTTACCGATTGTTTTGGTAGGCTTTAAATACCACTTCTGCGTTTCTGCCCAACTATCTAAATAATTTTGTATCTTGCTTCTGGCTATATCTTTGGTTGCACCTACTTGTAGACCATTAGCTATACCATCTCTTGCTGTTTCCTGCCATTTCTTATCAAAAATAGGTAATGGTTTCTTTCCTCCACCTATAGCGTATTTTCCTATACGAGATATGCCATCCAATAATACTTTGGATGTTTTAATAGGGCCTAACACACCAACAGCTGTTTCTGTTAAAGCACCGTGGTGAAAGAGAGAAGCGCTAAGCCAAGCCTTCTTTACTAATTCATTAGTTGCTTCATAGATTGCCACTGCTTTATTATCAAATTTACTACCTAACACAACCTCCAATGGTTTTACTAAATCAGGATGAACTTTTACTTCAATACTCCCCCACGGAGATTCTGTTACTCCAAGTTTTTTGCCGGCTGTAGATACTTTAGTATAACACACTTTTTGTAATATTGGATGATTATATGTTATCCAGTCTCTTGGAGCATCCTTTGCCTTTTGTATTAAGCTAATTCCATCTTTATCTAAATCCTTTATTTTTTGAATGAATTCAGTGTTTCTAATAGACCTGTTAACATTACTGTCATGTATTCTTATAACATCAGAAATATCTAAAGTCTTAGGTTCAAGTCCATGTTTTTCAATTCCTTCCCTAATTGTTGGAATAAATCTTTTCTCTAAGAATTTATTTTTATTTTTAATAAACCACTGAACAACCTCTTTTTTCTTATTCTCAGGAATTTTCCATAAGTGAGTAACATAATTTTCCATTTCCTGTTTGTCCATATTGTCCAGGTTGTCTAATTGTTTTTTCCAACCTTTCTCAAAATGTGATTTAATTTCATCCACATACGGTTGTAATTTTTCTTTATCCTTATCCATCACTTTTTGAAGATGTTTATATTTTTCAGGTAGTTCTTTTGTTTTCTCTATCATAAAAGGTATTACTTGTCTTTGTTTTCGTGTCAGTTTTCTATCAAGTTTTTCAACAAATAGGTTGGTTTCATAAGAAGAAGAGCCTAACTTCTCTCGTCTTTCACCTACTAAATCAAATGCTTCTTCTCGTTGTTTTCTAATTGGTTTCTTTTTCAATAAACCTTTAAGATAACCAGCATTAGTAGGTTTTTCTTTAGCTATTTTTTGTAGAGATACATCATGTATATTACTATCAACATATGATTTATATGCTTCTTGATAATAGTGTTTCTCTTTTTGCTTGTTATCTTGTATCCTACTATATTTTAAATCTGCTGTTTTCTCATATTTAAAAAACGCAATCTCTTCTTCTATTTCAGCATTCTCTGATAGTATCCTTAATTGTTTACCTTCTTCCTTAGTAGCCTTTTTACCTAATGTTCTTGCTTCTCTTATTGACTTTGGTTTTTTTATTTTTATAGCATCAGTATTATCTTTTTTTATAGACGCTTCAAGTTCTTTAACAACATCTTCTTGTGTGATTCCTTTTTTCCTAGCTTGTTTAGTTATATTTTCGTATGAAGAAAGAGATGGACTATATTCTATTTCCTTTTCTTTCTCAAGTACTTCGTCATATTTTTTTGATAGAATATCCTTTTCTGTTAGTTCTGGAAGTGTTTCCGCTTCTTCTAGTGTGAGTTTCTTCTTTGGTTTTTTCTTTTTAGGTGGAATACCTATTGTTATTTGTCCACTTGTATCCTTTAATTTCTCATTAAACCAATCATAAAATTCAAACTGCCTCTTCTCTATGTCTTCGTAGCCATCTACATGCACTTTCTCTACGTAATCATCATCCCATTCTTCTTCCCAAGCATCATCCTCTTTGTTTTTTTCTTTTCGTGCTTTCTCTGCTTCTGCATCTTTTCTTTTTATAAATTCATTCCAACTTTCTTCACGCTTTTTGTTCTCTTTCTCTCTTATGATTTCTTCAGCCCACTCTCGTGCCTTTCTATGTTGCTCTGATTTAGGTTTATCTACTTTATCTTCCTTTACTTTAGGTTGTTCTTTTAAAAATGCAAGTCTTTTTTGTCTTTTAACATCTAAATGTTCTTGTTGTTTAGCAAGTGCTGTGACCTTTTCATTATGACTCATATCACTTTTCATAGTTGTGCGTTTAAAATCTTTCCATTCATTGTATATGTTTTCTAAAATTTTATCATCTTTAATATCACTTAAACGGATTGCACCAGTTTCGTCTTTGAGTTTTTGTAAGAACCAAGGTTCCTTTTTTTGTTCCGGTGGTTTTTCTAATATGTTCTTTACTGGCTCCTTTGGTATAACTTTTCTCATTGTAGCATCAGGTGTTGGCGTATATGATATAGCTTCTTCAAGAGCACGCCTTGTAGCACTTGGAAGTTTTCCTGTTAGTTGCGCAGCTTTTATACCTTCCATGATTGGTTTATAACCAACCAGTGTAATAGAAGATGGGTCACCAACAACATCAATTGCAAGTTCAAGTAACATTTTTTGATTAGGTGTAGCGTCTGGCCAGTTATTCTCAACTATATTTCCAGCATAACTTACATATTTGTTGTTTGGAAAAAGTTCTCCAATTGCAGCCTTGCCACCAACTCTTAAAGCTTCAAGAGCACTTCCAACAACATCTTTAGATTTGTAGTCATGTGATAGAGGAGCTAAACCAAATGCAGCTGCTGCTCCAAAAGGTCTTAACAATTTAGAAATTCCCTCACCTATTTGTTTGCCTACTTCTGGTTTCTTTCTTTCACGGCCTTTCATACGCTCCATTCTATCAAAGTATTCATCTGGCTCAGCACTTTCTTCTGCTGTAGAAATCTCAGGTTCATCTAACCAGTTACCAATTTCCTTGTCTTCTACAAGGGCAGTAGGTGGTTGTACTTCTGATGGTTCTTCAACTACAGGTGCAGTAGATGGTTGCACTTCTGATGGTTCTTCAACTATTGGTTCATCAGGAGCATCTAACCAGTTACCAATTTCCTCGTCTTCTACAGGTGCAGTAGACGGTTGCACTTCTGATGGTTCATCTAACCAGTTACCAATCATTTTGTCTACAGGTATTACTTCGGTAGTAGACGGTTGCACTTCTGATGGTTCATCAGGAGCATCTAACCAGTTACTAATTTCTTCATTATTGTTGAACATAAGTAATATCCTATTTCTTTAATTTTTTGATTTCTTCGACAGCTTCTTGTTTTGTTATTTCTCCAGATTTATACGCATTTTTAACTTCTTCTGGTGAATTAAATTTTTGTGTAGTGTGTTCTTCATTAGGAGCACCAAGCATTTCGTCTTCCGCAGTAGGTATTTCTTTGCCACCAAGTCCAGCAGGAGCATATTTCTCCCACCAACTTCTATTATCAATTATTTTATTTATACTTTCTTCTTCACCAGTATCTTCTGTATATAAATCTTCTATTACTTTTATATTATCAATACCAAGATTCTTTATATTTCCACCAAGTCCACCTTCTTTTTCAGGTGTAATATAATGTTTAACAAGAGTTAGTAATCTTGTTTTGGATTGTTCTGCTAATACAAGGTTAGGTTCTCCCATCAATCTACCAAACTCATCTGTTCCTAATAAAGACCTTTGGTAAGTTTTGAATTCATTATCTACTCTAGTTCTTATTTCTTTCATAAGTGTAGACTTCTCACTTTTGCCTCCACCTTTTCCTCCTGTGCCCTTTCCTTTTAAGTATTCTGCTTCTGAAATAGCACCTTCTGGAACAGTATCACCTCTTTTAACTTTTATAAGATTGCCGTCTTTATACCATCGTTCTATTTTACCTGCTTCTCTTTCCTTTGCCAGTTGCACGTTTGCATTAATAAGATTACTTGGAGTACTTTCACCAGGCTTTATTATATATTCTACATATTGTTCTGTGTCTGTATCATAAAATTGTTTTGTTTCTGGTTCCTTCCTAACCTCTTTTTTTAACTCAAGTTTGCCCATAAGTGCACCAGCCTGACGGTATGACATACCCTCTGGAAGGTCTCTGCCTGACTGGCTGCTATATGCCTCTCGTGATTTAGCAGACATAGGAGAATCTAACCACATATTAAAGTTGAACTCAGCCTTTTTGCCTAAAAATGTTTGCTCTAAAACGTATAACTCTTTTACCTCTTCACTATCTAAGTCAAACAGTTTTGAAGCAGCCATTAAATTATCTTCTGTAGCACCACCATTTTCAGCAAGCCACTTTCCAGCCTTCTTATATTTTTTTATTTTTTTGATATTTCCAATATCTTTAAGAGAGCCACCAATAGACTTTGAACTTTGTTGTATTGATTGTAATTCTGTTAGATTCATTATTGTATTTCCTTTTTTTATTATCCTGTTAAGAAATTCCAGAATTTATTTCCCCAATCGCCAGCTGTATCCCAAACATCGCCAGCCGTATCCCAAATAGAACCACCAATATTACCTATTGTATCCAAAGCACCACCACCAATCTTTCCGATTGTATCTAAGAAATTGCCGCCTCCTCCAGATTCTCCGCCTTCTTTACTTTCTTCTGAAGATGAGCCACCAAATAATTTTCCAGCACCGGATGCCAAGTTACCCCATAATCCACTTTCAGCACCACCTTTATATATATCCATAGCTGCACTACCAAGACCAAGTCCTTGAGCAAGAATACCAAGTCCTGGACCCTCAGTAACAGTTTCTCCACCAGAAGTTCTTGCTTGTTGTCCTTGAGAACCTATTTTTGCAAGAGATTCCATATAAGCTCTATCGGCAGTATAAGGAGAAAGTTTGCTAGCAGCATCTATATTTCTTGCCGCTTGCATACCACCTATACCTACACCTGCTTTAGCTAATTCAATATCTTGTTTTCTAAGCTCACCTAACATCTCCTGCGTGCGACGAGGAGTCAGATTCATTAAATGTTGTCCACCTAAACGAACATCTATGTTACCTTCTTTAACTCCACGTTCGTATGCTTTATTAGCTTCGGACATAGTGCTAAGATAGTTGGATTCAAGCTCAGTTAGCTTATTGTAATTCTTCATATACGCATCTTTTAGATACTCCTGGTCAGCAGTTATCATACCGTGGTAAGGTGTCTTTCCACCTTCACCCCAGAAAACATCTACAAAAGCATCCCAAAACTTTTTATATTCAGGAAATTGTGACCAAGATGCTATACTTTTTGTCGTTGTTGTTTTTTCTGTGCTCATTTTTTAATTTCCTTTGTTGATTTATAGTAAGTTGCCTACTACTTTATAAGGTTCTAATGGGTCTTTAGTGGCTCCTATTCTAGTTGTGCCTGCTTCTGTGCCACCTAACTGACCTATAATTCCGCTTAATTGTCCTGGAGCTTGTATTTGTGCCTGAGTTCCTGCAAGCTTTGATTGATACGCTTTATCTGCGATACTTCTTGCTGTTTGTTGTTGTGCATTAGATAAAACATTTTCAGCCACAGAGCTTTGTAATATATTTTTCTGTGCTAATTTATTTATATATTTTTGATATTGCTCAGGCCCCATAGCTTGTCTCATCATATTAGCATAGGCATCTTGTGCCTGAGTTCCTGCTTGTGCAACTAATCCTGGAATAGCCTTAGCACCTTCTATAACTGGTTCCTGTAAAGCACTGGCAACTGGACTTGTCCAATGTATTCCTGTTAAATTAGATGTAGTTTCACCAGCAGACTTTATACCTTCTTTCGGAATATCTAATACAGGAGAGGTTACAGGTGATGTTGGAGCTGTATAGGTGCCTTGTATTGTTGTGTTATCTTGTTTAATTAAACTCACA
>JAYEIZ010000082.1:0-3713 GCA_034660355.1 Nanobdellota archaeon
CTTTCACAGAAGGTGTGCTAACCTCTTGTTCGCACACCTTCTGTGAAAGTAACTACAAACAAACTACTCTTAGATGAAGCAGGAATTTACGAATTTAACAACAAAAAGATTGCAGTTAACCTAGCTAACGAACTAGAATCAGATATAAACAGAGAAAACGTAGAGCTAAGAGATGAAATAAAGAAATTCTCAGCTCAAAAAGTAAAGGATGTTGATAGGTTTGATCTGGAAGTGCCTTTGATAATAGCTGCATTAGTTATGCTATTCCTTGAATTACTATATATTAAAGTAAGAGGTGACCTATGATCAGTTTACTAACCTCAAAGATTTGTGTAAAAGGTTATTGTTTAGCTAATCCTCATTATATATACATAATAGTGCCTTTATTTCTATTGCTTCTGATAATTGTAAACATAACATTTGTTAAGTTCAAGAAAAAAGAGGAAAAACAGGCTTTTGTAAAATCACATCGCCTAGACAGGATAATATTCATAATCTTAAGAACAATATTAATTTTCTTGCTTCTAATAGCAATTGCAACACCCTACAAAATAAAAGAGACCCCCACACAAGGAAACCCATCTTTAACAATACTTTCAGATAATTCAAGCAGCTTTGAAATATTCGATACGACCCTTGCACCTAAACTAAAAACGCAGCTAGAAAAATACTTCCCAGTGACTCTAAAATATATTGCTTATGATACAAAATCTGCCATTGGTGACGGCATCCTACAAAATGCAGAAGGAGACGATAACATATTAGTGATATCTGACGGTAACAATAATTACGGAAGAGATTTAGGCGATATAGTTCTTTTCAGCTCAATCCTAAACACTACAATAAACACAATAAAGATAAGCCCCATAAAAAAAGACGTCTCTGTAATCATAGATGGCCCTTCTCAGGTAATTGAGCAAAGCGAAAACTCATTTAGGGTAATAATAAACAACGTAGGCAATGTAGAATACAATAGAGTAGAGGTATTTGTAGACGGTGCACCAGTAGTTATAGACTCTAACGGCAGATTCACATGGAGATTCTCCCAAGGCTACCACAAAATAAACGCAAGAATCCTATTTCCCAAAGATGATTACTTTCCACAAAACAACGAATACTACAAATCTGTTAAATCTCTGCTTAGGCCAAAGGTATTATTTATAGGAAAAGATTCTCCGTTACAAGATTCATTAAGAAAAGTCTATGATATTACTGTAGCAGATAGCATTAAATCTAGTTTAGACGAATACGATGCTGTTATATTAAATGACTTAAACATAAACAAGATAAGTGATGAAAAGGTAGACTTATTAGCAGATTATTTAAGTGAACAAGGCAATGGCTTAATAGTAGTTGGAGGAGTAAACTCTTTCAATAATGGCAATTACAAAAAATCCTATTTTGAAAGTATATTGCCTGCCCAAGTAGGGGTTGCAAAAAAAGAGAAAGGCGGAATCACCAATGTTGTTTTAGTAATAGATATATCTGAAAGCACGGGTTTTGGCTTCTCTGGTGGTTCTTCTGATTCAAAGATTGATGTTGAAAAAGCCCTAGCAATCAACATACTAAATGACATAGATTTAGATGATCATGTGGGCGTAGTTGCTTTCAACCATCTGGGCCATGTAGTCTGGCAGCTCTACGAGCTTTCTAAATCATTGGACAAATTACCTCAAAAAATAGCATCATTAAAAGATGGAGGGGGAACATTAGTATTCTCAGGCCTGTTCAAAGCTATTGGCTTGTTAGATAGGGCTCAGGGAAGCAAAAACATAATTGTAATCTCAGATGGAATAACTGTTCAGCCAAAAGACGCACTAAACCTTGCAAAAGATGCAGCTTCAAGGGGCATAAGAACATACACAGTAGGAGTTGGAGAGAACACAAATGAACAATTTATGCGTGACTTAGCTTTAGCAGGTGGAGGGATGTACTTTAAGCCTTCTGAATCACAACGCTTAAAACTATTGTTTGGCGAGTCAGGGGGAGACATAGGCGACGATTCAATGAATCTTGTTGTTGTAGATCAAAATCACTGGATAACAAAAGGAGACTTAGATCTAAAAGCGAAATTATCCGGATATAATTTTGTAGTTCCTTCATCAGGCGGAAGAAAGATAGTCGCAACAGATGCAGACCGTTCAATAATCGTAACAGGAAGATATGGCTTAGGAAGAATAGTAGTTTTAGCAACAGATGATGGCTCTGCATGGGCAGGCCAGCTTTTCACAAAAGAAAATTCAAAAATAATCACAAGGATGGTAAATTGGGCAATTGGTGATTTTACAAAAGATGCTGAGTTCGACGTTAGGCTTAGAGATACAAATGTTGGAAGCTCAATTGATGTAAATGTAATCTCGAATGAACGGCCAGAAGAAAAAGGCTTTAAATTCTTTAAGATAGATTCAGGATTATATTCTGCAAAGTTCAGGCCAAAAAAAGAAGGCTTCTACCAGATTTTAGGGGCAACTGTAGCTGTGAACTATCCTGACGAATACCAAAAGATCGGATTAAACCCTAAATTAGAAGAACTTGTTACAATATCAGGGGGCTATGTTTTTAATCCGAATGATATTGAAAAGATAAAAGACGCTATCATAAGCATGTCAAAGCGCACAAAAATCGATACGATAAATTACAGATTCCCATTTGTTATTGCTGCTTTACTATTATTTTTAATTGAAGTCTTAATAAGGCGTATAAAAGAAAATAGAGGTACTACAGGATTTTGAATAATCAAAATAGGTGATGGAATATGGCTATAATGAAAAAAGATGTGAACTTTGTATTCTTTGTTTTAATAATTGCTACAGTAGTTGCTTTTACAGGCTTTACAGCCTACTACCAAGTGTCATTTAGAAATATAAATGAAGAATACACTACAAAACTTGGAGAGTTAAATAAGGTTACAAACGATCTCTTAGATAAGAAGGCCACTTTATTACAAACTAACGTGGAATTGGATCAAACAAAGAAAGGCAGAGAAGAGCTAGGTGAAAGATACGACACGTTAAAGGGTGAAAGGGACACATTACAAGAAGAAAGAGACACATTCAGGGACAACTTATATGCAACAAGAAGCGAACTATCCTCCACTCAAGCAAAGCTGGAATCTGCCAATTCAAAGATAATATCTCAAGAGAACGAAATACAAGTATGGGAAAACAGATATGATGCATGTGATAATAAGTTAGATGATTGTGAAGAAGACTTAGCAACATGCCAAGCAGGATAAGATAACAAAACTAAGATTAAAATGAAAAACAGCAAAAACCAATAAATCAACAAAAGATAAAGAAAAAACCAATAATTACAACAATAATAAGAAACAACTAAAAAAAATAAAAAACTAACATAAAAACAATAAAAAATGAAAAACTTTAGAAAAGTATTGAAGGAAGTGAACTTAATCGTAGATGGGGTTATGGCATTTGATATTATCCTGACTAGTGCGTTAATATTTCTTATCTGCTATCTGGGGCTGATGTTAGTAAAACTAAATCCCTGGTACGGATTATTTCCGACATTAGCTTACCTCATCTTCTTACTATATATAGATATAAACACAAACAAGTTTAAGCTAGTAGAGAACAAATACGCACCTTTGTACGAAAAGCTAAGAACATCTGCAGATAATATCAATCTGGAAAATGAAGTGGTAGATGAGTTGCAAAAAGAGGTTATTAGTGATTTAGGAAATGTCAGGGTTTCTT
>JAYEIZ010000083.1:0-14719 GCA_034660355.1 Nanobdellota archaeon
CTCTTTTTCTGCTTTTTCTACTTCTTCATCTAAATCATCTTCACTAGCTAACTTAATCTCCATCTTAGTCGGTTTCTTTCCTATCTTATCCCACTGTGCCAGTATCCTTGGCTTTAATCCCTCTAGATAGATATCCACCATGTTAAAGTTACCAGACTTTACTTTGTCCTTAGCTAGTTTTAACTCTAGCTCTAAATCGAATATATCAACTCCTTCTTTCTTCAAGGAGTCTAACTGCCACTCCAAATCATCAATTATTGCATTGTATTTACTATAACTCTCTAATTCTTTTTCATCTAACCGATCTAAGCTATGGAGTACTGGCCTGAATTGTACGAAATAAGGCTTGCCTTTATTATATGCAGCATTCTCAACCATTCCTGTACCCACTCCTGCTTTAACGAGTGATTTTACAATATCTCCACCATATTCTTCTGTTATCCTCTTTAGATCATTCTCATCTCTGGTCCTTGTTTGGATCTCTGTATTAATATTAGCAAGAACCTGTGGAGGGAAGTCACTTAAGACCTGGCTCAGCAATATTACGCCAACACCCCATTTTCTGAATTCTCTTGTTGCTCTTTCTATCTGCATAAATACCTTGCCAGAGCCACCATACTTCGGAAGTAAAGTATGGATACCATCATAGATAATTAAATATTTTAACTGCGTCTCTTCAGGCAGGTTAGCATGGAACACTTCCTTTATAGCATTTGCAACTAATAGCTCAGACCTTGAGGTATCAAGTTTAGTTGTAACAAATACGTTTATCTCTCCTGGTTTCATATATTTCCTAAACTCCAATATCTCTCTTCCATCAGTTATCTGATGCACATTTCCATTAAATGGCCTGGCATCAGTAGGTTTTAAACCAAACTTAGGATACAAAGCCAACATTTTCTTGTCTGACATTTTCCTCAAGAAACCAGTCCATGTTGCACTTGGATCAAATACTAGGACAGCTACACCTTTCATAAGTGCCTCTTCAACAAGTGATTGTGCAGCAACCGTCTTACCAGAACCAGAAGCTCCTGCTATCAAAGTGTGAATCTGGAACTTATCTAGATCAAAATATGTTTTTTTAGTAGTCTCTGCAACATTACCTGCAAATGCTGACCTTGGTCCTGCCTTTGGAAGTTCATTTACATCTACTTCCATTTTATATCTTTGTTTTTCAGCTTTCTTTTTCTTGTATAACATATATACAAATACTCCGATCGCTAAAGCAGCTACTCCAACTAAAATCATCCATAAAGGAATTATCCCCCACACAGCATACCTATAAATTGGTTGAACCACCTTAAAGATAGCAGTATGTGTTGACTTTAGCTCAAAATAATCTGCTTCTACAATTAGCTTATATTCTCCTATATCAAAATCCTTAGGGATTGGATAATTCTTAATCAAGGAAAAAGAAGTATGAACCCTAACATCATCTGTATCTATTACAGTTTCCTCTCCGGTTTCCTCCCTAATAATCTTATACGTAAGCCTAACATCATACTCTTCTTCACTTAGCAAATTTTGAATATCTACTTTATACCTCAATACATCCCCGGTATAAACTTTCTCATCAAATAATCTCAGCCTGACAAGAAGAACCTCTATTGGCAATTTATCTGCATCATATACTAAGACGTCAATCGGTATTACCTTTTCTACATCTCCCGACATTATTAAGTCGCCTTCATAAACCCCTGTTTCAACATTTCCAAGTAAAGTTAATGTAAATTCACCATCAGAATCTGCATCTATATTCAATGTTGTTTTGTCTAATTTGACCAAAGGCGCAACATTGCCTTCTACTGCCAGAGTAACAGTCATTGAGCCTGTCCTGTAATTGGATATTGTTATTGGAATATTCAGAAAAGACCCCATTCTCAATTTCTTTATGATTTTATCTAGAGAGACTGCATGATCTTCATATTCTTCCACTTTCTTTGTAGCAGTTGTCTTTACACCAGTGCCTGCTCCTTGTCCTGCACCTGAACCTGCACCCGACCCTGAACCTAATCCGGGACCTAACCCAGTAGAAGCTGCCGCAGAAGTATTCATCACAATATCATGTGTGGTAATATTTCCTGCAACTATAGTTACTGTACTTATATAATTGTCATAGCCAGATTTTGTTGCAACTAGATTATATGCTCCAGATCTAAGGTCAAAATCATAATCACCAGTAGAATTAGATGAAGTTAACAGCCCGGCAATACTTATAGTAGCACCTTCTAGGATAGAACCCACAGAATTTGTTACACTTCCTATTAAACTTCCATTCTCCCCTATAGTCTCTTGAGCTAAAGACATAGTGATATTATGGACCGTAACATTGTTTGTAATAACACTTACATTATTTATGTAGTTGTCGTATCCGCTTTTTACAGCAACAATGTTATGGGTTCCTTCTATCATAGATATATTATAGAATCCATTGCTGTCTGTAGCATAAGAAACACCGGCTATTGTCACTGTTACATTCTCTAATGCTAAAGAAGTTGAATTATCAATAACATAACCACTTACTGTTCCATTTTCATATAAGTCTCCGTCTCCCACACTCTCCTTAACACTCATTTCAAAATTATGTAGGGTAGTTGTGCTTGCAATTACAGTTAGATTGTTTGCATAATTATCATATCCACTCTTTGTTCCGATAACATAATATTCCCCTTTTATAATATTTATTGAATAACCACCTGAACTATTGGTATATACACTACCATTACCAATTCCTACTAGAACATTTGAAATTGCTGCACCTGAACTATTATCCGTCACAAAGCCTTCTACTGTTCCAATCGACGGTTCCATAGAGAAATTATAGATAGTAGTAGTATACCTTATAATATCAGCATAGCCTACATATGTATCATAACCGCTTAGTAAAGCAGCAAGAGTATGGTTTCCTTCAGCAAGACTGCTGTTATAGAATCCATTTGAATCAGTAGTTAAGTTAACTCCCCCTACATTCACCTTAACTCCAGCTAATGTGGAGTTAGTTCTATTGTCAATAACATAACCTTCTATTGTCCCATTGGCAGCAGTAGCAGGAACAGGATTCATAGTTATATTATGCCATATTGAATCATACAATGTAACATTGATTAGTGATGCATAGGTATAATACCCTGCCTTAACACCAACAATATACTGGTACCCAATTACTGCAGTAATATTAAAAAAGCCATTTGAATCAGTAAGATTTGATGAAGAACCTATACTTACAGTAACTCCCTCAATAAATGCACCTGTTGAGTTATCAGTTGCATATCCACTAACAAAACCATCACCAACCTGCCCAGTACCATATCCTGCAGGACAATCATCATTAGGGTCAGTAAAGAAATAATATATTGTGGTGTTTGGCGCTGGAAGAATTATCTGATAATGGACTCGATCGTCATTCCATCCTGTTTGGGCATCACCTTTCTCTGTATAAAAGACCACATCCCCACTTACATTTAATACTCCTGTCATAAAGACAGTACTGCTAGGGTCCCCATTCTTTTTTGTAAATGTTACATTCACATTATTTACATAAGTTACACCTACTGTTACATTACCTTTATCTGTAAATGTTTTTGTAGCAGAATCATCTACACCCGGACTTACATTAAACACATTATCAACCCACTCAGGCCGTGCAGGAACTATAGTAGTCCAATCTAATTCACCAGGATCAACCAAACTAGCATATAACTCATGAGTTGCATCAGGCTCTAAGCAGTCAAAAACAAAAGTATATTTATCAATACCTGCAGGATTTGCAGTTTTTGTTTCTGAAGTGGTAGCACCTGATTCCATAAACAAATATCCATAGTACCCCTGCCATTTATTAGTATCATACTGGTGCTCAATAACTAATTGAGTTATATACCCTGCTTGTGAAGCAATTGAAACAGCAAAACCGATAAAATCCTTAACATAAACTGCAGAGAAAGTAGCTCCAACTACCAATAGAGTAAGTACAACAACAAACATTAGCTTATTCTCTTTTTTCTTTCTCTTCATTCTTTTACCTTAATTATCTCTACTCCACCTTGCTTCCCAGGAACAAAAGTAACAACAGAGCCTTTCTTCACATTCAGAATATTAGCCCACATAGAAGGAATAGTAACTATATACTGCTTATTCT
This sequence comes from Nanobdellota archaeon, assembly GCA_034660355.1. Classification (GTDB taxonomy): domain Archaea; phylum Nanobdellota; class Nanobdellia; order Woesearchaeales; family JACPBV01; genus JAYEIZ01. Next base: position 4,136 of record JAYEIZ010000083.1, read on the forward strand.
TCAATTGCTGTAGCTTAACATTATTCTGCTTCAGCCGTTTTCCAGTTTTTTGCTGCTTGTTTATCTTCTCATTCATGGTTCGTAAAGCAAGCTTTATCCAATAATTTAATATTAATCTTATGTATTAACTTAATATTAATAATCTAATATTTAAATGTTTCTATTAATTAGTAAACCAGTATACAAATTAGTATACTAACTATAATCCTAATAATACCCCTATACCTCATTAAACTGATTCAGAAAATATACTATACCCAACAAAACAAGAATTAATCTAGGACATATATTGGCTTAGACATTCGCTGACCAAATAAGTCTAACTTACGATGAAACTTGATAATAATTCTTATTAGAGAAGCTTGAATATTACTTTATTTATATATTATCTTGACTAGATTTAACTTTCTATCAGATAAAATAGAAAACTTTATATATTAGTTATACCTAGATTTAACTATGAAAACAAAGGAATTATTAAAAAAATTAGAAGGAATTCAAACAATTGAGACTGTAAAAGATATATTAGGCATAACCATGAAGAAAGCCATCTATTACATATTCAGGTTAAGAAAAAAAGGTTATGTTAAGACCAAGAAATTAAGCGATAACAAAAGGGTTTATAATATCTCATTTGAAAATAGGCTTAAAGGAATTAGTTATTATGATATAATAAACAAGCATTCGCCATTTAAATTATCAATTCCCGTTATCTATAAGGTATACGGCAAAGAACCAACTATTGAGGAGACTATTATTTTTGCATTAAAAACAAGAAGTCTTAGAACAGTCATTGCATCTCTTCCCTTGTTCAATAAGATAGAAGATTGGGGTTATTTGTATAGGTTAGGCAAGCAAAATCATTTAGAAAGACAAATAGGGGCGCTTTACGACATGACAAGAGGTATAATGAAAACAAGAAAGATGACAAAAAGATTTAGAAATAATGCGTTGCCAAAAGATAACTGCAAATTTCGTTATGTCATCCAAAGCCTAAAATCATCAGATTTTAGGAATATTGAGAAAACTTGGAGAGTTTATCTACCATTCAACAAAAATGATCTGGAGGCCTATAAAAAATGATTTCAATCGAAGCTCAACAAAAATTGTTTGTAAGCATATCACGAAGATTAAAGAGACCAATAACCATTTATGCTGTCGGGGGTACAGCAATGATGTTTCTTGGATTTAAAGATGCAACTATTGATATTGATTTGGTGTTTGAGAATGATAAGGACAAAAAAATCTTTAAAGACGCTACCAAGAAGATAGGATATCGTGAGATGGACCCATTTAAGATATATGGGGCAAGAACAAACCAACCAGAGATGCTGACGCTGGGTGATGAAAGATTTGACCTGTTCGTGGTTAATGTCATAGACTTTATTTTTTCAGAACAGATGAAGGAAAGGGCAGATAAAACACATCAATTCAACAATAACCTTATACTCAAGATAGCAGATCCTCACGATATTATTTTAATGAAGTGTGCAACAGAAAGAGCAAAAGATGCTGACGATGCCAGAAAAATTATAGAAAATACTGAGATAAAATGGAATTTAATTGTGGGAGAAGTGAAAAACCAGATAAATCTTGGGAAAAGCCAGGCAGCTTTTGAGCTCGGAGAGTTTTTGGAGAAACTAAAATATAAGATGAAGTTAGATATCCCAAAAAAGACATTAGATAACATTTTTAACATCGTTGAAAAACAAGCTGAAGAAAAACAGAAATGATTTTTGCAAGCCTGTCAAAATCTTAATCTTTTATTCTCTCCTATTAGTCTTCAAAAGAATTAAGATTAACTTACGATGAAAATGGAAATTTAATTTCCGGCGATGGTTATTACCGTGTATATAATTCCTTAAACCAATTATGGCAAGTGTACTGGTACGTAAAGTATAACTTCTTGTTTTACCTGTTTCTAGTCAATAACTTTATATCTAAATCTGAAATTCAAAGACTTTTTGAGGTGATTATATGTACTAAGAGAGGAAAACATCCTAAGAAGTGCTTAGTTGCGACAGCAAGAAGATTAGCAGTTAAATGCTATGGGGATATGGTGAAGTGCCATCAATAGAAACTCAGAGTTACCATATAGTAACTTTCAGTTAACATATGATAACAAGCTGTTAACATAGGCTTATTCAAGAATCAGGCTAACCTTTTTTATGAACTCTCTAGCATTTTCAAGTATTTCCTTAACCCTTTTTTCAGTATAGACTTTAGTTGCACTATATCTGCTTACAGAGCTTTCCTTTCGTGCATCATGGAAATACTCAACATAGTCATCTTCAAATATCTTGTAAGCCAGCTCTAATAGCTTTAAATCCTCTTTCTCCATCTCATCAGGAACTAATAGATGACCTAAAGCGATTTGTGTTGAATAATGGTCATCAGTCTCATAGCCTTTTGTAAGGATAGCAGCTTTGGCTAAATAAAGCATAGAGTAATAACTGATGGTTATTGTCCAGTAATCTTTGGCATTTTGTTCTGAAGTAGAAATATAGTTTGCTAATTCAAGGCTGTCAGAGCCTTTCTTGGCAAACTTTTTAATCTTAAAAGAGGCATTGCTCTTTTTGATAAAGGACTTATTCTCGGTTTTCAAACTTAGTAATCTTTCAAATTCCTTTTTATAAAACGCTTTATCAAAATCCATTTTGCCAGACTAGATTCCAGAAATACTCTTCTCCATATAGAATTATGTGTTTTTTTAGGATTTCTTTTCCTACATTATGCTCTTTTTCCTTTAACATCATCTTAAATTCCTTATCTGTGAAGAACATAGGGTTAACCTCTAATTCAAACAATAGCTCAAACTTTGAGAAACTGATGTTTCTCTCGCCTTTTTTGTTTATTACGCATATATCAAAATCACTTTTTTTTCTATTCGTTCCATCTGCTCTCGAGCCAAATAGTATCACAGAATGAGCACCTTCTGGAATCTCTTTTTTCAATATCTTAAGTTCTGGCTTATTTTTTATGAATGATTCAGTTACTTTTCTTTCTGCTAGAATTAAGTAATTCTTGGTTATATCATCTTCAAAATTTAGTGAAACAAGCTTTATATTGCCTTTCTTATTTATTATAAACAAGTTTTTATTGTTTTTGATTAAGCGATGAGCTGTAGTATAAGGTATCTTTGACACTTTAGAAAGCTGCCTAATGGTAAGTTCATTAGTGGTGTTTTTCCCCAATGTTTGTACTAATTTAAGGAGATTATCCATTTTTGGTTAATATTAACCATATTTGGTTTATAAACTTTTCGGTTATTTGCAGCTTTCGCTAAGCTGTCAGAAGTTTCGTAAACATATCGACGATAAAAACCACAAGATATAAATATGAGTTACACTATAATACCTGTATAATGAGATTATCAAATTCTATCTTAAGTTGTAATTCTTCTAATTATATTTCTAAAAGGCCAGATGCAGTAATGACAGCGAAAGCTCTGAACCAAAGGTGGCTGGCAAGCTCTAAGGGTTGGAAGTGGAGTAAACCTTCCTTTTCCTTCTGCAAGCCCACGACGTAAGTCTAACTCACAATAAAAGAAACCTAAAACCAACTACTAGGAATAAACCCATAATGTTCTATTAGGATACCCGCAGCTATCCCAACTAAAATACCTAATACAAAGCTTATGATCAATTCAACAAATACTCTTTCAAATGTATGTTCAAGAAGAATCTTTTTTAATTTATGAACACTCCCATTATCTTCTTCAGTATGTTCTTTTTTAGAAAAAAGCTCTTTGATCTTTTGTTTTTCAATTTTTCTTTCAATGAAGCTTATTCTTTTCCGAATCTTACTCAATGTAGTCTTCTTATCAGTTGTACTCAATAGGTCGTCTGCAAGCACATCATCCTTTAGCATACTTTTAACCCAAACACTAAAGTCATTTTTATCAGAATTAACATGGTAAGAAAAAGTCCTATCATCTATGTGCTCAACAGCATTGCCTAATTCATATAGGTTATGGATTATCGGCCCATTGTTTATCCAAAAACAATTTTCTGACCTTACATCTCTTAATATATTTGAAAGCTCCTCACTCATTTTACCGAACTTAGTTCTAACACTCGTTTAACTATAAAAAGCTGCGTCATTGCCTTGCTCCTAGTCTCATTTAATCTTATTGTTAACTCCGAATCTCCTAAAACATCTGCAACCCATTTACTAAAGTCATTCTTCCCTTTATTCACATGATTGCTAAAAACCCTCTTATCCATACCATCAATTACAGATTCTAATTCCTGTAGATTCTTTGCTATTCCTCCGTTTGAAGCCCAAAAACACTGTTCAGGACTCACATCCCTAAGTATGGATTCTACTTTTTCTTCTGACATTTTTCACCTCCATTAAGCAAAAAACTTTATGTACATCAAAAAGCCCAAAACCGCAATCAACAAGCCTGCAACTATCCCTTGAACAAATTCCTTTGAAAAGAATTTAGTCTCTTTTGGAGCTCTTTGAGGAGTTTTTAGCTTATCTAGTTTCTTCTCAATCTTTTCTTCTATCTCTCTAATCTTCTCTTCTTTCTTTTCAATCTCCTTCTCTCTCCTTAAGATCGCTTCAATCTTCTGCATAGGTATATCAGCTTTTTCAATCCTCTCTTCTCTCTTGTGTCTTCTTTCTGCCTGATCCAATAGGTCTACCATCTTCTCCTTTGAAGAAGTTTTAGACATATCATCAGCTAATCTAGCATTCCCTAGAATTCCTCTTACCCACTCACTAAAGTCATTCTTTTCATGATTAACGTGGTTCATAAATGTTGCGTGGTCCATATGTTCAAGTGTATCTCTTAATCCTTTTAGGTCTTTTATTACAGCTCCATTACTAGCCCAAAATTGCTGTTCAGGTGGTATTTCTTCTTCCATCTTTATCCCCTCACTTGGCAACTTTCTTCAAAAAAGCTACTCTGTCTTTTACTTTTTTCAAAGCTGTTTTTCTGGTTTTTGTACTGCCTATCTGCCTTCCAAGAGTACCATCACCCACAACTTCACTTACCCACGTACTTAAGTCGTTCTTATCTTTGTTCACATGGTATTTATACTTGTCGTCATCAATATCCTTCAAGGCACCTTCTAAAGCTTCTAGGTTGCATAATATTGGGCCATGATTAACCCAAAAACACCTTTCAGGCTCAATACCTCTCAAAAGATTTAATGCCGACTCTTTAATTAATTTCTTTGGCATCTTACACCTCCTTTTTTTTAAATTCTTAACTTATGGTCTGCGCGTTTGTTATAACTGGTTTCTCTAATCTCATCTTCAAATCATTAAGTATATTCATAAATGCTATAAATGAATCATAAGGTGAATCGTGGGGATTAAAGTATTTATGCACATCACCATCATTAAACCATTTTGTGCACATATAATACAAATTATCACTTACCTGCAGTTTTCTCCAGTCATCTAGTAAGCTATTATCCCCCACTACCTTAACATCCTTCTCTAGCTGGTAAAGGTTATGCGCTGCAGATTGTTGCATATTGTTACCAAGCCAAGCAGATAAATCCCTTTCAATATCTGCCCAGGATATTAGATTATGTATATCAAGCTCTGCAACAGGTTCATAGGTTTCTACTAACTCAGATGGAGTCTTAAAATCATTGTCAGGATGCTTTAGAAGCTCATCTGGCAAATATCTCAAAAAATTAAATATTCCAGTATCTTCCCATTGATGCTCTCCAAAAGTCTCATAATCCATAAACAAGTTAACACAATTACCATTCCCATTAACCCTATTCACCCATTGGCTGTACTTATCAACATTCAATGGATGCTCATTCCATCCTCTGTCAGAAAACCTGAATGCTACATCATCAGAAAGCTGATAATTTTTCAATAATAATTTTATTGAGGAAGTTGTTTTTGGCCTATACAAGAAATTAGGGCTTCTCCAGTCAAGGATATGATCTGCTCCTTCTGAGAGTATTCCCTTATAGCCTAAGTCTTCTATAAACTTAGCCAGCTCATTATTATATATTAGTTCAGTATTTCTGAATACCTTCGGTTTAACACCAAAAAGTTTTTTTACCTTCCGCTCATGCATCTTAATCTGCTCTTTAAACTCTTCTTTAGAATATAAAAAAGATAATGTATGGTAATAAGTTTCTCCCAAAATCTCAACTCTTCCTGTATCAACTAACTTTCGGAATGAATCTAAAACTTCTGGAGCATATTCCTCAAACTGCTCAAGAACAACTCCGCTAAACGAATAAGATATCTTAAATCCAGGATGCTTATTCAGGAGTTCCAGCATTAGATTATTAGTTGGAAGGTAACATTTATTTGCTACCTTGTTCATTATTCCCCTATTCTTGATATGGTCAAAATAATCATGATTCTTTCCAATATCAAAAACAAGATAATTCCTCAGCCTGTAAGGCTGGTGCACCTGAAAATAAAAACATACTGAAACCATTATGCAGCCTCCAAAACAGTATTGTAGACTTCGATGCACTTTCTTGCCGAATCATTCCAGCTCATCTTCTTTACTTCATTAAACCCATTTTCTTTCAACAGACCATGCACTTCTTGGTATCTTAAAACACCTAAGATCTGATTAGCCAGCTTATCAGTATCCCAAAAATCAACCTTCAAACAACTGCTAATAACCTCAGAAACACCTGACTGCTTAGATATAATGACCGGAGTTTCGTTTCTCATTGCCTCTAAAGGAGTAATACCAAAAGGCTCTGAAACACTAGGCATAACATAAAGGTCTGCCATCTTATATGCCCTATCTATATCTTTTCCTTTAAGAAAACCAGCAAAAAGAACCTTATCAGCTATGCCTAATTCAGCTGCTCTTTCTATCATCTGTCCGGACATATCACCCGTACCTGCAACAATAAACTTAACATTGGGCTCAACATCTAAAACCTTCTTTGCAGCATCTAAGAAATAATCAGGGCCTTTTTGTATTGTGATTCTTCCTAAAAATAACACAACCTTACTATTCTCTTTTATTCCAAACTCCTCTCTTGCAGATGCATAATCATTGAATTCAACAGCATTATGCACAACATATACCTTATCTGGATTTACATCATAATGCTCGACTATCTTGTTCTTTGTAAATTGGCTTACTGCTATTATAGCATCTGCTTTATGCATTCCTTCTCTTTCTATATCATAGACATGCTGATTTACTCCTGTGTTTCCTGTCCGATCAAACTCTGTTGCATGGACATGTATTACTAATGGCTTATGAGAAACATTTTTCGCATTTATACCTGCCCTAAATGTCATCCAGTCATGGCAATGTATAATATCATGAGGCTCCTGTTCTGCTATTAATGAAGCTTTCTGAGAGTATCTATAAACTTCTTCAAAGATATTCTTACCATATATACTACTTCCCTTTCCACCTTTACCCAAAAGCAATTCAGATTCATATTCTTTTGAAGTCATATATGGCATTAAATTCGAATCAACTTTAAGCATTTTCAATACACCGCCCCTCATGGGGATTACCTTCACAAAATCTGCCTTTGCATCATATTTGGTGGGAACAACAAAAGCAACTTCTATACTATTATTGCTAAGGCCCTTTGTCAAGCCATAACAGGCTGTACCTAAACCACCCGAGCTATATGGCGGGAACTCCCAACCAAACATTAAAACTTTCAATCTAGTTCCACCTCTTTTTTTACCCACTCAGCTATCAAAATGATAGTTTACTCTATACTATTCTCTATTTCACAATCAATTTTCAAGTAATTACATATTTAAATGTATGTAGTCCCTTATTAGAAATTACGTGAACAAAAAAATATTTTCTTGGATAAACATTTTAAATTATTATCCCTTTTTTGGATTTTTATTGAATAAAAGGTAATATCAAAATAATAGAAAAGATTAAATAATAAACTTGATTCTAACAGATTAACATGGGGGTTAAATGCTTATTACCTCTTATTCTTATAGTCTTTATTAGTGGGTGTGCTGAAGATAAGACTCAAGCAATAGTTAGTGACATAGAAAGACCATTAGATGATATAGATTCTTCTTCGTTAGATGTTATTGTTATTGAGGATGAAACAGCAGAAGACATTACAGAAGAAACATCAGATGGGGGGGCAACTGAAGAGGAATCTATTGAGGAGCAACCAAATCTAGATGTAGAAGAAACTCCCTCAGAGAAGAACATCATCATAATAAAAGACCTAAAACTAGAGCCTCAAGAGCTAACAATAAAAAAAGGAGAAAAAGTAACATGGAAGCACCAGGATGAGTGGAGCACTAATACCAAACACCTGCTTAATTCACATTCAAACGAATTCAGAAGCCCCGTAATGTTATATGGGGATGAATTTACCTGCAAATTTGAGAACAATGGAACATTTACCTATATAGACATAATGCAAAAAGGCAGGATATATCTTCGCGGAACAATAACCGTGATAGAATAACACAATATTTATATACAATCTGCTTCTAGTAAGAAACATCAATCAAAAATGATCCAAAGATAATGAATACTACAAGATGATACCTCTAATATTTCTTATAGCTGGAATTGCAGGGTTGTATTTTGGCTCTGGTTATGTAGTCGAAACAGCAAAGAATATTGCAAATAAACTTAAAATCCCCCCAGTATTAATTGGATTATCTATAATTTCAATTGGTACATCAATACCTGAAATAATGACAAATCTGTTTTCAGGATTAAAGATCAGGCAGGGAATAGAAGCGTCCGGGATTGCTATTGGAACTAATCTTGGCTCTGACATTACACAAATAACATTCATTCTAGGCTTTACTGCTTTATTCGGGACAATGCATGCAAATAAGAAATTATTAAGTAGAGATTTTTTTATGGTAATATTCTCCATACTTGCAGTTTTTTTTGTAGGAATAACTGGCTATAATGTTAGTTTGCTCGAAGGAACCATAATGATTGTAATCTACATCTGGTATTTGTACACTATCTTCAAAGATGAGAAATCATCAAAAGAAGTAAAAAAAGAATTAAAAGAAGAACTGATCATAGATGGAAAAAGCAAATCAGGAACATACACCTTAAATTTCTCTTTAATGGCCCTTGGCATAGCAATATTGATCTTTGCTTCTGAGATGGTTGTTGGAAGCGCAGTTAAGCTTGCAGAATACTGGAGAGTCTCAGGAAGCTTTGTAGGAGTCATGGTTATAGGAGTAGGAACAGGTCTTCCAGAGCTTTCAACAGCACTAAGGGCAATATTCAAAAAAGCAGGAGACATCTCTTTGGGAACATTAATTGGCAGCAACATAACAGATCCAATGTTAGCTTTGCCTATGGGGGCTATAGCTGCCGGTTCTGTTGGCTTAAGCTTTGATAAAAACTTGTTGTTCTTTGACATTCCTTTTTGGCTTATAGCATCTATAGTCGCGTTATATATATTCAAGAAAAACATGAAGATAAGCAAAAAAGATAAGAGGCACGGTCTAATCTTAATTACCCTTTATGTTTTATTCGTAGCAATAAAACTTATCTTCTTTCTGCATTAATTTTATATACTAGTTAAAAAAATATTGTTTAGGGGGATAAGATGAACCTAGCTTTAACATGCAGCATTAAACCTAAGATTATAAGCAAAGAAGAGGGAGAAAAATACGCTGAGTTTGATAGCATAGAGACAATAAATGATTTAGCAGATGCTATCAAAGCAAACAACCATGATGTTGAAGTTATAGATGTAAAAGAGGATATTAAAGAAGTTCTCAAAAACAAAAAAGAAGATATTGATTTAGTCTTTAATGTTGCAGAAGGATTGGTTGGTAATGATAGAGAAGCACTGGTTCCTAAGATATGTGAAGAACTTAACATTCCATTTACAGCATCTGGGTCAGTTACATTAATTACAACATTAGATAAAGCGAAAACAAAACAGATTCTAGAAAAGAACAATATCCCCACTCCCAAATTCCAGGTTTTTGAAGATGAAAACCAAGAAGCAGATAATCTGAAATTCCCCTTATTAGTTAAGCCATTATTAGAAGGATCTTCCAAGGGAGTATTCAATGAAAACCTTGTAAACAATGAACACTCACTAAAAAAAATAACAAAAAAGATAATAAAACAATATTCACAACCAGCAATTGTTGAAGAATTTATCAATGGGCGGGAATTCACAGTTTCTGTTATTGGTTACATCGATCCTATTGTACTCCCAATAGTTGAAATTAAATTCGATCATCTGCCAGAAGACATACATCCGATGGATTCTTATGAAGCAAAATGGATTCATGATAACCCAAAAACTGCAGATTTAGTTTTAAAATGCCCGGCAGAGCTAGAAAAAGAACTCAAAGAACAAATAACGAAAACAGCACTAAACACATACAAAACCCTAGACTGCAAAGACTGGTCAAGGATAGATGTAAGATTAGATAAGAACAACATCCCCCATATATTAGAAGTTAATGCATTACCTGGGTTTATGAAAGACCCAATTCACAATTCAAGACTTCCAAAAGCAGCGTATGCTAATGGATGGACTTACGAAAAGCTTATAGGGGAGGTAATAAGTTCAGCAATAGAGAGATATGATCTAAAATGAAAATAGCAGTTGTTTTTACAAAAAGAGATGAAGAGGA
>JAYEIZ010000084.1:0-14687 GCA_034660355.1 Nanobdellota archaeon
TAATAGCACCAGCAACTCCTCCGCCCATATAACCATAGCTATTTGCAGCATTAACAATAGCATCTACTTCTAAAGCTGTTATATCTCCTTCTATTATTGTTATTTTCATATAATTAAGAGAAACTATTTTATACTTAAAAAATTATGGTTTATTTACAGATGAAGAAACTTAACCTGATGTATACTATTGGAGTTTTCAGCTTTTTTGTTCTATTAGTATTCATAATAGTCGCTATCTTACTAAGAAGAATTGAATCAGAAATAGTTCAGATTATTGGCGTCTATGGTTATTCTGCTATTTTCTTAATAACTTTCTTAGTAGATATCCTACCTCAACCCTTAGGTCCAGAAGTAGCTTTAATCTCAGCAAACCTAATAGGATTAAACATGATCCTTGCAGCAATAATAACAATTGTCGGCTCTACATTAGCAAGCTTCTTCAACTATAAGGTTGGAAAGGTAATCTATCCCACAATCAGTAAGAAAAAAAGGTATACTAAATATGCTAATTTTTACAAAAGGTATGGCGTATATGGATTGCTTATATCTGCCCTTGGCCCTGTTCCATACGTGCCATTTTGCTGGCTTTCAGGCACTCTAAATCTATCAACAAGAAAATTCTTATTATTTGGGATAATTCCAAGAATGATTCGAATTATACTTGTCTCTGCTATGCTTTTCTTTCTAAATATCTCAATAATTTAACAACTGCTAATCTTCTAAATTTCTTCTCTTTTTCAACATTATCAATTTCACCGTAAGTTTTTTTGCTTTTCTCAGGAATAAATATAGGATCATGTCCAAAACCGTTCTTTCCCTTTATCTTATCAGAAATTCTTCCTTTTTCACTACCAACGAAACTTACTGGTTTTTTTCCAGGCTCACAGTAAGCAACTGCTGACACATAAGCACATTCTCTATCTTTAACTCCTTTCATAAGTTTCAAGATACCCTTTAGCCCTATTCTCTTATGAATATATGCTGAAGACGTTCCTGGCAATCCATCTAATGCCTTAATAAACAACCCAGAGTCCTCAACAAATAAGGGTTTTTTTAACTTATCTGCAAGCTGCTTTGCAGCCATCTTCGCAATCTCTTCAGCATAATCAGACCTAAGCTCAGGGTAATCTATTGGTAGTTGTTCAACTTTATGTTTATCGCCGAATATTTCCTGAACTTCCCTTACCTTATTCTTATTACAGGTAACAAAATAAACTTTCATAGCAATAATTTATTCTGAATCGATTTAAATAATTTTTCATTATAAGGTAAAAAATAATCAATAAAACAAACAAAAAAGCTTATATAAAAATAAGAAACTACGGAAGATATGGCATTATACTTAATAGGAATAGGACTGGGAAGCTATAAAGATGTGACTTTAAGGGGCTTAGAAATAATAAAGAAATCAGAAAAAATCTATCTAGAAGAATATACTTCAAGATTAACAGATTCTAACAAAAAAGAGTTAGAAGAGTTCTATGGAAAAGATATAATATCCGCAGATAGAGACCTGGTGGAGAACAAAGCAGGAGAGACAATACTAAAAGACGCTAAAGAAACAGATGCTGTTTTTTTGGTTATTGGAGATCCATTCTCAGCAACAACACATATTGGCTTAAGGCTAAGGGCAGACAAGCTAGGAATAAAAACAGGGGTAATAAACAACTCATCAATTCTAAGTGCTATTGGAATTACTGGCATAGATTTGTATAAATTCGGACGTACAACAACAATTCCTTTTGAAAACAAAGATGTAAAATCACCTTATGAAGTTGTCAAAAACAATCTAAAGAATAATCTCCATACATTAATACTCCTGGACTTAGATCCATCTCAAGATAAATACATGACAATTAACCAAGCATTAGAATACCTGTTAAAGCAAGGAATATCCTCAGAACAATTATGCGTGGGCTGTTGCCAGATAGGGTCAAGTATGCCTCTAATAAAAGCAGGAAAAATAAATGATTTATTAAAATCGAGATTTGACAGATTCCCTCAATGCCTGATAATTCCTTCTAAACTTCACTTCATGGAAGAAGAAGTTTTGAAAAAGTGGGAATAAACAAGGGATAATTTTATAAATTAGCTTTATTTCTTTAAACTCGATAGCCCCATAGTGTAGTGGTCAAATTCCTTTAGCCACTCTAAGGGAAGACAATTCATCCTAGATTTTGGGTCTGGGGACGGCAGTTCGAATCTGCCTGGGGCTATTTTTTATTGGTTTGTAGTTGGTGGTTTGTGGTTAGTGGTTTGGTTGTGTTGGAGCATAATTATGGCTCCGATTGGTACAAAGAAGAACCATGCAGTAGTTTGGAGTAAAAACATCAACAGGAACTTCTCAGATGAGGAGTTAGATAAGTTCTTTAGTGTTGTGAGCAATAAGAAGCATTTGCTTTGTTATAAGCTTCAAGCGTATCTAGGACTGAGGATTTCTGAGGCAGTAAAGGTTAATATAAACGACATTGACTTCAACAGAAGAAAGATAAGGGTTTATGCGGAAAAGACAGAACAATTGGACTTCCTGCACTTGCATGAACTGGCGTTCGAATCCGTCAAGAAATGGGTTCGAATCCATGCCAAAGAGATTAAGGAACACCAAGGATTTTTGATTTTTTCAGAGCACAAAACAGGGCATCTAAGCAAAGATAGGATGAGAAATTACTTTAGGGCTTACTTGAAAAAAGCTGGGCTTGATGATTGTTATGTAGAGATTTCTACAGTTGGGAAGCAATGCTATGGCAAAGCTGGGAGCAGGAAGTTGCATAGGTTGAGCACACATTCACTTCGGCATTACTATGTAACGAAGGTTTACAAAGAGACGATGAATCCTGTCGTTACGCAACGATGTGCTCGGCATAGGAGTTTTAAGTCAACTAGCTGCTACATAAACATTGATCCGAAAGATACGATTGATGCTTTAGATAGGACTTTTGGGAAGAAGGATGTTGAAGAAAAGCCAAATGATATGAAGGATTTTGTGGAGATGTTTAAGGCTTGGAAATCAACAAATTAGATGTATTCAGATGGAAAAATTCTTATAATACAGTAGCTTTTCCATCTATATGTCGTTGTATTCACACTCGAGATTAAACTGTTTTGAACAGTGTCCATTGAAATTCAAGTTTGCATATATTGATAAAGTGGAGACTGAAATAGAGGACACAGTAGAAGCTTTCTTAGGCTCTAGAGTTCATGAGGCATTAGAAAAGTTGTATAAAGATTTAAAATTCCAAAAATTGAATACTCTAAAAGAATTATTAGCTTTCTTTAATTCTGAATGGACGAAGAATTGGAATGATGCTATTGTAATTGTAAGGAAAGATTATGATCAAGAAAACTATAGAAAGATGGGTGAGAAATTCATTACAGGCTATTATAATCGGTATAAGCCCTTTAATGGCACTAAGACTATAGGATTAGAGACTCAGAATACTGTTGCTTTGAACGATAAACACAAGATACACATAAGGATTGATAGGCTATCATTGGCTGAGGATACTGTATATGAGATCCATGATTACAAGACTTCTAATTCGTTGCCAACACAGGAGTATCTTGACAATGACAGGCAGCTAGCTGTTTATGCTTATGGGATAAAGAAAATGTATCCAGATGCTTCTAAGGTTAAGCTGGTATGGCATTTCTTAGCATTTGACAAAGAGATGTCTTCTTCAAGGACACCAGAACAGCTTGAGAAGTTAAAAAAAGAAGTTATTGAACTAATAGAACAGATTGAGGCTTGCAAAGACTTTCCTTCGAAAACTTCTAAATTGTGTGATTGGTGCGAATTTCAGATGCTTTGTCCCGAATGGAAGCATAAGATTGAAACTGACGAATTAAAGCCTAATGAATATTTGAAAGAAGATGGTGTGAATTTAGTTAATGAATTTGCTAAGGTTAAAGAAGAACAAAATAAACTAGATGAGAAACTTGAGAAAATAAGGGAAGCCTTGGTTGAATATGCTAAAAAAGAAAAAGTGAATATGGTTTTTGGCTCTGATGTGAAAGCGTCTGTTAGGGCTTATCCTAAACTAAGCTTTCCTAAGAAACATGATCCTAGGCAAGGGGAGTTTTTTAAGGTTATTAAGAAGATTGGGCTTTGGGATAAATTAGCAACAGTTGATGTTTATGAATTGGCGAAGATGATAAATAAGGGAGAGCTACATGGAGATTTGATGAAATTGCTTGACAAGTTTATTACTAAAAGTGAATTAGTTAGAGTTGGGTTAAGAAAGAAATAATTCTTTAGATTTAATGGTTTTGGATTTTTGACGATAATTCTGATGATTTAAGTGGAAATATTTATAAAACAGAGGATATAACTATCACTAAATGAAAGATCCAAGAAAAGAGCCTGCAGAATTGGATACAAATTTGAAGAAGTAGGATTAAAAAACCAAGAATCATGGAATGACCTTCAGTATAAAATGGTTGAAAAGATGATGTCATTAGAGAAGGCTTTTAAAGATTTTATTGAAGAATTGGAAGAATAAAATGAAATCAAACAATAAATCCTTAATTGTCTTTCAGGATAAAAAAATCCGAAGAATCTGGTATAATGAGGAATGGCATTACTCAGTTTCGGATATTATTGCAGTTTTAACAGACAGTAAAGACGAATTAGCTTACTGGAGAAAGCTAAAACAAAGAGAGCCGCAACTCGTGACAATTTGTCACGGTTTGAAAATGCCTGCAAAAGATGGAAAAATGAGGTATGCAGACTGTGTGAACACTAAAAATGCCTTTAGGCTTATCCAATCAATACCATCAAGGAAAGCAGAGCCTTTTAAGCAGTGGCTTGCTCAGGTGGGAAAAGAAAGAATTGATGAAATAGAAAATCCAGAACTTGCTCAAGATAGAGTGAAGGAATATTATGAGCTTAAAGGCTACCCAAAAGAATGGGTAGACAAAAGACTAAGGGGAATAGCAATAAGGCAAGATTTAACTGATGAATGGGAAAGCAGAGGCATTCAAGAGCAGAAAGAGTTCGCAATACTCACTAATGAGATTTCAAAAGCCACATTCGACAAAACGGTTAAGGAATATAAGAGATTCAAAGCCTTAAAGCGGAAAAATCAAAATCTTAGGGATCATATGACAGATTGGGAATTAATTCTGACAATGTTCCTGGAGCAAAACAAGTTATGGGCAGTGCAACAATCAAAGATAATATTCTAAAGTTAGAAGCAAAAACAAAGGGGACTTTAAAGGATTTTAGAAAAATCATCGAGAGTAACCTCAATGGAAGTATTGAGTTTGACAAAATAGAGTACCATGACATAATGAAAGAGTTAGGACATGGTGGTGGTCCTGTTCCAGTGGCAGAATATCAAAGCCAGGAATCAATTGAAGATAATGACAAAAAAGAAATAGATGAGAAACATCTTTTAGAAAAGGCAGTAAGCTACGAATTTGACAACAATCTTAAAGAAGCTGAGAAATACATTAATAATATATTATCAGCTAATCCAAGATCATATCATGCATTATTCCTTAAGGCAAGGATAAAAAGAAAAAAAGGTGATGTAGATTCTGAAACTCTAAAATCTGCTTTTGAAGAAGCTATTAACCAAAATGCTGGAAAGGACATCTTTGGAGTTATTTTGGATGAAATGAAAGATAGCAGTATTTTTAAGGATTATTATTTAACAAGAAGTTGGTTGAACGTTATGAATAAACAAAAAGATAGAATTCTAGAAAAAGCACTGGGATTTAACCATTACATTGAAATGAAAGATGTTTCATTTGAAAAGGATCAAAACCATGATGACACTATAAAAGCATTCTTTGAGTTTGTCGGTAAGCAAAAACTTAAAGTTGTCAGAACCTATGATGGAGAAATTGAGAAATCTTTTAACATGGATTTAGAAAAAATAAAAGAAAACTTGATACTGCTTGAACAAAGAAATGGTGATTTTTATGATGATGACTTGTGTGTAAGCTATTCTTTTTTAGGCGATAATTTTTATGCATGCGTCCATCCTAGTATGCTATTCTTTTCAGCAAATAAAAATGATGTAAGAAAAATGGTAGAAATACTTGACAAATACGACCTTAAATATCATGAACCTTACGAACTTGGTGAAAGATAAATGCCAAAAACAATTAAACTAAACAAAGAACAGCAAAAAACTGCAAATACTGAAAAGTGCCCTTCAAAGATTACTAAAAAGATAAAAGGTGCTGAGAAAACGAAGTTTTCTGGCACCTCTTAGAAATTTTTTTAAAAATTTCAAATAGGTGATAAAAAATGATGATGGAACTATTTGCCTTAAAGTTTGGCGACATTGCGAAAAAAGAGACTAGATGTGTAACTTTGAATAAGAAATCCCCTTATGATCTTCCACCTGGTGAATTCTTTTTTGCGGAAAGTTTTTGTAATGATCATTCATGTGACTGCAGAAGGGCTTTTATCAATGTCATCCATAAGAATAAAAGAATAGCAACTATCGGCTATGGGTGGGAATCCCCTAAGTTCTACGAGAAATGGATGGAGGGCGATCCTGATTTGGCTGATGATCTTAAAGGACCAATCCTCCAACTTGAAGCAGCTCAGAGCAGATATTCAGATGAAGTATTAAGGCTTTTTAATGACTTATTGATTAATGATAATATATTTATTGAAAGGCTTAAGCGCCATTATGAGATGTTTAAATCTAATCTAAAAGAGAAAAAAGCAGATGAAACTGAAATGGATGATGGAGATAAATTTTCTGAGCAAGAAATGAAAATATTTGAATTATTGGACAAAGCAAGGCACCACAGGAATGTAAGCTGCGATGACAAAAAGGCGATTAAGATTTGCGATGAAATCCTGGATATGGATGAAAATAATCGTGATGCAATGCTTATTAAAGCAGGAGCCTTAGGCCAGATCGGTAGAAACAAGGAGTCATTACACTTGATTAATTCAATTAAAGAAAAATGGCCTGAGCATTGGGAAGCATATTATCTGCTTGGACTGCGCCTCTTTAATAAGAATGAGAGGAAAGCAATGCAAGCGTTTAAGAAGTCTTTAGAATTTGAAGAGCGTTTTGATAATCTAGTATCAACAGCGCAGTTAGCTTACTTCATGGGAAAACATAACTATCAGGAATATCTGGATAAGGCAGAGAAGTTAGAGCCTGAAAGATTCAAAAATTTTATGAAAACGTGCTGGAGTTATGATTTGAATTGAAATATCCCAGATTATAATTAATCAATTTTATGGCTCAAACAAAATTATTTATGTTTCGGGAAGATACGCCCGAATACAATACTGGAAATAAATATATTAAACACAAGAATATTAAGGACAATACAATATTGTCTAAAGAATACCAAACGACTATTGCAAAAAACTGCTTTCACGAAAACACTGCTGTGATTCTCCCTACAGGGCTTGGAAAGACAATAATTGCCTTTCTTGTTATGGCTGAAATCCTGCCAAGGAAGATTCTTTTTCTTGCCCCAACTAAGCCGCTAGTGATGCAGCATTACAGGAACTGCAAAGAATTTCTTAATATTAACGAAAACCAGGCTGTTATGCTCAGCGGAAGCATTCCGCAGAAAAAAAGGGCAGGCTTATTTGATTCGGCAGCTGTAATTGTATCAACACCACAGACAATAAAAAATGATTTGGACAAGAAACTCTATAATCTTAAAGAAGTCAGCTTAATAATCTTTGATGAAATGCACAAAGCTGTAGAGAACTATGCTTATGTGGGCATTGCAGAGAATTTTAAGGGCTTAATTCTTGGATTAACTGCTTCGCCAGGCTCCAGAAAAAAGAAAATTAGGCAGACATTGGAAAACATTAAGATTAGGAACATTGAAAGCAGGACAAGGGAAGATATTGATGTAAAAGATCATATAAAAGATATTAAGCTTGAATGGATTAAAGTCCCAATGGACAAACAGCTTAGGAAAATCCAAAAGCCATTGCATGATTTATTTCTTGAGAAGCTTTCAAAACTTAATAGGCTAGGAATTCTTACTTATAAAAAACCAAATTATATCTCAAAGAAAGATATTCTTGGAGCAAGAATGAGCATTAAGAAGCGCTTTGGAAGAAGCCCTTATGCTTTTGCTACTTATGTTAATCAAGCAGTATTATTGCAGACATACCATTGCCTTGAGTTAGTTGAAACTCAGGGAACTGACGCTTTTATGAAGTATATTGAGAAATTTAATGATAAAAACAAGCTTTCTAGGTCTGAAAAGATGTTTTTTAACCATAAACTGCTTAAAGAGGCGTTGGAGCTTGCTGAAAAGCATAGGGAAATATCGCATCCTAAACTGCCCTTATTAAAAAATGAAGTAGAAAAACAATTTAGAGAAGAACAGGATTCACTTATCCTGATATTTACCCAGTACAGAAATACCATAGATTCTATTGAAGAAACATTAAAAACAATTGGCCATGTTAATTTTCACAGGTTTGTCGGTCAAGCTAAGCAGGCAAGAAGGAAAGGCATGAATCAAAAAGAGCAAGAGGAGATAATTAATAAATTTGTCAACAGAAAAATAAATGTTTTGATTGCAACCTCTGTTGCTGAAGAAGGTATAGATATACCTGATGTAAATCTGGTTATTTTTTATGAGCCCATTCCTTCTGAGATTAGGGGCATTCAGAGAAAGGGAAGAACAGGCAGAAGCAATATTGGAGATGTAAAGATACTAATTACAGAAGGTACAAGAGACGAAGCATACTTGTATGCCGAAATGCATAAAGAGGATAAAATGCAGAGAATAATCAAGCAGATGAAACATTAATTTTCTTTAAAACTAAAATACTCCCCTTTTCCAATTATAACATGATCCAATACTTTGATATCTAACAATTCTCCTGCATCAAACAATCTTTCAGTTATCTCCTTATCTTCACTTGAAGGGGTAGGATCACCAGAAGGATGATTATGGACTAAAATAACTGAGTTTGCATTTTCTTTTATCGCAGATTTGAATATCTCCCTTGGATGGACTAATGAATTATTAAGGGTACCTGTAGAAACAGTTTCGTCTTTAATCACCCTGTTTTTGGAATCAAGGTGCAAAACCATAAAATATTCTTTATCATTCAGTAATCTTTGAAAAGAATATTCAAAAACATCTTTTGCTGATTTAATTGATTTTCCATACTTCTGGGATAAATTGTGCCTTTTATTAAACTCAAACAAAACTTTGATTTGCATTGCTTTTGCAGGACCAATTCCTTTTATTTCTTGGAGTTCTTTTAGTGATAATTCATTTAGTTTATTAAGTCCATATTTTGTAATCAGCCTATCACTCATTTCAATAGCATTTTCCTGTTTATTGCCTGTTTTGAATATTATAGCAAGAAGCTCTGGATCTGAAAGCACATGAACTCCGTTTTTTTCTAACCTTTCTCTTGGCCTGTTTGCTTTTGAAATATCTTTTATGCGCATAGGGAAAGAGAATTAAAGGTAGTTTATATTATTTGCTTTACAACATGATTTTGTACCAAATTGCCGACAAAATTCTAAAATCCGTTCGCAAGGGCTCACTATCCATTTTAGAATTTTGCTAGTATTGCACAAACACTGAGAAGAGGCACGTCTACTAATAATGGGGGGAAATAGGTTAGCCAGTTAGTTCTTGCTGGGTTTGGAATGAAGAGCAAAGAGGGGGTTTTTGCCTTATTTATTGTCCAAAAAAATCACTAATTTCTCGACGACAAACACACTCTAAACTATATATTAAAACACCGAAAAGTTTATATAGTTGCTACACTTACATATACGTATAAATACGAATGACACGAAAAAAACTAACAATAACTATCGACGAGAAAGTTTTGAAAAAATACAAGAAATACTGTGAGGACAATGATGTTACGATCTCTAGAAGATTAGAGAGATATATGAATAAAGATATGGAAAAATAAGTTGAGCCAAAGGTGCGTAAACACCTAAGGCTCGGAGAACTAAAATGGCCTCGGAAGGACAAAGTAGTTCCCAGAGTAGAGATAATTCTGGGATACATAAAAGACTTTTGGTTGGACATACCTGTGAGTTTGATCCATTTGATTATGGAACAGACTTTCATGGGAATGTAATTACAACCTGTAAGATATGTGGTAGATGTGAAAATAGGGGTTTCTTCAGATGACTCAAGACTTTAAGAAACTAGAAGTTTGGAAACTAGCACGCCAACTTACATTAGACCTCTATAAATTAACAGCTGATTTCCCAAAAGATGAAAGGTTTGGAATGATACAACAGATAAGAAGAGCATCATCATCAATTGGCGCAAATATCGCAGAAGGAGCTGGCAGGAAGAGCAATAAGGACTTTGTAAGAACCCTTTATTTTAGCTTTGGGTCTATAAAAGAGATAGAACACTTCCTTTTGCTAGCTAAAGACCTAGACTACATAGATATCTGCAATTTTAACGCATTTAACGAACAACTACAATCAATTGGAAAGATGCTCAATAAGTTCATACAATGCCTAGGTGAGTAATATTCACACAGCAAGTGAAGGCGGTGATTATAAGATAACTAGCTAAATTTCGGAGCGAGAAAAAGAGGCGAGATTTAACTAGGTTTGAGGGTATTAAACCCTTAGTTAAGTCGCTATCAAGATCCTGCTATTTAGAAATCGGTCAAAAAGTGCATTTTATAGTTGAGATTTGACTAATCCCAACACCCAGATTCCCTTTCACTTGCCGATTTAGAAAAAATTGAACCGATTTTTCGTAAGAAAAAATTTGTTCCGAGCGGAAGTCCGTTTGTTTTGGTTTATAAATTATGAAATAATTTACTAAACTAGGAAAAATTCTTAATTTTTCCGTGAGTGGGAGCTATGTAATGAGATTTAGAAGTAGGCTGAAGGAATGGAATGACGTAAGCTGTAGCATAAATAGCCACTTGAAAGATTATCTTTTCGAAGGAAAGACTAATCTGGAAAAAATGCGAAGCATTTTGACACAAACAGGAGAGCGAGCCCAGAAGCCCTTGAACGTAGTGAACGGGGCACAAAAAATCCGAAGGATTTTTTAGTGAAATAGCGTGATAATTTTTTCAGTTTGAAAATGTGAGAGTGACGTCAGGAACGGATTTTCAACTTTACTTCTAAATACTTTTAATTACTTATAATACTTCTAAAAGTAAAAACGAAACATTTAAATATATCCTATATTTAGGATTAGATAAACCTAAAATTAGGATTAAAATGTTAAAGAAAACTTATAAAATATTGAATATATTTGCAAAAGAGCCTTGGAAGAGATTTACTTTTAAAGATATAAAAAAAATCTCCAAAAGCAAGTCAGAAAGTTATGTTTACAATACATTAAAGAATTTTGTTAAAGAAGGCATCTTAAAGCAAGAAAATGCAGGAAATGTTGTTATTTATTCATTAAACAATAACACAAAAGCAATAATCAATTCAGCAAACTCTATAGAATATGAATCATGGCAGAAAAAACAAATTTCATATAGAGATATGGAAGAATTAATGAATAAAATACCAACTAATTTTTTTACTTTTATAATAACAGGAAGCTATGCAAATAACAAACAAACAGCAAAATCTGATATAGATGTTGTTATTTTATGTAAAGAGGACTCAAAAAAGATTTATGCTGAATTAAAGCATTTATGTGACAGCAACATTCCACCAATACATTTATATGTTTTTAAGGAATCTGAATTTATGCAAATGCTAACAGATAAAAAATCCAACTATGGAAAGGAAACAGTTAAAAATAACTTAATATTATATGGAACAGAAGCTTATTATAGAGTAATTTTTGAGGCTATGGAAAATGGATTCAATGGTTGAAATTTATCTGAATAGGGCAAATAACGAGATTTTATTAGCGCAAACTGTAAAGAGATTAAGTGAAAACCAAGAAGATAAGGAAAACTTTAAGCTTCCATCAGATATTACATTTTATAGCTCAGTAATCTCACACTCATATTATTCTATCTTTTACTCTGCTAAAGCAATTTTGCTAACAAAAGACATTAAAACAAGCTCTCCAGAAGTTCATAAGAAAAATTTTGATAAATTCAAAGAAACTTTTGTCGATACTGGAATTTTAGATGTCAACTTGCTTACTATTTACAAAAAGATGATAGTTAAAGCAGACCAATTATTACAGATTTTTAAAGATGAAAAATGGAAAAGAGGGCATTTTACTTATGAAACAATACCTCAAGCTAATAAAGATCCTGCAGATGAGTCTTTAGATCATGCCAGGACATTTTTCAATAATATAAAAAAAGTAATAAAAACTAAATGAGGTGGTACAAATGAGTTCGACACCTGGGTTCGAATCCGGGAAATCTGTTGAACCACTAACTACCTACCACCGACCACAAACTAAAGCTGACGGCAGTTCGAATCTGCCTGGGGCTATTCTTTTTGGTTTGTGGTTAGTAGTCGGTTATCCACATACCACCAACTACTGACTACTCACTTAATCGGAGGCTATATCAAGACAGATATGTAAATCCCGGAGCGTGCATAAAAGAGGATACCCTGGACCCTTAAGGCGTCCTATTGACTTTTTGCCTTTTCTTCGAAGTATTTTGGAGAGTAGAGTATCCAATAACTGCAAACCACATAGATCATAGGGCGGGGACAATTTGTCACATTCCTTTGGAACCATGTTCAAATGTACGATAAAATCGGACAGTTGAAATTACGTGACCATTTTGCTGACGTCAGCAATATGGTTAAGATGTGAGGGGGACCATTTTGTTGGAGCCGACAAAATGGTCAGGCAAAAACCGAAAAGTATTTAAACTAGTAGTTTATATATATAAACTGTGAGTTTAAATGGATGATATAACAAATAATGAAATGATTTTTATATTAAGCGTTTTCAAAAGTCCAGAAAAAGACTATAATGCGAGTAATATGGCGCAGCATTTAGGGATTAGCCCTATGGGTGCTCTTAAGATAGCTAGGAGGCTAGAAAAAGAGGGCATACTAAAATCAAAACAAATAGGAAAAGCTAGGATATATCAGATAAATATGACAAATAACTATGCAAAAGAGTATATAAGATTCCTATTAAGGAGAGAAGCTGAACAAGCTCCTGCTTATGTTAAAGTGTGGGTTAAGGAATTAAGGAAAATAAAAAATGCTGATATGGGAATATTATTCGGTTCTGTTATAAGGAAAAAAGAAGCTAATGATATAGATGCTTTATTAGTTACAAACCAAAAGAGATTTTCAAAGCTAAAGAAAGAAGTAGATAGCATTAATCTTATAAATATCAAGAGATTACACCCTATGTACCAATCAAAAAAGGATGTTAAAGTGAATATAAAAAAAGAAGATAAAGCTTTGTTAAGTGCTATAAAGGGCATTGTTGCTTTTGGGGAGGACAAACTAATCAACTTAATTGAAAAATGAGCCACGCAAAGAATAAAGTTGAATGGTGCTTGAGAAAAGCTGAAAAAGAACTGAAAGATTCTGATACTCATCGAGGTTTGGTAAAAGCAAATCCTAACAAAGAAAAAGCTACAGAACACGTCAATAAAGCAGATCATTATCTTAATGCAACAATATACCTTAAAGAAGGAAATTATTCAGATATAAGCGCAAGTACTGTATTTTATGCTATGTATCATTGTTTATTAGCGATTGCTGCTAAATTCGGTTACGAATCAAGAAACCAAGAATGTACTTTTGCTTTAATTAATAGCTTAATTGAGGATGAGAAAATAGAGTTTGATAAGGGCTTATTGGATAGTATCTCCTCTTTAGATGTAGAAAAAACAAAAGAACATACAACAGTTGAAGTGAGGGAACAGCACCAATATGGGACTAGCCTTACATTAAAAGACGATCTCTATAATGAACAGCTTGAATTGGCTAAAAAAGTCATTGCTAAAACAAAGCTGATAATAGAAGAAAACTAAATGAGGTGGTAAACATGAGTTCGACACATGGGTTCGAATCCGGGAAATCTGTTGAACCACTAACTACCTACCACCAACCACAAACTAAAGCTGACGGCAGTTCGAATCTGCCTGGGGCTATTTCTTATTATCGCTATATTCCCGACATATTTAAAAACTCATATTAATTCTTCTAGGTTGTGGGGGTAAGATGAAATACATATTTTCAGCAATAATTGCACTTATTATTCTAGTATTAGCTAGCTACATAGCTGTAAGTGAAGAAGAAAACTCATACAAACTAAAAACATATACAATAGAAAACAACAAACAAAACACAGAATCGCCATACAAGAACCTTATGAAGTTTGAAATACATCAAGAATCCGGAAAATCAGAACTGATCAACATAATAAAAGACACGAAAGAGAGAAGAAAACTAAGGCTAAAATACATACAAAGAGATGAAGAAATAGATGATTGTATAGAGGAAATAACAAAAAACTGGAAAAGAGCCAATTATAAACTATCCTATGAAATGGTATATGACAAAGAAAAGGAAGAATGGATTCACGAAGAAGGGTCCCCTTATGACGAAAAGAAAAGAGAATTTCATGGCTACGATGAAGACAAAGACTGGAAACTAAGGTGGCGTTTAAGAAACCGAGCTTTAGAAGGAAAAGAAATCTGTTAAAAAGGGCAAAGTCAACTATTCTGTGTTGGGATAGTTTAGGTTGAAATGATAAAAGAATAATCCAAAAAATGCTTTAGCCCCATTCAATGCTTGAAATGATTTAAACCAATTTGTTCTTCTCTTAATCTC